>NZ_CP013362.1:909100-1212133 GCF_001718315.1 Burkholderia diffusa | reverse complement strand
GATGATCGAGCCAAAGGCGCACCAGCGCTTCGTGCCGGAGCTGAACGATCTGCTCGTGCAGACCCACGTGCTCGGTGCGCAGATCACCGCCGCCGCGCCGCTGATCCGCAGCGCATGCGCGGCCGACGAGAACCTCGTCCACGACGATGCGTTGCGCCGCGGCCTGTCCGCCGTGCTCGAGAATCTCGAGAAGGCGGAAGCCGGCGAGCCGCCGCCGGCCGACCAGCTCGACGCGACGAAGCAACTCACCCGCGACCTCGACGCGATGGTCGTGTCCGCGGAAAAATCCGACGCGGTGGGCGCCGAGCTCACGCACGACCTGAAGGTGCTCGCGCACCAGTGCAAGCAGATGCTCGCGTCGTCACTGCTGATCCGCAAGGACGCGAGCGTCATCCGCCTGCCCGCATGACGCGATGAAGTCAATCCGCCGCCGGCCTCCCCGCGCATACAAGCGGGCCGGCCGGCAGCGCTCCCCGCTCCCGCAACACCCTCCCGAAGCATGACCCGCACGCCCGATACGGCCCGCGCGCCTGCCGCGCGATGGCCCCACCTCCGATTGCGCCGGTTGCGCCAGTCAGGGAATACCCGATTCCGGTCACATGGTCCGGCTTGTTATCATTCCGCCACGCTCAAGTTGTATAGACAACTTGAGCCAACCGGGCCGGCCCCGCTCGCCCGGTCCGTCGCATAACGATATCGGAGACTCGATGAAGAACTTGCAGCGCCATCTGAGCGCGCGGCACATCCGCTTTCTCGCGCTGGGCTCGGCGATCGGCACCGGCCTGTTCTACGGCTCGGCGTCCGCGATCCAGCTCGCGGGCCCGGCGGTGATCCTGGCCTATATTCTGGGCGGCGCGGCTGTCTACATGGTGATGCGCGCACTGGGCGAGATGGCCGTGCGCGAGCCCGTCGCCGGCTCGTTCGGCCACTACGCGACCGAAAATCTCGGCCCGTTCGCGGGCTTCGTCACCGGCTGGACCTACACGCTCGAAATGGTGATCGTCGCGATTGCCGACATCACCGCGTTCGGCATCTACATGGGCTTCTGGTTTCCGGATGTCCCTCAATGGATCTGGGTACTCGGCGTCGTCGCGGTCATCTGCGGGCTGAATCTGTGCCATGTGAAGGTGTTCGGCGAGCTCGAGTTCTGGCTGTCGATCATCAAGGTCGGCGCGATCGTCGCGATGATCGGCGGCGGCATCGCGATCCTGCTGACCGGCATGCATTTCGGCCATTCGGCCGACGTGCCGACGTTCGCGAACCTGTGGAACCATGGCGGCTTCTTCCCGAACGGGATCGGCGGTCTGATCGCGTCGCTGTCGGTCGTGATCTTCGCGTACGGCGGCATCGAGGTGATCGGGATGAGCGCCGGCGAGGCAAAGGATCCGGAGCGCGTGATTCCGCGCGCCATCAACGCGGTGCCCGCGCGCATCCTGTTGTTCTACGTGCTGACGATGATCGTGCTGATGTCGATCAGCCCGTGGACCGGCGTCGGCAGCGACGGCAGCCCGTTCGTGCAGATCTTCTCGGCGCTCGGCGTGAAGTCGGCGGCGACCATTCTCAACCTCGTGGTGATCAGCGCGGCAATCTCGGCGATCAACAGCGACATATTCGGCGCGGGGCGGATGATGTTCGGAATGGCGCGGCAGGGTCAGGCGCCGCGCGTGCTGATGACGACGTCGCGGCACGGCGTGCCATGGGTCACGGTGCTCGTGATGGCCGGCGCGCTGCTGGTCGGCGTGCTGCTCAACTACCTGATGCCGAAAGACGTATTCCTGGTGGTCGCGGCGATCGCGACGTTCGCGACCGTGTGGGTGTGGCTGATGATCCTGCTGTCGCAGGTCGCGATGCGCCGTCGCCTGTCGCGCGCGGAAGTCGCGGCATTGAAGTTCAAGGTGCCGCTGTGGCCCGTCGCACCTGCGCTGACGATCGCGTTCATGAGTTTCGTGATCGTGATGCTCGGCTGGTTCGAAGATACGCGCGTCGCGCTATACGTCGGCGCGGCATGGCTCGTGCTGCTCGCGGTCGTGTTCTACGCACGAATCCGCCCGAAGTTTGCGCCTGCGTCACGTTGACGCACGGCTGACCTTTCCACGCGGCGCGCCGGCTTCGGCGCCCGCGTCCGTCCCGGCGCGGCGCCCGGCGCCGCCCACCGCTCCCACTCCTCCTGCCGTTGCTGCGCATCGTTGGCGGCCCGATCGGGCCGCGCAGCGATCGCGGCATTCGCGCTTGGGTCAGTGCGACGCGGCGCTCGCGGCCTCGGCCGGATGGGCCTCGTCGTACGCGTGCTTCTGCGAGATCGCGTTATACAGAATCGTCCCGATCACGAGCAGCACGGCCACGACGATCAGGATGCTCACGTTGCGGACAGGGTTCTTCTTGCGCTGATCGTTCATGGTCGGTGCGGCTCCGTCGAATTCGTTGAAGCGGGCATTCTACGCGCTTGCGTCCGCGCTGCGGCGCCCTGGTTGCGCGCCCTTCCTCCACCTTCCTCCTCGCCTTCCACAACCTTTCATTTGATAATCATTCCCATTCCGATCTAGAATCCGAAATCTTTCGTTTTGTAATGTTTCGGGTTGCTCGGGCGGCAGGCACGCCCCGGAACGCTTTTTCGTCGCCTGCCTCATCGGAGTCTCCATGTCGAATCCGCGCACCCGCCTGCTGCCGCTCGCCGGCGCCCTCGCCCTTGCCGCCGCCGCATTCGCGCCACTAGCCCACGCGGCCGAGGAAGTAAGCCTGTACACCACGCGCGAACCGAAGCTGATCCAGCCGCTGATCGACGCGTTCACGAAACAGAGCGGCGTCAAGGTCAACACGGTGTTCGTGAAGGACGGCCTGCTCGAGCGCGTGAAGGCGGAAGGCGCGCAATCGCCGGCCGACGTGCTGATGACGGTCGACATCGGCAACCTGCTGGACCTGGTCGACGGCGGGCTCGCGCAGCCGGTGCGCTCGAAGGTGCTCGACGATGCGATTCCCGCGAACCTGCGCGGCGCGCAAGGCGACTGGTACGCGCTGTCGCTGCGCGACCGCGTGCTGTACGTGGAGAAGGACCTGAAGGTCGACGCGTTCCGCTACGAGGATCTCGCCGATCCGAAATGGAAGGGCAAGGTCTGCATCCGCTCGGGGCAGCATCCGTACAACACGGCATTCGTCGCGGCGATGATCGCGCACGACGGCGAAGCCGCGACCGAAAAGTGGCTGCGCGGCGTGAAGACGAATCTCGCCCGCAAGGCGACGGGCGGCGACCGCGACGTCGCGCGCGACATTCTCGGCGGCATCTGCGACGTCGGTCTTGCCAACGCGTACTACGTCGGTCACATGAAGAACGCGGAGCCCGGCACCGATGCGCGCAAGTGGGGCGACGCGATCAAGGTCGTGCGGCCGACGTTCGCGAACGCGAAAAGCGGTGGCACGCACGTAAACATCAGCGGCGCGGCGATCGCGAAGCACGCGCCGCACAAGGCCAACGCGGTGAAGCTGCTCGAGTACCTCGTGTCGCCGGAAGCGCAGGCGCTGTATGCGCAGGCGAACTACGAATATCCGGTGCGCGCGAACGTGAAGCTCGATCCGGTGATCGCGAGTTTCGGCACGCTGAAGATCGACCCGCTGCCGCTGACCGACATCGCGAAGCACCGCAAGGCGGCCAGCCAGCTCGTCGACAAGGTCGGCTTTGACAACTGACGCATCGTTCGTCCGCGCGCGCCGCCGGCCGCTCCGATCGCGCGCGGGCGTCCTCTGGCTGGGCGCGGCCGTCGCGATCGCCGCGGCGGTCGCGGCGCCGCTCGCGGTGCTGGTCGCAGCGTCGTTCGGCGCCGATCTCGCGCACTGGAAGCATCTCGCCGAGTTCGTGCTGCCGCAGGCGCTCGTCAACACGCTGCTGTTGCTCGCGGGCGTCGGCGCGATCGTCACGGTGCTCGGCACGGGTTGCGCGTGGCTCGTCACCGCGTACGATTTTCCCGGCCGACGGATGCTGACCTGGGCGCTGCTCCTGCCGCTCGCAGTGCCCACCTATATCGTCGCGTTCGCGTACCTCGACCTGCTCCATCCGATCGGCCCCGTGCAGGGCGCGATCCGCTGGCTGCTCGGCTTCGACAGCCCGCGCCAGTTCCGCCTGCCCGACCTGCGCTCGCTGCCCGGTGCAATCTTCGTGCTCGGCTTCGTGCTGTATCCGTACGTGTACCTGAGCACGCGCGCGATGTTCGTCACGCAGTCCGCGAGCCTGCTCGAAGCCGCGCGCACGCTCGGCGCGGGACGCATCGCGACGTTCTGGCGCGTCGTCGTGCCGCTCGCGCGGCCCGCGATCGCGGTCGGCGTGAGCCTTGCGCTGCTCGAAACGCTGAACGACATCGGCGCATCGGAATTCCTCGGTGTGCAGACGCTGACCGTGTCGGTCTACACGACATGGATCACGCGCTCCGATCTCGCCGGCGCCGCGCAGATCGCGCTCGCGATGCTCGCGATCGTCGTCGGCATGATCGTGCTCGAACGCTACGGGCGCCGCCGCCAGCGCTACGCGCACGGCCGGCGCATGCGTCCGCTCGCACCGCGCAAGCTGACGGGCGCCGCGGCGTGGAGCGCCACCGCGCTCGGCGGGTTGCCGGTGCTGCTCGGCTTCGGCGCGCCGGCGGCGTACCTCGCGGTCGAGACCGGCAAGCGGCTGCATTTCGTCGGCGGCGTATCCGCTCAATTGATGACCGGGCTCGCGAACACGCTGACGATCGCCGCCGCCGCAACCGTGGCGACACTCGCATGCGGGCTCGTCGTCGCGTGGGCGGCGCGCGCGCGGCGCGACAGCGCGCGTGCGGGCCCGGCCCGCGTATGCGCGCGAATCGCGAGCCTCGGCTACGCGGTGCCGGGCACCGTGCTGGCGATCGGCCTGCTGGTCCCGTTCGCGGCGGCCGACCGGCTGCTGGGCGCGGCGCTCGGCCGCGACGGGCTGGTGCTGATGGGGTCGGCAGCCGCGCTCGTGATCGCATACACCGTGCGCTTTCTCGCGATCTCCGCCGGCAGCATCGAAGCCGGCCTTGCGCGCATTCCGCCGTCGCTGGAACACGCCGCGCGCTCGCTCGGCGAGACGGCCGGCGGCACGCTGCGCCGCGTGCACCTGCCGCTGCTGCGGCCCGCGCTCACGACGAGCGCACTGCTCGTGTTCGTCGACGCGATGAAGGAGCTGCCGGCGACGCTGCTGCTGCGCCCGCTGAATTTCGACACGCTCGCGACCTGGCTATATGCGGAGGCCGCGCGCGGCACCTATGAGGAAGGCGCGGTCGCCGCGCTCGCGATCGTGCTGGCCGGGCTCGTGCCCGTGATCCTGCTCGCGCGCACTCGTCACAAGATCGGAGCCTGACACCGTGAACCTGCTCGAACTCGACGACCTCTGCGTCGCCTATGACACGCCGCACGGCCGCCGCACGGCGGTCGACGGACTGAGCCTCGCGCTGCCGCGCGGCGACATCGGTTGCCTGCTCGGTGCATCGGGCTGCGGCAAGACTACCGTGCTGCGCGCGATCGCGGGCTTCGAACCCGTGCGCATGGGACGCATCGTGCTGGACGGCACGCCCGTCGCGGCGCCGTCGCTCGACGTGCCGCCCGAGCGGCGGCGCATCGGGATGATGTTCCAGGACTATGCGCTGTTCCCGCACCTGAATGCGGCCGACAACGTCGCGTTCGGCCTGCGACGGATGCCGAAGGTCGAGCGACGCGCGCGCGTCGCCGACATGCTCGAGCTCGTCGGACTCGCCGCTTCCGGCAGCGCGTATCCGCACGAACTGTCGGGCGGCCAGCAGCAGCGCGTCGCCCTCGCCCGCGCGCTCGCGCCGTCACCGGAGCTGCTGCTGCTCGACGAGCCGTTCTCGAATCTCGACGTCGATACACGCGAGCGTCTCGCGTTCGAGCTGCGCGACATCCTGAAGCGCACGGGTCACACCGCGATCCTCGTCACGCACAACCAGGCCGAAGCGTTCGCGATCGCCGACCGGATCGGCGTGATGAAGGACGGCCGACTCGCGCAATGGGATACGCCTTACGCGCTGCACCACCATCCGGCCAGCCCGTTCGTCGCGGAGTTCGTGCGCCGCGACGCGCTGGCGGACGAACGCGCACGCGCGCTGTCGCGCGGCCGCTGACGAGGCGACAACGGCACGTATCGGCAGCGCACACGCGTATCACCTGCGCACCAACGCGATCCATCGCCATCCCGCGCTAGGCCGGCTCGGACAGATCGCGCACCGGCAACGCAGTCGAATACTTGATCTGCTCCATCGCAAACGACGAGCTCACGTCGAACAACGGCACCGCGCGGATCAGTTGCTTGTACACGCGATCGTAATCGTCGATGCCGGCCACCACGACGCGCAGCAGATAGTCGGTCTCGCCGCTCATCCGGTAGACCTCGACGACTTCCGGCATGTCGCGCACGGCCTGCGTGAAGCGCTGCGCCCACTCCTCCGTATGCTGGTTGGTGCGGATCGCGACGAACACCGTCGTGCCGACACCGAGCTTGCGCGGATCGCACAGCGCGACCTGCGCGCGGATCGCGCCGGTTTCCTTGAGCCGCTGCACGCGCTTCCAGCACGGCGTCTGCGACAGGTTCACGCGCTGCGCGAGCTCCGCGATCGGCAATGTGGCATCTGCCTGCAACAGCTCCAGCAGTTTGCGATCGATGGCATCCATTTACCCAGTCCCTCGTAGATAGAAATTTTTTCTATACATCCTGCATGACGGGGAACAATATGGAAACCGCTGCGCGGCGTCGACCGGGATAAATACCAATCGGGCACGGAACGATCCGCGCCACGCACGCGTCCGGAGCGCGGCAGTCCATCGATCATCGGCTCACCAGACGAAACAGGCGATTCCACCCGTCGAGGTGGAATCGCCTGAAGTCATTACGGCTGCGCCGCCTGCCAGTCGCTAACGGCGAGATACGGCACGTATGCGCCGCCTTGCCGTGAGAGCGATCAATACGCGACCGTCGCGATCTCGCGCACGAAGCCGTGCTGCTCGAGCGCATCGACGAACGCCACCGCGTAGTCTTCCGCCGAGATCCTGCTGTTGCCCTCTGCGTCCGCGATCAGCTTGCCCGCGCCCGTGCGGAACGTGCCCGTGCGCTCGCCCGGCGCGATCAGAGCCGCCGGCGCGAAGAACGTCCAGTCGAGATCGGTGACCGTTTTCAGATAATCGAGCGCATCGCGGTGCGCGAGCGCGACCGCCTTGTACGCGTCCGGGAAACCTTCGGTGTCGACCAACTGCTTGCCCGGCCCGACTTCGAGCGAACCGGCGCCGCCCACCACCACGAGCCGCTTCAAGCCCGCCTGGCGTGTGCTTTCCACCAGCGCCTTCGCCGCGGCGACGATCTTCGCGGGCTCTTCCTGCTTCGGGCTGTACGCACTCGCGACGACGTCGTGGCCCGGCAGCGCGGCCGCGATGCTGGCCGCATCGAACAGGTCCGCCGCCTTCGCGGTGATGCCGTCGCCGGCCGCGCCCGGGTGGCGCGACAGCGCGGTCACGCGATGGCCGCGGCGCACGGCTTCCGCGGCGATGCGCGAGCCGATCATCCCGGTGGCGCCGAACAGTGCGATGTTCAAGATACGTTGCGTCATGTCGATTCTCCAAAAATAAAAAGTAACTTCGGCGATTACATATAAGGCCAAAAAAAACGGAGCACCGCTCCGTCGTGCCGGTCGCCGCGCGTGCGCGCCGCCCGGCCTCCTGCCCTGCTTCATCCGCTACCCGCGATCAGCCTCCCGTGCTGCCCGCCGGCCGGCTGCGCTGCTCCGATTCGAGCACGTCGGCCGTGACGTCCGCGAGCGTGCGCGTCGCAAGCGATGCTTCCATCGCGCGCTGCGCGTCACCGATATAGTCGATCAGCACGCCCTGGATGTGCCGCCCGACGAGACACGCGGGATTCGGCGCCTCGCGATGCAGCGCAAACAACTGCGCATCGTCGACCGCACGATACACGTCGAGCAGCGTGATCTCGCCGGGCTCGCGCGCCAGCAGCGCGCCTCCGCCCGCGCCGAGCTGCGACGTGGTCAGCCCCGCGGCGGCGAGCATCGACAGCAGACGGCGAATCAGCGCCGGATTCGTGTTCACGCTACCCGCGATGATGTCGGACGACAGCGGCGCACCTTCCTGCATCGACAGCAGGGCAAGCACATGAACGGCAAACGCGAACCGGCTGCTGGTATTCATTCCTCACTCACTCGATGACGCCGGCCCGAACGGCAGCCGGCGACAATGTGTAACCACTATAATTACATTTCGCGGATTTCGCAAGGGCCCCTGACTCTTACTCGCCGCTGGCCGGCTTTGCACCCGACGCGTTCTGCTGGCTCCACTGCTGCAGCTTCTTGCCGGCTTCCGCCATTTTCGCGCCGGCTTCCGATGCGGCATGCGCGACGACGGCTGAAGCGGCCGCATCGATCTGCGCCTGCGCGGCGGACGCGAGGCCGCTCGCGGACAGCGGCGGCACCGCCGAGGCCGCGCTCGCGATGCCGGCCTTCGCGGCATTGATCTGCTGGTTGACGGTGCTTGCCACCTGGTCGAGCGCCTTGGCCGCGCTGTTCGCGGCATCGGCGGCCGCGCTCGCGGCCGTATCGGGTTGCGTGGCCGGCGTGCCGGATTTCTCGCAGCCTGCGAGCAACAGCACCGCACCGACGGCCGCGGCCGCCAGCATGGACCCAGGTACGCGACGCGCCGGCCGAATCTTCATCTTCATCAGCGATCTCCGGCCGTGCGCCGCACGGCCTGAATGGTTGAACCAGCGTCGATGATACCGCCTGTGGAACAAGGCCAATGACGACTCGTGATTAAAAATGCCTTTCAATTTCGGATTTGTCTGATTCAATCGCACGCGTGCCGAAGCTAAAGTGGGCAGGCTTCAGTCCGCTCCGTCTGCTTCCCGTTCCTTCATGGCTTTCCTCATTGACTGGTTCATCGCGCTGGCCGCCGCGCTCGCCGCCACCCTGTTCCTGTGCCTTCGCTCGCCGTCCGCGCCGCGCCTGCGCGCCGCCGGGCGCCCGCGCCGCGTGGCGTGCGCACGCCTGCTCGCCCAGGCGGTGATCGGTTTCTGGACGGCCGCGCTGATCGTCGCGCAAGGCATCCTTGGCCCCGACGGCGACGGCCAGTCGCACGCGGGCTTCGCCGCGCTCGCATTTGCCGCGCTCGGGCTCACCACCGTCGCGACCTACTGGTGCGTCTGCGCGCTACGGCTGCGACGCTCGCGCGTGCTGTTCCCTCGCCGCTGACGCGCCAGACCGGTGCATCACGGCGCACCACGCCGCGCATCGCACGCACCACACCTGCACGCACCGCACCATGCGCGTGCAATCAGCACGGCTTCGCGCCATATTCGGGTTGCCCCGCCACCGTGCACGCATCGTCGGCATGCCGCACCACGCGGCCTTCCGCACCACTTGCACGCACTCGTTCACCAAGTTGGCTCGATATTTGCATTCCTTGCCCGTTTTTTGCGCAAGGAAGCCACGGCATGGATGGTCTGAAATCCGGCGTCGACTCACTGTTCCTGTTGATCGGCGCCGTCATGGTGCTCGCGATGCACGCGGGCTTTGCATTTCTCGAGCTCGGCACGGTCCGCAAGAAGAACCAGGTCAACGCACTCGTGAAGATCCTGGTCGACTTCTCGGTGTCGACGCTCGCGTACTTCTTCATCGGCTACACGATCGCGTACGGCGTCGAGTTCTTCGACGACATCGGCACGCTGTCGCAGCACAGCGGCTACGCGCTCGTGCGCTTCTTCTTCCTGCTGACGTTCGCGGCGGCCATTCCCGCGATCGTGTCCGGCGGGATCGCCGAGCGCGCGAAATTCAACCCGCAGCTCGTCGCGACGCTGATCATCGTCGGCTTCATCTATCCGTTCTTCGAAGGGATCGCATGGAACGAGCGCTTTGGCGTGCAGGGCTGGCTCACGCACGCGTTCGGCGCGCCGTTCCACGATTTCGCGGGCTCGGTCGTCGTGCATGCGTTCGGCGGCTGGGTCGCGCTGCCGGCCGTGCTGCTGCTCGGCGCACGGCACGGCCGCTATGCGAAGGACGGCCGGATCGCCGCGCACCCGCCGTCGAACATCCCGTTCCTCGCGCTCGGCGCGTGGGTGCTCGCGGTCGGCTGGTTCGGCTTCAACGTGATGAGCGCGCAAACGCTCGACAAGATCAGCGGCTTGGTCGCCGTGAACTCGCTGATGGCGATGGTCGGCGGCACGCTCGCCGCGTGGATGGCCGGCCGCAACGATCCGGGCTTCACCTACAACGGCCCGCTCGCGGGGCTCGTCGCGGTCTGCGCGGGCTCCGACGTGATGCACCCGATCGGTGCGCTCGTCACCGGGGCGGCCGCCGGCGCATTGTTCGTCGCGATGTTCACCTGCGTGCAGAACAAGTGGCGCATCGACGACGTGCTCGGCGTGTGGCCGCTGCACGGGATGTGCGGCGCGCTCGGCGGCATTGCGGCCGGCGTGTTCGGGCAACCCGCCCTCGGCGGCCTCGGCGGCGTGTCGTTCGTATCGCAACTCATCGGCACGCTCGGCGGCATCGCGATCGCCACCGCGGGCGGCACGCTCGTGTACGGCGCGCTGAAGGCGACCGTCGGCCTTCGCCTCGAACGCGAAGCCGAGTTCGACGGCGCCGACCTGTCGATCCACCGCATCTCGGCGACGCCCGAGCGCGACTGAGCGCAAATACGTGTCCAACCGGCGTCCGGCAGCCCGCCTGTCGGATAGCCGGCGCATCATTACGTTTTCAATTCAAAAAACTTTCATCGAGCGTCCCTAAACTTCGGTCCAGTTTTCAACTTGCCTTCGTCGTGCTTGCTGATCGCCTGCATCGCGCAAGGCCATTCTTCCAACATTCGAAACTGGACTCCACATGCCCGCGTTGCCCAATGCTTCCCGTCGTCAGGCCTTGAAGATCCTTGCCGGCGCGCCCATGCTGCCCCTCTCCGGCCTCGCGCTGCCGGCCCTGCTGACGGGCTGCGGCGGCGACGACAATCCGGCGGCGACGCCGGCCGCCGCCGCATACACGTCGGCCGCGTTCTCGGCCATGGCCGCGCCCACGCTCGACAACGCGGCCGCGATGGCCACGACGACGGTCGGCTCGACGCTATCGGTGTCGTTCTCGGACGGCTCGTCGCGCAACTTCAAGCTCGCGTATCGCCCGTTCTTCGTGACGGGCGACATGGTGCCGGACGGCAAGGGCGGCACGACGCTCGCGGGCGGCTACTACGACATCAACAACCAGCCGATCATCGATCGCTCGGTGGCGGGCAAGGAGCGCCAGTTCTATTCGGACTGCCCGGACGGCAGTTCGCTGCTGACGCTGAAGAACGCGAACGTGGCCGGCGTGAAGGGCAACACGGTATTCGCGGTCGTTCAGTTCGAATACACGACGCGCGACCAGGCGAGCGCGTCGCAGTACGGCCAGTTGCCATCGCCGATCGCGGTAATCACTCTCGACCAGGATCCGGCGAGCGGCGCGCTGAAGGTCGTCAAGTATCACAACGTCGATACGTCGAAGGCGCACGGCCTGTGGATCACGTGTGGCGCGAGCCTGTCGCCGTGGGGCACGCATCTGTCGAGCGAGGAATACGAGCCGGACGCGACGAAGGCCGCGACCGACGCGCAGTTCAAGGCATTCAGCAAGAACACGTTCGGCGACGAGACGACGGCGAACCCCTATCACTACGGCCACCTGCCCGAGATCACGGTGAACCCGGACGGCACCGGCTCGGTGAAGAAGCATTACTGCCTCGGCCGCATCTCGCACGAGCTGATCCAGGTGATGCCGGACCAGCGCACGGTGATGATGGGTGACGACGCCACCAACGGCGGCCTGTTCATGTTCGTCGCCGACAAGGCGGCCGACCTGTCGGCCGGCACGCTATACGTCGCGAAGTGGACGCAGACGTCGTCCGCCGGCGCGGGCAGCGCGACGCTCACGTGGATCCGCATCGGCCACGCGACGAGCAGCGAGATCGAGACGCTCGCGAACACGCTGAAGGCGTCGGACATCATGGACCTGACGACGACCGACCCGAACGACGCGAGCTACACGAAGATCCATTTCAGCGGCAAGTTCAACTGGATCCGCGTGAAGCCCGGGATGGAAAAGGCGGCTGCGTTCCTCGAGACGCACCGCTACGCGGCGCTGATCGGCAGCAGCATGGCGTTCACGAAGCTCGAAGGCACGACGGTCAACGCGAAGGACAAGATCGTCTACACGGCGATGTCGCGGATCGAGACGTCGATGGTCAAGGGCAATGCGGTGTCGCGCGACGTCGCGGTGGACAAGAAGATCGCCGCGGGCGCCGTCTACGCGCTGAACCTGAAGGCCGGCCAACGCGACACGTCGGGCGGCGCGATCGACAGCGAGTGGGTGCCCGTCGACATGAGCGCGCCGGCCGCGCTCGTCGGCGAGGACCTCGCCGCGGCCGATGCGCTCGGCAACCTCGCGAATCCGGACAAGATCGCGAACCCGGACAACCTGAAGTTCTCCGAGAAGCTGCGCACGCTCTTCATCGGCGAAGACTCGGGCATGCACGTGAACAACTTCCTGTGGGCGTACAACGTCGACACGAAGTCGCTCGTGCGCGTGCTGTCGTGCCCGGCCGGCGCCGAATCGACGGGTCTGCACGCGGTCGACGAGATCAACGGCTGGACGTACATCATGAGCAACTTCCAGCACGCGGGCGACTGGGAGTCGCCGCTGCACGACAAGGTCAAGCCGACGCTCGATCCGCTCGTGCGCGCGAACTACAAGGACCGCTTCGGCGCCAGCGTCGGCTACCTGACGGCCGAGCCGACCAGCATCAAGCTCGCGAAGGGCTGAGCTCACTGGCCCGGCGTCGGTGACCCCGGGCACCGCTTTCTTCTTCACGTTTCATTCGTCGGCGCTCCACGCCGGTTTACGCGCGATGCCCATTGCGGGCATCGCGCTTTTTTTTGCGTGCGCCGCGCGCACCCACGCGCGCACGAGCCGGGTCGAACGGGCGATTTCAGCGATGGGGGGATAATACGGCCTGACGTGTCCGGCGGACGGGCAAAAAAAAGCGCCACGGAGACCGTGGCGCTAAAAAAGTTCTAGCCATTCCGAGGGCCGTGCTAGAACCTGAGAGACTGCGCGAAACACCGTTGCCGGTTAAACTCCTGAAACGATGTTTCGAAAACGTGAGACATTCTTTCCGTTTCTGCCCGACAAGTCAAGCGGTATTTGCACCGGCTTCTGCACTTTCCGGCGATGCTGCCTTGAGCGTTTTCCTAATAAACCAAGGGTGAACCCGTAAAATCTCATCTAATGAACGATTCACCCATGGAACATGCATCTTTTGACAATCATCCTACAATACCAACAAAATTGAAATCGAGTTTCGGAAATAGAGAGAATCCCTCGTGTCGACACCTGTAACGCCTCCCGCGCCCCGAGACCGCGAATCGTCGCCGGACGAGATCACCGCGCTCGCGCGCGGCCTCGCCGTGCTGCGGCGCATCGCGGCCGCCGACGCCCCGGTCAGCAACCGCGAGCTCACCGAATTGACGGGCATCCCGAAGCCAACCGTGTCGCGCATCACGGCGACGCTCGTGAGCGCCGGCTTTCTGTTCCAGCTGCCGGACAGCGAGCGCTTCGTGCTGACCGCGTCCGTGCTGGAGCTCAGCCACGGCTTCCTGCGCAACTTCGACATCCGCGCGCGCTCGCGGCCGTTCATGATCGAACTCGCCGAGCGCACATCGCTGTCGGTGCATCTCGCGGTGCGCGACCGCCTCGACATGGTCGCGATCGACGTGATCCGGCCGCGCTCGGCCGTGCTCGTCACGCGCCTCGAGATCGGCTCGCGGATGGACATCGCGCGCACCGCGGTCGGCCGCGCGTATCTCGCGGCACTGGAGGACGACGAGCGTCGCGCGCTGCTCGACGCGCTGCGCGCGACGGCTGGCGACGACTGGCCGCACGTGTCGGCCCGCCTGACCCCCGGCGTCGAGGACGCGATGCGCGCCGGTCACGCGATCGCGATCGGCGAATGGCGCGAAGGGTTGAACGCGGTCGCGGCCGGCTTCGTCGGCCCGTCGGGCCAGCGCTATTCGGTGAACTGCGGCGGCGCATCCAGTCAATGCCCGCCCGAATGGCTGCAGGAACACGTGGTGCCCGCGCTGCACGAATGCATCGCCAAAATCACCCGCGAGATCGGCGGCGCGCCGGCCCGGCGCAGCGCCGTGTAATCGATCCGTCATCGCCCTGTCGCGTTCTGTAACGACCGTAACCCGTTGAAAGATAGACCACTGGACTGTAACGGGGACGGGACGTAGGATCATGCCCATCGTCGCGCCGCATTCGTGGCGCGCACCGCTCTTTTCTTTTCCCGCGCGGACCGCAAGGGCCCCGACCGAGCCGGCCCTGCGGCGCCGCTTGCCCACGCGCCGCCCCTGGGCCGCCTCCCGGCCCGCCGCGCCGTCTTCCTGACAGAACACGATGGACAACCAACACAAGCCCACGCCCCCTTCGAAGGAACCCGCCTCCACGGCCGCGCGCCGCCCGCGCCGCACGCTGGTGATCGGGACGCTCGCGATCGTCGTCATCGGCGGCTTGTTGTGGTGGCACCCGTGGAACCGCACGCCGGCCGACGCGCCGGCAGCGGGCGGCGCGGCCTCCGGCGCGAGCGCCGGCGGTGGCGGCCATCGCGGCCGAGGCGGCCCCGCCGCCATGGCGAACGTTCCGCAACCGGTATCGGTCGCGACCGCGACGCAGGGCGAGATGCCGATCGTGCTGTCCGCGCTCGGCACCGTGACGCCGCTCGCGAACGTGACGGTCAAGACGCAGTTGTCCGGTTATCTGCAGTCGGTCGCGTTCCAGGAAGGCCAGATCGTGAAGAAAGGCGATCTGCTCGCGCAGATCGACCCGCGCCCGTACCAGGTCGCGCTCGAGAATGCCGAAGGCACGCACGCGCGCGATTCGGCGCTGCTCGCGACAGCCCGCATCGACCTGAAGCGCTATCAGACACTGCTGTCGCAGGATTCGATCGCGTCGCAGACGGTCGACACCCAGGCGTCGCTCGTCAAGCAATACGAAGGAACGGTGAAGACCGACCAGGCCGCGATCGACTCCGCGAAGCTGAACCTCGCGTACGCGCGCATCACGGCGCCGGTGTCGGGCCGCGTCGGCCTGCGTCAGGTCGACCCCGGCAACTACGTGACACCGGGCGACACGAACGGGATCGTCGTGATCACGCAGCTGCAGCCGATGAGCGTGATCTTCACGACCTCGGAGGACAACCTGCCGCAAATCGTCAAGCAGGTAAACGCGGGCCAGAAACTGTCGGTCACCGCGTACAACCGCAACAACACGGTGCCGCTCGAGACGGGTTCGCTCGAAACGCTCGACAACCAGATCGACACGAGCACCGGCACGGTCAAGTTGCGCGCGACCTTCGACAACAAGGAAGGCCTGCTGTTTCCGAATCAGTTCGTGAACACGCGGCTGCTGGTCGACGTGATGCGCAATGCGACGATCGTGCCGACGGCCGCCGTGCTGACCGGCTCGATCGGCCAGTTCGTATACATCGTGAAACCCGACAACACGGTGACGGTGCGCAAGGTCAAGACCGGCCCGGTCGACGGCGAGCGCACGAGTATCGTCAGCGGCGTCGCGATCGGCGAGCGTGTGGTCACCGACGGCTCCGACCGCTTGCGCGAAGGCGCGAAGATCACGATCCCGGCCGACAAGCCGAAAGGCGCATCGGGCGCACACGGCGCCGGCACGGCGTCGGGCGCGTCGGCTGCATCGGGTGCGGCCGCCCACCGCGACGGACACAAGCACGGCGCGTCGCAGGCAGCGGCCTCCGCGGCCCGGTAACGCACGGGCCGCTCGATGAATCCATCCCGCCTTTTCATTCTCCGGCCGGTCGGCACCGCCCTCCTGATGGCGGCGATCATGCTGGCCGGTCTCGTTGCGCTGCGCTTCCTGCCGCTTGCGGCACTGCCCGAGGTCGACTATCCGACGATCCAGGTCCAGACCTTCTATCCGGGCGCGAGCCCGGAGGTGATGACGTCGTCGGTCACCGCGCCGCTGGAACGGCAGTTCGGCCAGATGCCGTCGCTGAACCAGATGTCGTCGCAAAGCTCGGCCGGCGCGTCGGTGATCACGCTGCAGTTTTCGCTCGACCTGCCGCTCGACATCGCCGAACAGGAAGTGCAGGCCGCGATCAACGCGGCCGGCAACCTGCTGCCGTCCGATCTGCCCGCCCCGCCGATCTATGCGAAGGTCAACCCGGCCGACGCGCCGGTGCTGACGCTCGCCATCACGTCGAAGACCTTGCCGCTCACGCAGGTGCAGGACCTGACCGACACGCGCCTCGCGATGAAGATCTCGCAGATCGCGGGTGTCGGCCTCGTCAGCCTGTCGGGCGGCAACCGGCCGGCCGTGCGGATCCAGGCGAACCCGACCGCGCTCGCGCAATACGGGATGAACCTCGACGATCTGCGCACGACGATCTCGAACCTGAACGTGAACACGCCGAAGGGCAACTTCGACGGCCCGACGCGCGCGTATACGATCAACGCGAACGACCAGCTCACCAGCGCAGATCAATACAACGATGCGGTCGTCGCGTACAAGAGCGGCCGTCCGGTGATGCTGACCGACGTCGCGAAGGTCGTCGCCGGCTCGGAGAACACCAAGCTCGGCGCGTGGGTGAACTCGGAGCCCGCGATCATCCTGAACGTGCAGCGCCAGCCGGGCGCGAACGTGATCGCGACCGTCGACGCGATCAAGGCGCAGTTGCCGAAGCTGCAGGAAACGCTGCCGGCCGCGCTCGACGTGCAGATCGTCACCGACCGCACGACGATGATCCGCGCCGCCGTGCGCGACGTGCAGTTCGAGTTGCTGCTTGCGGTCGCGCTGGTCGTGCTGGTGATGTACCTGTTCCTCGCGAACATCTACGCGACCATCATCCCGAGCCTCTCGGTGCCGCTGTCGCTGATCGGCACGCTCGCGGTGATGTACATGGCCGGCTTTTCGCTGAACAACCTGTCGCTGATGGCGCTCACCATCGCGACCGGCTTCGTCGTCGACGATGCGATCGTGATGATCGAGAACATCGCGCGCTACGTCGAGGAAGGCGATTCCGGCCTCGAGGCCGCGCTGAAGGGCTCGCGGCAGATCGGCTTCACGATCATCTCGCTGACGGTGTCGCTGATCGCGGTGCTGATTCCGCTGCTGTTCATGGGCGACGTGGTCGGCCGGCTGTTCCACGAATTCGCGATCACGCTCGCGGTGACGATCGTGATCTCGGCGATCGTGTCGCTCACGCTCGTGCCGATGATGTGCGCGAAGCTGCTGCGCCATTCGCCGCCGCCCGAAAGCCACCGCTTCGAGGCGCGCGTGCACCGCGCGATCGACTGGGTGATCGCGCGCTATGCGGTCGCGCTCGAATGGGTGCTGAACCGCCAGCGCTCGACGCTCGTCGTCGCGCTGCTGACGCTCGCGCTCACCGCCCTGCTCTACGTGTACGTGCCGAAAGGCTTCTTCCCCGCGCAGGATACCGGCGTGATCCAGGCGATCACGCAGGCGCCGCAGTCGATCTCGTACGGCGCGATGGCCGAACGCCAGCAGGCGCTCGCGGCCGAGATCCTGAAGGATCCGAACGTCGAGAGCCTCACGTCGTTCATCGGCGTCGACGGCAGCAACATCACGCTGAACAGCGGCCGGATGCTGATCAACCTGAAGGCGCGCGACGACCGCTCCAAGTCGGCCGCGCAGATCATCCGCGACCTGCAGCAGCGTGTCGCGAACGTGACCGGCATCACGCTGTTCATGCAGTCGGTGCAGGATCTGACGATCGACTCGACCGTGAGCCCGACGCAGTACCAGTTCATGCTGACGAGCCCGAACCCGGACGAGTTCGCGACATGGGTGCCGAAGCTCGTCACGCGGCTGCAGAAGGAGCCGTCGCTCGCCGACGTCGCGACCGACCTGCAAAGCAACGGCCAGTCGGTCTACATCGAGATCGATCGCGCGAGCGCCGCGCGCTTCGGCATCACGCCTGCGACCGTCGACAATGCGCTGTACGACGCGTTCGGCCAGCGCATCGTATCGACCATCTTCACGCAGTCGAACCAGTACCGCGTGATTCTCGAGTCGGAGCCGAAGGAGCAGCATTACGCCGAATCGCTGAACGACATCTACCTGCCGTCGGCGGGCGGCGGCCAGGTGCCGCTGTCGTCGATCGCGTCGTTCCACGAACGGCCGTCGCCGCTGCTGGTCGCGCACCTGTCGCAGTTCCCGTCGACGACGGTTTCGTTCAACCTCGCACCGGGCGCGTCGCTCGGCGAGGCCGTGAAGGCGATCGCCGCCGCGGAGAAGGACATCGGCCTGCCCGGCTCGTTCCAGACGCGCTTCCAGGGCGCGGCGCTCGCGTTCCAGGCGTCGCTGTCGAACCAGTTGTTCCTGATCCTCGCGGCGGTCGTCACGATGTACATCGTGCTCGGCGTGCTGTACGAGAGCTACATCCATCCGATCACGATCCTGTCGACGCTGCCGTCGGCCGGCGTCGGCGCACTGCTCGCGCTGATGATCACCGGACACGACCTCGACATCATCGGGATCATCGGGATCGTGCTGCTGATCGGCATCGTGAAGAAGAACGCGATCATGATGATCGACTTCGCGCTCGAGGCCGAGCGCGTCGAAGGCAAGCCGCCGCGCGAGGCGATCTATCAGGCGTGCCTGCTGCGCTTCCGGCCGATCCTGATGACGACGCTCGCCGCGCTGCTCGGCGCGGTGCCGCTGATCGTCGGCGCGGGCGCGGGCTCCGAGCTGCGCCAGCCGCTCGGGATCGCGATCGCGGGCGGCCTGATCGTGTCGCAGGTGCTCACGCTGTTCACGACGCCGGTGATCTATCTCGGCTTCGACAGCCTCGCGCGCCGCGTACGCGGCTGGTTCGAGCGGCACGGCCCCGGCCGCGACGCCGGCAAGCAAACGGGCGCGTAAGCGATGAACCTGTCGCGCCCCTTCATCACCCGCCCCGTCGCGACGACGCTGCTCGCGCTCGGCGTCGCGCTCGCGGGCCTGTTCGCGTTCATCAAGTTGCCGGTGTCGCCGCTGCCGCAGGTCGATTTCCCGACCATTTCGGTGCAGGCGTCACTGCCTGGCGCGAGCCCCGAGACGGTCGCGACCAGCGTGACGAGCCCGCTCGAGCGGCACCTCGGCTCGATCGCCGACGTCAGCGAAATGACGTCGACCAGCACCGTCGGCAACGCGCGGATCATCCTGCAGTTCGGGCTGAACCGCGACATCGACGGCGCCGCGCGCGACGTTCAGGCCGCGATCAACGCGGCGCGCGCCGACCTGCCCGCGTCGCTCAAGAGCAACCCGACCTACCGCAAAGTGAACCCGGCCGATTCGCCGATCATGGTCGTGTCGCTCACGTCGGAAACGTCGTCGCCCGCGAAGCTGTACGACGCCGCGTCGACGGTGCTGCAGCAGTCGCTGTCGCAGATCGACGGGGTCGGCCAGGTGTCGGTGAGCGGCTCCGCGAACCCGGCCGTGCGCGTCGAGCTCGAGCCTCACGCGCTGTTCCACTACGGAATCGGCCTCGAGGACGTGCGGGCCGCGCTCGCATCCGCGAACGCGAACAGCCCGAAGGGCGCGATCGAATTCGGCCCGAAGCGCTACCAGTTGTATACGAACGACCAGGCCTCGCAGGCGTCGCAGTACAGCGACCTGGTCGTCGCGTACCGCAACGGCGCGGCCGTGCGGCTGTCCGACCTGTCCGAGGTCGTCGACGGCGTCGAGGATCTCCGCAACCTGGGCCTGTCGAACGGCAAGCGCGCGGTGCTCGTGATCCTCTACCGCTCGCCCGGCGCGAACATCATCGAGACGATCGACCGCGTGCGCGCGGCGCTGCCGCAGCTCACCGCGTCGCTGCCGGCCGACATCACGGTGACGCCGGTGCTCGACCGCTCGACGACGATCCGCGCGTCGCTGAAGGACACCGAGCACACGCTTCTGATCGCGGTGAGCCTGGTCGTGATGGTCGTGTTCCTGTTCCTGCGCAACTGGCGCGCGACGCTGATTCCGAGCGTCGCGGTGCCGATCTCGATCGTCGGCACGTTCGGCGCGATGTACCTGCTCGGCTTCTCGATCGACAACCTGTCGCTGATGGCGCTGATCGTCGCGACCGGCTTCGTCGTCGACGACGCGATCGTCGTGCTCGAGAACATCACGCGCCACATCGAGAACGGCAAGCCGCGGCTGCAGGCCGCATTCGACGGTGCGCGCGAAGTCGGCTTCACCGTGCTGTCGATGAGCATTTCGCTCGTCGCGGTGTTCCTGCCGATCCTGCTGATGGGCGGCATCGTCGGGCGCCTGTTCCGCGAATTCGCGCTGACGCTGTCGCTCGCGATCGGCGTGTCGCTGGCCGTTTCGCTGACCGTCACGCCGATGATGTGCGCGCGGCTGCTGCGCGAGTCGCACGAGGTGCAGGAGGAAGGCCGCCTCGGCCGTTTCCTCGAGCGCTTCTTCACCCGGATGCAGCGCGGCTACGAGCGCTCGCTGTCGTGGGCGCTGCGCCGTCCGCTGCTGGTCCTGCTGATCCTGTTCGCGACGATCGGCCTGAACGTCTACCTGTATATCGTCGTGCCGAAAGGCTTCTTCCCGCAGCAGGACACCGGGTTGATGATCGGCGGCATCCAGGCCGACCAGTCGACGTCGTTCCAGGCGATGAAGCTGAAGTTCTCCGAGATGATGCGGATCGTGCAGGCCAACCCGAACGTGAAGAGCGTCGCGGGCTTCACCGGCGGCACGCAGACCAACTCGGGCTTCATGTTCGTCACGCTGAAGGACCGCACCGAGCGCAAGCTGTCGGCCGACCAGGTGATCCAGCAGTTGCGCAAGCCGCTCGCTGACGTCGCGGGTGCGCGTACGTTCCTGCAGGCCGCGCAGGACATTCGCGTCGGCGGCCGGCAGAGCAACGCGCAGTACCAGTTCACGCTGCTCGGCGATTCGAGCGCCGAGCTGTACAAGTGGGGGCCGCTGCTGACCGAGGCGCTGCAGAAGCGCGCCGAGCTGACCGACGTGAACTCCGACCAGCAACAAGGCGGCCTCGAGGCGATGGTGACGATCGACCGCGCGACCGCCGCACGGCTCGGCATCAAGCCCGCGCAGATCGACAACACGCTGTACGACGCGTTCGGCCAGCGTCAGGTCTCGACGATCTACAACCCGCTGAACCAGTACCACGTCGTGATGGAAGTCGCGCCGAAATACTGGCAGAGCCCCGAGATGCTGAACCAGGTATGGATCAGCACGTCGGGCGGCAGCGCGAACGGCTCGCAGACGACCAACGCCGCGGCCGGCACGTTCGTCGCGACCTCGGCCGGCACGTCGAGCGCCGGAACGGCCGCCACCAGCGCCGCGGCGATCGCGTCCGATTCCGCGCGCAACCAGGCGCTGAACTCGATCGCGTCGAGCGGCAAGTCGAGCGCATCGTCGGGCGCGGCGGTGTCGACGTCGAAGTCGACGATGATCCCGCTGTCCGCGATCGCGACCTTCGGCCCGAGCACGACGCCGCTGTCGGTCAACCACCAGGGGCTGTTCGTCGCGACGACGATCTCGTTCAACCTGCCGCCGGGCGTGTCGCTGTCGCAGGCGACCCAGGTGATCTACCAGACGATGGCGCAGATCGGCGTGCCGCCGACGATCGTCGGCAGCTTCCAGGGCACCGCGCAGGCGTTCCAGCAGTCGCTGAACAACCAGCCGATCCTGATCCTCGCGGCACTCCTGGCCGTCTACATCGTGCTCGGTATCCTGTACGAGAGCTACATCCACCCGATCACGATCCTGTCGACGCTGCCGTCGGCCGGCGTCGGCGCCCTGCTCGCGCTGCTGCTGTTCAAGACCGAGTTCAGCATCATCGCGCTGATCGGCGTGATCCTGCTGATCGGTATCGTGAAGAAGAACGCGATCATGATGGTCGACTTCGCGATCGACCAGACGCGCAACGGCAACAAGTCGTCGCTTGATGCGATCCACGAGGCGTGCCTGTTGCGCTTCCGGCCGATCATGATGACGACGATGGCCGCACTGCTCGGCGCGCTGCCGCTCGCGTTCGGCAACGGCGACGGCGCCGAGCTGCGCGCGCCGCTCGGGATCGCGATCGCCGGCGGCCTGATCATGTCGCAGGTGCTGACGCTCTATACGACGCCGGTCGTCTATCTGTACATGGACCGGTTGCGCGTGTGGGGCGACAAGCGCCGCAGCCGCCGCGGCACCCCGGGCGGACCGGCGGTAGCGGGCGAGTAAGCGGGTAACGGCAAGCGGCCGCATAGGGCCGCCGCTTGACGGGCTTGCACACCGGCCGCGATCGGCTATCGTGTGTCCATGCCCACCCTCGCGCCCCTTCCCGGGGACCTGCCATGAACGTCCAGCTGAACCATACGATCGTCTGGTGCCGCGACAAGCACGCGTCGAGCCGCTTCCTCACGGAACTTCTGGAACTGCCGGCGCCGACGCCGTTCGGCGCGATGCTGGTCGTCCAGCTCGACAACGGCGTGTCGCTCGATTTTTATGAAAAAGAGGGGGAAATCACGGTCCAGCACTATGCGTTCCTGACCGACGAGGCCGGCTTCGATCGCGTGTTCGCGCGCATTCGCGAGCGCGGACTACCGCACTGGGTCGACCCCGCGAAGCGGCAGCCCGGCGACATCTATCGCCACAACGGCGGGCGCGGCGTGTATTTCGATGATCCGGACGGCCACTTCCTCGAAGTAATGACGCAGCCATACGTGCTGAACGGATAACGGAACGCGTCGGCCGGCAGGCACCGGCCAACGTGGCGGCGCGGGCGGCGCCCTCGGTCGGACACCGCCCCGCCGTGACGCCGTTACTCGGGGGCAGCGGCCGTCTTGCGCGGGCGACGTGCGCGGGTCGCCGTCTTGCGAGCCGGCTTCTTCGGCTTGGCGCCGGTTGCCGTTTCAGCGGCCGCTTCAGCGGTCGATTCGACAGCCGGTGCTGCTTCGTGTGACGGCTGCGCGGCAGCCGTCGACACGCCGTACTCGCCGACCGTCGGTGCCGCGTGCTGTGCCGCGACGTGCCGGTCCTCGCCGTGCTCCGCGTCGCGATGGGCCGCTTGGGCATGCTTCTCACCGCCGTGCTTCTCACCGCCGTGCGCGGCCTCGTCCGGCTTCGCCGCCGCGTGACGGCCGGCGCCCTTCGCATCGCCGCCCTTCTTCGCGCCGGTCTTCTTCGCCGCGCTCTTGCGCGCGCGCTTGCGACCGTCCTTCGCGTCGCCGTGCGTCTCGGCCGCTTCATTCGCTTCGGCCGTCGCCGCCGGCACGACGGCCGCGTCGGTCACGACGTCGACAATGTCCGCCTCTTCGGCATCGATCCGCACGCTTTCGTGAACGGCCGCTTCCGCACGCTGCCCGCGATGCCGCGGCTCGCGCTCGGCCGGTGCGGCTTCCCCGTGGCGCCCGCCGTGACCTTGCTGCGCGCCACCCGTTTCACGCGCCGCCACCGGCTCGGCCGCCGCGGCGGACTGGCGCGGCCGCGACACGAACGCGCCCGACTTGTCGTCGCGCCCCACCTCGAGCAGGCCGCGCGCCTGCGCTTCGTCGAGCAGGTTGCCGAACGCACGGAAGCCGTAATACGACTCGTTGAAGTCGGGCTTGCGGCGCTTGATCGCGCTCTTGAGCACCGACGCCCAGATCTTGCCGACGTCGTCGCGCTCCGATGCCAGCGCATCGAAGGTCTCGACCGCGAGCGCGATCGCCTCGCTCCGGCGCACTTCCAGCTCCGGCTTGCGCGACGGCTCGTCGGCGCGCTTCGCGCCGCCGTTGCCCGTGCGCTGCTGTTCGCGTTTCGCCAGCGCGCGCTGCTGCTCGCGCACCAGGTCGTCGTAGAAAATGAATTCGTCGCAGTTCGCGACCAGCAGGTCCGACGTCGACTTCTTCACGCCGACCCCGATCACCTTCTTCGCGTTCTCGCGCAGCTTCGACACGAGCGGCGAAAAATCCGAGTCGCCGCTGATGATCACGAACGTATCGACGTGCGACTTCGTGTAGCAGAGGTCGAGCGCGTCCACGACGAGCCGGATGTCGGCCGAATTCTTGCCGGACTGGCGCACGTGCGGAATCTCGATCAGCTCGAAGCTCGCCTCGTGCATCGACGCCTTGAAGCCCTTGTAGCGCTCCCAGTCACAATACGCCTTCTTCACGACGATGCTGCCTTTCAGCAGCAGCCGCTCCAGCACGGGCTTGATGTCGAATTTCTCGTACTTCGCGTCGCGCACGCCGAGCGCGACGTTCTCGAAGTCGCAGAACACGGCCATGCTGACGTTGTCCAGGGGTAATGCCATGTGTACTCCAACCGGTTGGTCGCCGCGTTGTATTGCGTAGCGGCGAAAAATGCATCGCGCACATGATAGCCGGTCGGCGGGTCGATTCCGCCATCCATGCGCGCGAGCGCGCGGATAACGGGTGCCGCGCCGGTCGTTACGGAGCGGTACCGCCCCAATTACCCGCGCGCCGCCTCCCCAAATCGACATACACTTGAGTATCGGTCGTCCGTCCCTATCTGGGAGGATGACGCATCGCGCAAGGAGCGGTTTCATGACGACGAAGGTATTGCTGATTGGCGCGACCGGCCGCACGGGCCGGGCCTGCGCGGATCTGCTGCTCGAGCAGCCGGAATTCGAGGTGACTGCGCTGGTGCGCCGGCACGGCTATGCGCTGCCGGGCGCGAAGGTCGTCGAGGCCGATCTGGCGGGTGATTTCTCGCACGCGTTCCAGGGCATCACGCACGTGATCTACGCGGCCGGCTCGGCGGAATCGGAAGGCGCCGCCGAGGAGGAGCAGATCGACCGCGACGCGGTCGCGCGCACGGCCGAGCATGCGCTCGCCTACAACGTGCAGAAGCTGGTCGTGATCAGCTCGCTGAGCGCGTACTGGCCGGAGCGCAGCGGCGACGCGCTGCGCCACTACTCGCAGATGAAGCGCGAAGGCGACGAGCGCGTGATCGCGTCGGGCATCGACTACGTGATCCTGCGCCCCGGCCCGCTCGCGGACGGCCCGGGCGTCGGCAAGATCGCGCTGACCGAGGAGCCGCTCGACCCGGCGCCGCCGGTGTCGCGTCAGGATGTCGCATGGGCCGCGATCGAAGCGATCAAGCTCGGCATTTCGCGCAAGGTCATCGGCTTCGTCGGCGGCAGCGTGCCGATCGAACAGGCGTTGCGCGCGTAACGCACGCCTGCGCCGCCCCCGGGCGGCGCGATTCGTCGTGCCGGCGGCCCGCGATGCGGGCCGCTTTGCTGCGGGCTCACTGGCTGCGGCTTACTGCTTCGGATGCGCGTCGGCCCACGCCTTCACCGCGCCGAGCGTGTTCTCGACATGCTTGTCGGGCGACAAGCTCGTGTATTCGTACAGCACCTTCCCTTCCGGCGAAATCACGTAGGACACGCGATTCGCGCGATCGAGCGCGGGCAGCTTCGCGTCGTATTCGCGGATGATCTTCGCGTCCGGATCGGCCGCGACCGGGAACTTGCTGCGGCACTCGCTCACCGAGAACTTCGTCAGCGTGTCGATGTTGTCCGCGGATACGCCGATCACCGTCGCGCCGTAAGCCTTGTAACGATCGACCGCATCCGCGAACGCATGCGCCTCGATCGTGCAACCCTTCGTGAACGCAGCCGGGTAGAAGTACAGCACGACCGGCCCGTGCTTCAGCGCATCGGCCAGCGAGTACGTGTAAGTCTTGCCGCCCAGCGACGCCTGCGTCGTGAAGTCGGGCGCCGTGTCGCCCGGCTTCAGTTGCGCCTGCGCGACCAGCGCATGACCGGCCACCAGCAGCGCCGCCGCGGCGCCCACCAACAGTTTTCGCTTCATCTGCGTCCTCATTTCTTATAAAGTCAGCCTCGATGTAGGCCACACCGGCGTTCGCCTGTCGAACGCCGGTGTGCACGATCCGGTTCGGCGGCAGCGCCAGCCGCGACCAACCGGTTAAAGATTCCGCGCAGTCTGCCGTTATTCCTCCCGGACAGCCGGTTCCAGCCCTTCACGTCAGCGAGATACATGGAAGCCAACAGGAAACAGACGCCACGCAAGGGCTCCTGGCGCAATGCCTTGCATACGCTGCGCCGCTTCGCCTGGTCGGGCGGCGCGCTGATGCCTGCGCGCGCCGGCGCGCCGCGCCGCGACGACACCGTGCGCAACTGGCTGGAACAGACGGTCGGCACGGTGGATTTCCTCGCTCATGTCGACCGCGAGCTCCGCTTTCTCTACGTGTCCGACGCGAGCCTGCGCTTCATCGGTTATCACCGCGATTACCTGCACACGCTGACGCTGCGCGACCTGATCGCGGAACAGGATACCGCGGCGCTCGAAGGCCTGCTTGCGCGCGCCGCGCGTTCCGGCCAGGTCGAGAAGGCGACGATGTGCATCGTCAAGTCGCTCACCTATCCGCTCGACGTCGAGATCCGTGCGTTCAAGAGCCGCCATCACGGCGTCGACGGCTTCGCGATCGCCGCGTTCGACGTGTCGGCCTGGCGTGCGCTCGAGGCGCGCCTGACGTACGAGATGCACCACGATCCGATGACGGGGCTCGACAACCTGTCCGCGCTCGTGCCCGCGCTGATGCGCGTGCAGCAGGCCGCCGACGAAAGCGGCACCTGCGCGGCGCTGCTGCTGCTCGACCTTGACGACTACCAGCGCATCAACCGCGCGCTCGGCTACGACGCGGGCGACACGCTGCTGCGCGACACCGCGCAGCGACTGCAGGCGCTC
The DNA here is from genome assembly GCF_001718315.1 of Burkholderia diffusa. Taxonomy (NCBI): domain Bacteria; kingdom Pseudomonadati; phylum Pseudomonadota; class Betaproteobacteria; order Burkholderiales; family Burkholderiaceae; genus Burkholderia; species Burkholderia diffusa. Next base: position 1,185,360 of record NZ_CP013362.1, on the reverse strand, counting down.
GTCACGCCCGGCGAGCAGCTCGCGCGCGTCGCGAGCGACAAGTTCGCCGTCGTGTTCACCGCGCCGGACCGCACGCGCGCGAGCAATGCCGCGGATGCGCTCGCGCGCCGGCTGCAGGCCGCGGTGCGCGAACCTTATGCATACCAGGGGCAAACCGTCCACCTGTCCGCGAGCATCGGTATCGCGCTGTACCCGGACGAACGCGCCGCGCCACATCGCGCGCAGCATCACAGTCCGCTGCTGCGCCGCGCCGACCATGCGCTCGCGCAGGCCAAGGCGTCCGGCGGCAATGCGCTCGCATTCCATGAGCCGGTCGACGATCCGGCCGACGCGGAACGACTGAAGCTCGAGGCCGACCTGTACGACGGCGTGCGCAACGGCGAGTTCTCGCTGCACTTCCAGCCGATCACGCGCAGCCAGTCGGGTGCGGTGGACGGCGTCGAGGCGCTGATCCGCTGGCGTCATCCGGTGCACGGCCTCGTGCCGCCGGCGACCTTCATTCCGCTCGCCGAATCGATCGGCCTGATCAACTATCTCGGCAACTGGGTACTCAAGGCCGCGTGCATGCAGCTCGTCGCCTGGGATCGCCAGGGGCTTGCGCTGCAGTATGTGGCGGTCAACGTGTCGCCGCAGCAGTTCCGCGACCCGCGTTTCACGCAAAGCGTGCGCGAGGCGATCGCGTTGACGGGCATCGACCCGCGCCGCATCGTGCTGGAAATTACCGAAAGCCTGCTGATGCACGACCCCGCGCAGGCGAAGGGGCTGCTCGAGGAGCTGACCGCGCTCGGCATCCGCTTCGCGATCGACGATTTCGGTACCGGCTATTCGAGCCTTGCGTACCTGCAGCGCTTCCCGCTCGCAAAGCTGAAGATCGACCGCAGCTTCGTCGAGAACCTGCTGACGTCGCGCAACGATCGCGCGATCGTGTCGGCGGTGGTCGGCCTCGCGCAGACGCTGGATCTCGAACTCGTCGCGGAAGGCGTCGAGACCGAGGCGCAGCGCGAGCTGCTGACCGAGATGGGCTGCAATCACATCCAGGGCTGGCTCGTCTGTCAGGCGCTGCCGTCCGAGGAGCTCGCACGGCGCTTCGAGGCGCAGCAGCTGCGCCTGCACGCCGCCTGACGCGCGCGGCGAACCGGATAGATCCGTATGTCAATCACCGCACACCTGCCCCGCACCGCGCTGCTCGACAAGCTGTGGGCGCGGATGAACGAACGGGGCGACTTCCCGCTGCTGTCGGAGTCGCTGCGCGCGACGATGGCCGCGATGAAGAACGACGATCTCGACTTCACCGCGCTCGTGCGCGTCGTGCTGTCTGATTTCGCGCTCACGCAGAAAGTCCTGCGGCTAGCCAACTCCGCGATGTACATGGCGTTCGGCGGCAACATCACGACCGTCACGCGTGCGTTGATGGTGCTCGGCATGGACACCGTCGGCCATCTCGTCGTCGGGCTCAAGCTCGTCGACCATTTCCATCACAGCACGCCGCGCCGCATCGACGCGAAGCTCGAGTTGAACCGCGCGCTGCTGTCCGGTTGCGTTGCCCGCAAGCTGACCGAGCATGCCGAGTTGCGCGGCGGCGAGGAAGCCGTCGTCTGCACGCTGATGCGTCAGGTCGGCAAGCTGCTGGTGGTCTGCTATCTCGACAGCGAATGGGACCGGATCCGGCGCCGCGCCGCCGAGCTGAACGGCGACGAAGCGGCCGCGTGCGTCGACGTGCTGGGTGTCGGCTTCGACGAAATCGGTCTCGAGGCCGCCGCGAGCTGGCGGCTGCCCGACGTGATCCGCGCCGGCATGGCCGACGGCGACGGCGGCAGCGCACACGCCGCCGGCGGCGACGAGGACGACATCGACGCAGACCGCCAGCGGCCGCGCGACGCGTGCGTCGACGACAGCCCCGGCCGCGTGCGCTGGCTGCGCGCGGTGAGCCGCTGCTCGACCGATGTCGCCGGTGCGCTCGCGATGCCCGCGGGCCCGCAGCGCGATGCGCGTATCGCGGCGCTCGCGCAGCACTACGGGCAGGAGCTGGACATCGATGCCGACGCGCTGGTGGAAATCGCCGACCGGCTCGCGCGCGAGGAAGCGAGCGACACCGTGATGCGCGAGATCGTCGAGCTGCGCGCGAACGCCGACGCGATCGCGCGGGCGCAGCCCGAACCCGAGGCATGCCTCGAAGCCGGCCTCGCGGACCTGCGCGCGCTGCCGTCCGAGCACGTGCTGACGCCGGTGCTCGCGCTCGCGTCGGAAAGCCTGCTGGCGGGCCTCGCGTTCACGCGCACCGTGATGTTCGTGCGTCGTGAAGACGGCGCGTTCGCCGCGCGGCTCGGCTTCGGCCCGGACGTCGACGCGGCGCTCGACCGGCTGTGCTTCGACGAGCGCTTCGAGCCGGACGTGTTCCATCTCGCGATCACGAACTCGGTCGGCATCTTCATCGAGCAGGCGCAGGACCCGAAGATGATGAAGCGCCTGCCCGCGTGGTATCTCGATGCGCTTCCCGACACGCGCGCGTTCGTGCTGCTGCCCGTACGCGTCGGCACGAAGACCGTCGGCCTGCTGTACGGCGATTGGGCCGGTGCGCAGCCGGCGCGCAAGATCACGCAGCAGGAGATGAGCGTGCTCAACGAGCTCGCGCGCGAACTGGGGCGGTTCTTCCCCGCGTAACGCGAGCGGCGCCCCAAAAGCAAACCGGCCGCGAAAGCGGCCGGCTGCATCGTGCGACGGATCGAAACGCTTACTTGAGCGTGACCGGCACGCTGAAGTACTTCTTCGCGAGGTTGTCGATCGTGCCGTCGGCCTTCAGTTCCTTCAGCGCCTGATCGAGCGCCGTCTTCAGCGCCGCGTCGTTCTTGCGCAGGCCGAAACCGACGCCCGAGCCGAGGATCTCCGCATCGCTGACCGTGCCGCCGGCGAAGCCGAAGCCCTGGCCTTGCGGCTTCGACAGGAAGCCCTTCGAGCCCGCTTCCGAATCCTGGAACGTCGCGTCCAGACGGCCCGACTTCAGGTCGGCGTAGGCCAGGTCCTGCGTCTGGTACGGCACGACGTCGACGCCGGCCGGCGCCCACTTCTTCTTCGCGTACGCTTCCTGGATCGTGCCCTGCAGCACGCCGACGCGCTTGCCTTTCAGCGCTTGCGGGGTCGGCAGCAGGCCGCTGCCCTGCTTCGCGATCAGCTGGTTCGGGATCGTGTAGATCGGATCGGTGAACGCGATCGCGTGCTTGCGCTGGTCGGTGATCGTCATGTCCGAGTTGATCGCGTCGAACTTGCGCGCCTGCAGCGCGGGGATCAGGCCGTCGAAGTCGTTCTCGACCCACACGCACTTCGTCTTCAGCTTCGCGCACACCGCGTTGCCGATATCGATGTCGAAGCCGGTCAGCTTGCCGTCGGGCGTCTTGTATTCGAACGGCGCGTACGAGGCTTCGACGCCGAACCGGATCTCCTTCAGATCCGCAGCCATCGCGCTGCCTGCCGCCACGGCCGATGCCGCCACTACCGCATGCGCGGCCACTTTACGCCAATCCAACTTCATCAGGTGTTCTCCTCGATACTCGAATGTTCCGGAACTACGGGCGCATGCATCATTGCAGGGTCGGATGACAACCACAATGCCGATGCCGCGCCTTGATGCGGCGCAACAGCCGCAAGGCCGCGATTGTACCAATCCGCGCGGCCCGATACGGCAAAGCGGCCGGCGGCGCGCGATGCTGCGCTGCGTGCGCGACGACGGCCGGATGCGCCGTCGAACTTGCAAGACGATGTCGCAAATACGCAAGGCTCGACGCGCGGGCCGTCTGCGCGGCATGCGGGCGTCGACGCCATTCGGGGGATGCTGCGGGACGGCGCACGGGCGACGGGACGGATCACTGTCGCCGCGCGCAGCCGATCTTCCGTCAGACGAGTGCGGCAAGCGTCTCGCGCGTCGTGTCGACGACGAGCAGGCCCGCGCGCAAACCCGGCTTCACGGTCGGATTCGGAAATACGATGCGCTCCTCGTCGTGCTTCACCGTGTAGCGGTAGTCGCCGTCCTGCGCGAGCACGGTGCCGCGCGCGAACGCGGTGAAGTTCGCGACGTCGGCCGCGACGAACAGCTCGAGCGCGTCGCTCTGCTTCGTGATCTGGTCGATCACGGTGAACATGCGCGGCAGCGGCGCGTCGACATCGCGCGGCGCGCCCGAAACGAGCTTGCGCACCGCATGATCGGCCGGCGCGAAGCGCGCCAGATCGTTCTGACCGAACGGCCGCACCTTGCCGAGTTCGAGCGTGCACGCGAGCGCGCCGCAATGCTCGGCCGTGTAATGCGAATACGTATTGCCCTTCGCGGTATGCAGCAGCACGGCCGCGATGCGCGCATCGCCGAGCCATTCGACCATCGCGCGCGTCGGCGGCGTGCCCGTGTGCGGCAGCAGCGCGAACTGCTCGAACACCGATGCGCGGATCGCAGTATGCATGTCGATGTGCCAGCGCACGCTGCCCGCCGGCGCAGCCGCGAAGAACGCGGCGGCCGCCGCTTCGAGCTGTGCCGCGCGCGGCGCTTCGCGGCTCGCCGGCACTTGCGCGTGACGGCCGCTGAACAGGCGGTTCAGGTCGTCGTCGAGATACCGTTCACCGCCGCGCATCGCCGGCACGTTGCCGAGCACGACGAGCAATCGGCACGCGAGCGGCAGCGTGCCTGCCGCGAGGTCGCGCACGAGCATCGACAGCAGCTCGATCGGCGCGGTCTCGTCGCCATGCACGCCGGCCGACACGAGCACGCTGGCCGCGTTGGCGTCCCGCTCGGCCAGCGCCGGCTCGAACTTAAGCAGCCCGTCGCCGAGCCATTGCCAGCGCACCGCACCGCCTGCGCACGCGCCGTCCGTCACGGGCGGGGCGTCGCCCGCGAGCGTGAATGCGAGGAAATCGTCGAGCAGCGCGGCGGCCGGCATGCGGGACTCAGCGCTGGAAGTCATACAGCGACCCGACGCGCAGGATCTGCGTGAGCTCGTCGAGCGCCGTGCGCGATTCGTCGAGCAGCGTCGGATCGGCGAGGTCTTCCGGTGCGAGACGGTCGCGGTAATGCTTTTCGATCCACGCGTCGAGCGACGCGAACAGCGTGTCGTTGATCCACACGTTCGACGTGACGGCCGCGCGCTCGGCGTCGTTCAGCACGACGCGCAGGCGCAGGCACGCGGGGCCGCCGCCGTTCTTCATGCTTTCGCGCAGGTCGAACACGAGCACGTCGCGGATCGGGCCGTTGCCGGCCGCGAGCTGATCCAGATATGCGGCGACGTTCGCGTTCTCGCGGCACTCCTGCGGCACGACGAGCACCTGCGAGCCGTCCGCGCGCGACAGCAGCTGGCTGTTGAACAGATACGACGTGACCGCGTCGTTCACGCTCACGGCCGCATCGGGCACCTCGATCACGTTCAGCCGCGCGCCGCGCGCGTCGAGCGCGGCCGTCAGCGTGTCGTAGATCGCCTGCTTGTTGACGAACGCGCGCTCGTGCGTGAACAGCGTATCGCGGTTGCCGACCGAGATCACGTCGTTGTGGAACACGCCTGCATCGATCACGTCCGGATCCTGCTGCGCGTAGACCGTCGCCGTCTCGGCGAGACCGTGGCGATGCGCGACCGCGCGGCTCGCCTCGAAGGTCTGGCGCGCCGGGAAGCGCTTCGGCTCCGGGCCGCGGCGATATTCCGCGCGGCCGTACACGAAGAACTCCACGCCCGGCTTGCCGTATTCGGCACAAAAGCGCGTATGGTTCGCGGCGCCTTCGTCGCCGAGTGCCGGCGTGCCCGTCAGCGCCTCGTGCACCGCGAAGTGCGCCGGATCGGCGAACAGCGTCGACAGCGTGCGGCGCGTCGCCTCGTGCTCGATCGCGCGATGCAGCTTGCTGCACAGGTTGGCCGGCGTGAAGTGCACGCGGCCGTCGCTCGTGTCGGCCGACGGGCTGACGGTCGCCGCGTTCGCGGTCCACATCGCCGATGCCGAGCTCGCCGCGGCGAGCAGTTCGGGCGCCTGCTTCGCGGCCTTCGCGATCACGTCCGCGTCCTTGCCGGTGAAGCCGAGCTCGCGCAGCAGACGCAGCGACGGACGCTCCTGCGGCGGCAGCACCCCTTGCGCGAAACCGAGATCCGCGAGCTGCTTCATCTTGCGCAGCCCCTGCTTCGCGGCGGCCTTCGGGTTCGCGGCCGACTTCTCGTTGTTGAGCGACGCCACGTTGCCGAACGACAGCCCGGCGTAGTTGTGGGTCGGGCCGACGAGCCCGTCGAAATTGGCTTCTTGTGCGTTCATCGTCGTTCCCTCGATCAGAAATGCAGGCCCGGCGACAGGCTCGCGGGCAAGGTCAATTCGGTGCTTTCCACCGACGCCATCGGATACGCGCAATAGTCGGCCGCGTAGTACGCGCTCGGCCGATGATTGCCCGAGCGGCCCGTGCCGCCGAACGGCGCGGCGGACGATGCGCCGTTGGTCGGGCGGTTCCAGTTGACGATCCCCGCACGGATCGTGCGGCGGAAGTGGTCCCATGCCTTCGCGTCGTCGGCCAGCAGGCCGGCGGACAGGCCGAACGCCGTGTCGTTCGCGCGCTCGATCGCTTCGTCGAACGTCGCGTAGCGGACGATCTGCGCGAGCGGGCCGAAATGCTCTTCGTCGGGCAGGTCGGCCACGCCGGTCACGTCGATGATCGACGCATTCACGAAGCCCAGGCGCGGATCGCGCTGCGTCATCGCGATGACCGGCTTCGCACCCTGCTCGATCAGGCGCGACTGCGCGTCGACGAGCTTCGCGGCTGCGCGTGCCGAAATCACCGCGCCCATGAACGGCTGCGGATCGGCGTCGAACACGTCGGCCGTGATCTTCGACGTGACGTCGGCGAAACGTGCGAGGAAGCGGTCGCCGAACGCGCCGTGCGGCACAAAGATGCGGCGTGCGCACGTGCAGCGCTGGCCGGCCGACAGGAACGCCGACTGGATCGTGTGATGCACGGCCGCGTCGATGTCCTCGACTTCGCCGATCACGAGCGGATTGTTGCCGCCCATCTCGAGCGCGAGCACGATTTCCGGACGCCCGCCGAACTGCTTGTGCAGCAGCGTGCCGGTGTCCGAGCTGCCGGTGAAGAACAGCCCGTCGATCTGCCGGTGATTCGCGAGCGCGATGCCCGTGTCCTTCTCGCCCTGCACGAGGTTCAGCACGCCGGCCGGCAGCCCGGCTTCCTGCCACACCTCGACCGTCGCGCGCGCGACGCCCGGCGCGAGCTCCGACGGCTTGAACACGACCGTGTTGCCCGCGATCAGCGCCGGTACGATATGGCCGTTCGGCAAGTGGCCGGGGAAGTTGTACGGGCCGAACACCGCGACGACGCCGTGCGGACGATGGCGCAGCACCGCGATGCCGTCGGCCATCTCCTGGCGCTTCTCGCCGGTACGTTCCTGGTACGCCTGGATCGAGATGCCGACCTTCGCGGCCATCGCCGCGACTTCGGTGCGCGCTTCCCACAGCGGCTTGCCCGTCTCGCGGCCGATCGCGGTGGCGATCGCTTCCTTGCGCTCGGTGAGCAGCGCCGCGAAGCGCTTGACGATCGCGCAGCGCGATTCGAAGTCGAGTGCCGACCAGCCGGCGAATGCGCGGCGCGCGCTTGCCACCGCGCGATCGACGTCGGCCGCCGATGCGCTGACGCCCTGCCAAGCGACAGCGTCGGTGCCCGGGTTGCGCGAAGCGAAGACGGGGCCCGAGCCTGCGACCCAGGCGCCGTCGATGAAGAGTTCCGTCATGATTCGTTTATCCCTGTTTGACTTTGAGCGGCAGCACGCGGACCGGATCGCCGGCCTTCACGTCGAGCGCGGCGGCATCGTCGGCCGACAGCACGAACGCGCCATTCGCGACCACACCCGGCGCGACGCCGACACGGAAATCGCCGAGCGACGTATTCGACACGAGCGACTTCGGAGCGTTTTCGCTGGCGTCCGGCACGCCGATCGCAACGGGCACGACGACGCTCTCGCGCACCGTGCGCAGGTCGTTGACGTGGCATTCGAGCACCGGGCCAGCGTCGAAGATGTCGACGTGGTTCTGGTAGCGCAGCCCTTCCGCCTCGAGCATCTTGCGGGCCGGCAGCGTGTCGCGGTGCGTGAGGCCGACCGCGTCCTGCGCATCCTGCGGGAGCAGGTCGACGTACACCGGATAGCGCGGCATCAGTTCCGCGAGGAACGACTTGCGACCGTGCGAGCTCAGATAGTCGGCCGCGTTGAAGTCGATCTGATAGAAGTGCGAACCGACCGCACGCCAGAACGGCGACGTGCCGTCCTCGTCGAAGTGGCCGCGCAACTCCGCGCAGATGCGTTCCGGAAAGCGCTCGCGGAACTGCGCGATGAACATGAAGCGCGAACGCGACAGCAGGCCGCCGACGCCGCCCGTGCGATAGCGCGGGCTCAGGAACAGCGAGCACACTTCCGCGTAGCCCGTCAGGTCGTGCGAGATGTTCAGCGCATGCATCCGCGTCCACACGCCGAGCTCCTGGCTCGCATGCACGACCGTGCTCACGCGGTAGTTGTAGAACGGCTGTTCGAGACCGACCTGCGATTCGATCCCGCACACGCCCGCGATGTCGCCCGTCTTCGATTCTTCCATCACGAAGAAGTAGCCGGCTTCCCCCGGCGCGGCTTCGCCGTGGAGCGTGCGGCGCGTGCGTTCGATGCGCGCGGCAAGCGCGTCGCGATCGGGCTTGAACGTGGTCAGGCCCGGCCCGGTTTCCTTCGCGAGCGACACGAGCGCGTCGACGTCGCCCGTTTGTACGACCCGAACGACGATCATGCTGCGTCTCCCTTCATGTCTTCTTCGTCGCGGCGGTGCAGCGGCACGCAGCGCACGACGTCACCATCCTTCACATCGAGCGCCGCGCGCACGTCACCGGCCAGCGGCGCATGGGCGCCCCGCGCGTCGGCCGTGTCGCCCGGCAGGTCGGCCAGCACGCAGCGGAACGATTCGCCGCTGCCCGTCGACACCATGTATGCGACGTCGCCCTGCTGGTGCGCCGCTTCACGCACGATGCGCTCGGCGCCATGCTTCACGCACGCGGTGCGATCGACCTGCGCGGTCAGCACCGGGCCCGCGTCGAAGATGTCGACGAAGCGGTCCGGCTCGAAGCCTTCCTCGAGGTGAATGTCGTACGCGAGCAGTGCGGATTCGTTCGGCTCGCCGAGCACGCGCTGTGCGGCTTCCGGCAGGAGCGGCACGTAGAGCGGATACGCGGGCATCACTTCCGCGATGAACGTGCGGCTGCGGCCGCCCGACGCGATGTCGACGTCGGTGAAGTCGCGGCCGAAGAACTTGCGGCCTACCGCTTCCCAGAACGGCGATGCGCCCGTGGCGTCGCTCACGCCGAGCAGCAGCGTGAACACTTCCGGCGTGAAGCGGCGGCGGTTCGCGGCGATGTACATCATCCGCGCGCGCGAGATCAGGTGCGCGGCCGCGTCGCCGCGCAGCGACGGATCGACATAGAAGCCGGCCAGCCGGCTCTTGCCGGTCAGCTCGTGCGACATCGTAAGCGCGTGGATCTTGCGGTTCACGTGCAGCTCGCGCGACGCGTGGATCAGTGCGTCGTTGCGGAACGCATAGAACGGCTCCGAGTAGCCGGCCGCGGCCACGATGCTCGCCGTGCCGAGCAGCTTGCCCGTCGACGAATCCTCGAGCACGAAGAGATAGAACTCCTCGCCGGCGAAGTCGACGTCCGCGCGAAACGAATCCTCGGAGAGCGCCACGCGCGCTTCGAGCGCCGCGCGGTCGTGCGGCAGCGAGTGCAGGACCGGCTGCGCGGTGCGCGCCATGTGCGCGAGCGCATCGAGATCCGTGAGTTTGCCGGGGCGAACAAATAGCATCGTCGTTCCTGTCTGCGATGGGCGCGCCGATCAGCGCGCGGGGGCTTCCTGGGCCGCGAGCACCTGCTCGACCGCCTTCTCGAAGCGCTTCACGCCTTCGTCGAGCAGGTCGAACGGAATCACGAGCGACGGCACGAAACGCAGCACGTTCGGGCCCGCAATCAGCATGATCAGGCCGTTCTCGGCGGCCGCGGTGACGAAGTCCTTCGCACGGCCGTCGAATGCGGCGGTGAGTTCCGCGCCGACCAGCAGGCCCTTGCCGCGGACTTCCTTGAAGATGCCGAAGCGTGCGTTGATGCGTTCCAGCGCGCCCTTCAGTCGCACGCTGCGTTCGCGCACGCCTTCGAGCAGGGCCGGGTCGCCGATCAGCTCGACGACCTTGTCCGCGATCGCCGATGCGAGCGGGTTGCCGCCGTACGTCGTGCCGTGCACGCCGACCTTGAAGTGCGCGGCCAGCTCGTTCGTCGTCAGCATCGCGCCGATCGGGAAGCCGTTGCCGAGCGCCTTCGCGGTCGTGAGGATGTCCGGCGTGACGCCGGTGTCCATGTATGCGTAGAACTGGCCCGTGCGGCCGACGCCCGTTTGCACTTCGTCGAAGATCAGCAGTGCGTCGTTGGCGTCGCACGCTTCGCGCAGTGCCTTCAGGAAGGCCGGATCGGCCGGGATCACGCCGCCTTCGCCCTGCACCGGCTCGACGATCACCGCGCAGGTTTGCGGGCCGATCGCGGCCTTGGCGGCTTCGATGTCGTTGAACGGCAGGTGCTTGATGCCGGCCGGCACCGGGCCGAAGCCTTCCGAGTATTTCGGCTGGCCGCCGACGCTGACCGTGAAGAACGTGCGGCCGTGGAACGACTGGACGAACGAGACGATTTCGTATTTGTCAGCGCCGTGGCGGTCGAATGCAACGCGGCGTGCGAGCTTCAGGGCGGCTTCGTTCGCTTCGGCGCCCGAGTTCGCGAAGAACGCGCGGTCGGCGAAGGTCAGCGATTCGAGGCGCTTCGCGAGGCGCAGCACAGGCTCGTTCGTGTAGCCGTTGCCGATGTGCCAGAGCTTGCGGCCCTGTTCGTCCAGAACCTTCAGCAGTTCCGGATGGCCGTGGCCCAGCGACGTCACCGCGATGCCGCACGCGAAATCCACGTATTCGCGGCCGGCCGTATCCCACACGCGCGAGCCCTCTGCACGGTCCGGCACGAACGGCGCGGGAGAAAATACCGGCACCATCACTTCATCGAATGTCTGGCGGGTCACGGTCGAGGTCGTCATGGTCGTTCCTTTCGGTTTCGTAAGAGGGTTCAACAGGATCAAGTTTAGGTAAGGGTGGCGCAAGCGTCTTGCGGATTTGCGACGGGTTCTATCGGAAGCGGTTGGGTCGCCTTATTTTGCCCTCCCGGCGGGGGCTGTTTTGTCGGGGGCTTTATTTGGGGTCGTTTGGGTGGTGCGCTTTTCGTTGACGTGAAGCACCTGTGATCGTGTCGGTCTATTAGCGTCGCCCCTGCGCGGGGTGGCGGTTACTTTTCTTTGTCTTGCCAAAGAAAAGTAACCAAAAGAAAGGCGCTCGGACAACGCATGAACTCCCGGTGCCATGGTCATCCAAGTGGCCCTCGCCTAAGTGTCCGCGCCAGTCAGGAAACCGGAGTGGTTCGAGCAATGGTTCTGACGTCACTCACCACCCCACGGAGCGGTATACCGCCCGCTAGCTCCGTCCTCGCTTCGCTCGGCCGACACGGACGCATCCCCTTCTGGTATCGCGTGGTCACGCCGGACAGTTCGGGAAGTCCCTCAAGCAATTTTCCGGGCCAGTGCGCAAGCAATGTAGCCAGCGCGATCACGCCATCCTGAGCGCCCCGGACAATATCGAGATGGCGTCTTGCACTACACCGCTACGATCATGGCTTTCCGAGAGGGGCAATCAATGAATAGAAGAATTGCAGTCGTCGGCGATCATCTTTCCAGCGGCGGGACAATCGACTCATATGGCGGACCACGGTTCCTCGTCCGTGGCCATCAGGCAGCCTTGATTGGCGGTAGCGCATTCTGTACCGCGTGTCAGAGCACCGGCATCATCGCAAAGGCTGGTGGACCCTATCGACTCAGGTTTCAGGGAGAAGTCGCACTCGACCGCGATATCGTCCTCTGTGGCTGCTCGACGCCACCCAGCATCATCGCCGTACTCGCGGGTGACGCGTGGTGCAATGATCGGCTAAAGGCTCTCGGGGAAGTCGTTTTGAGCCGCACGGCAACGGGCAGTGTCGCATCGTTCAGGAAGGGCGCATTTGATGAACAGATCGAAGTGAAAACTCGCACAAACGCGGCCGACGGCCCTGTCGGCTATCCCTATTACATCGAGACGGCAGACGGTGGAATCCATTCGGGCGTGCTCGATGCAAGCGGCAAACTACCTCGAGTCAATACCGGTGATGGCTCGGAAGACTACACCGTCTATTGGGGTGACGAAGCCATCGCGAAAAAATACAGTGGGGTAAGCCATGCCTAACCCCTCCACGAAGGTCCGCACGAACGACACACCAAATTCAAAGAAGTCCGTCCATCTACAAGCTCTCTCCTTTCAGGCGCTTTGGAACGCGTACCCGAAGCAAGACCCCTATGACGATCCCACTGGCGAGTACGTGAATCAATGCGCCATGCGCATGAGCGTCACGTTACACAGGATCGGAAGCGACATGAAGTCATTTTCTCAAAACGTGTTGAAGCCGATGCCCGGCAAGAAGACACTAGGCCGCCTGATACTCGGCGGGAAAGCAACAGCGACGCGCGCCTACGAGTTGGCCGAATGGCTGAAGCTTCGCCCATTCCTTGGGCTCGGCAAACCCGAAAACATCACAGGTCCGGATTGGCAGAACAAGATAAGTGGTCGAACCGGTATCATTTATTTTTTCGGTTACTGGCGGCAGGATGGTGACTCCGCAGACTCACTCAGCGGTGGCCATATCGACCTCTGGAACAAAGACACGCTTACGCCATCCGTTGTAAGTTTCTTACGCTTCCGCGTCGGCATATCGCGATTCAAAAATCCGCTTACGAACAATAACTGGTTCTCCGACCTTGCCAATTCCAAAGAAATCCTGTTCTGGGAAGTAAGATGAAGCGGATAGTGCTCGCTGTACTCGGATTCGCATGGGGCCTGGGCGTCACATGGGTGACCATCTATATTCTCAATCATATCCATTGGCCCGAAGCGAAATCGCATACAACAGGCTGCAGCGACATGGAACACTGCACATCTCGCGTAAGGTTCCTGCTGGGCATGTTTGTCATGCTTCTATGGCCGGCTATCGCGTGTGCGGTATTAAACGCCGTGGCGTATAAGCGCTGGTCGGGCCATCGCTGGGGAAGTGCTCTTTTTGCTGTAACGTTGATCGCCGCGCTGTTCTATAGCAAACCGTACGTCGCGCCATACATTGGTCTCGCCGGATAACTGCGACCTCTACTCTTCCATATCGACTATGCACGGTAAGCAGTGGCGCATATCGTCGTCTACGTACGCGACGGCTATTCGTTCGAAGGGCCGATGGACACCACATCTCAATACCTGGGGCACCGGAGTAGGAACGGTGTGATCATCGTCCCCGAGGTTGCAACCGCCAACCTGGCGGATGTACGCTGGCTCGACTATCCGGTCGTCACTGGTGAGCTTGCGGAAAACCTCTTTCGATCTGGCAAAGTCTACTATCCGGTGCGGAACCGTTCGTTCCGTGAATGGCAACTCAAGCACCGTCGCGGCGGCGACTTTGTTGTCTATTCCGACTGGAAGCCCATGCGACTGGACAACCCCATCACGGTGTACTTCGCATGATCGGACTCGCAACCGGTATACAGGAGAGTGCCATCGGCGCCTTTGCATTGCTCGCGTTGGGAGGAATCGCGACAGGTCTGCTGCTGTCGGCTGTCTGCTTCCAGCCTGGGAAAAATGCACGTGCCACCAGGCTGACCATGATGACGAGAAGACTTGACGCGGGACTGTGCGTTATGTTTCTTGTAGGGGCTTGCTGGTCCTATTACCGCGCCGCGGATGCGCGGGGTGCAGCTACGAAGTTCCACACGGTTCGGTCCGAGGAAGACGGTGGCATCTACACAGCCCGCTATGCGTACCTGACGCGTGATCGAATCCTGCTGCGCGTGTATCGGACATCCGACAATACATTGTTGGCCGAGCGCACGTATTGGTACCCCGATGCTGCCAGATTGATCTGGACGAAAGACTCTCTCATCTACGATACGGCGGTGTCGGGTGACGACGGACTTATGCGCCTTCCGCCGTCATTTATCGATCGCCTGCTGGCGAAACTGCCGTGAGTACGCTCAGGTCAGGGCTGAGATCGCGCGCGGCGAAAACTGTTCCGATCACGGACCCTCCTTCGGCTCCGTTTTTCCCCTTCGCCGTTCACGCACGCGTGGCAGTTATGCGACGCCTTCGTATGCCGGAGCGCAACACCTGTCGGCCGAGCGAAGCGAGGACGGAGCCAGCGGGCGGTATACCGCTCCGTGGAGTGGTGAGTGATGTCAGAACCATTGCTCGAACCACTCCCGTGTCCTGACTGGCGCCGACACTTAGGCGAGGGCCACTTGGATGACCATGGCACCGGGAGTTCATGCGTTGTCCGAGCGCCTTTCTTTTGGTTACTTTTCTTTGGCAAGACAAAGAAAAGTAACCGCCGCCCCGCGCAGGGGCGACGCTAATAGACCGACACGATCACAGGTGCTTCACGTCAACGAAAGCGGCAAGACAAAAGACCTCAATCCTTCCCCCGCTCAACGAGCGCCCCCCCTCTCGGCTCGCCCCCACCGCCGGTCTGCTTCTCGAGCCATGCCCGACGATCTTCCCGAGGCGTAACCCCAAACCGCTCGCGATAAGCATTCGAAAAATGCGCAGCAGAAGAAAACCCGCAAGCGAGACTGACCTGAACCACCGACTTGCTGGTCCGCTGCAACTGGGTCCTTGCCTTGAGCAACCGGAGATTGAGGTAATACTTGGAGGGCATCGCTCCGAGATACTGCCGAAAGAGTCGCTCCAGCTGCCGCCGGGAAACGCCCACGAGCCCGGCGATCTCGTCGGTCGTCAACGGATCCTCGACATTGGCTTCCATCAAAAGCAATGCATCGTTCAGCCGAGGATGCCGCTCGCCCGGTGCGGTCACGAAAGGAATCCGTTGCCGCTCCTCGCCGCTGCGCAGCGTGCCGGCCCCGAGCGCATCGGCAATGCGCTCGCCCAGATCCGCCCCGTGTTCCCGGCCGATCATGGCCAGCATGAAATCGACGGTCGCCTGCCCGCCCGCGCACGTCGCCCGATCGCGATCGATCTCGAAGATCTGCTGCGTGACGATCGACCGCTCGAACTGCTCGGCGAACTGCTGATACGTCTCCCAGTTCACGCTCACGCGATATCCGGAAAGCTGCCCGGCCATCGCGAGCCACCACACGCCGTGGTGAATCCCGGTCACCACCGGCGTGCGCTGCCCGACGCGCGCGAGACTCGCGAGAAACAGCCGATAGTCCGCAAACTGCTGAAACCGCTCCGACACGACGATCAGCCAGTCGCACGCGATCGCATCGTTGAACGCCGCATCGGCATGCCACTGCGCACCACCGGCGAGCGGCACCGGCCGCCCGTCCCACGAACACACCTGCCAGCGATACAGCAAGCGCCCGTCGATCTCGTTCGCGAGATGCAACGCATCGACGATCGGACCCACACCCGACATCGACACGGGCGGCAATGCAACGATCGCCACCTGCGTCGTGCGGGTGGCGCCTGCGGGACGAGACACCGGTACCACGTATGAAACCCGCCCTTCGCGTTACTTGAGACTGCCCGACAGGAACTGCTTCAGGCGCTCGCTCTGCGGACGCACCAGCACCTCCTTCGGATCGCCCTCTTCCTCGGTCCGCCCCTGATGCAGGAACATCACGTGATTCGACACGTTGCGCGCGAAGCCCATCTCGTGCGTGACGACGATCATCGTGCGGCCTTCTTCGGCCAGCTTCTGCATCACCTTCAGCACTTCACCGACGAGTTCCGGATCCAGCGCGGAAGTCGGCTCGTCGAACAACATCACGTCGGGATGCATCGCCAGCGCCCGCGCGATCGCGACACGCTGCTGCTGCCCGCCCGACAGATGCGACGGATACTGCTTCTCGACGCGCGGCGGCAGACCGACCTTCTCCAGGTATTCCCGCGCACGCTCCTCGGCTTCCTTCTTCGAAATGCCGAGCACGTGCACCGGCGCTTCCATCACGTTCTCGAGCACGTTCATGTGCGCCCACAGATTGAAGTGCTGGAACACCATCGCGAGCTTCGTGCGGATGCGCTGCAACTGCTTGTGATCGGCAACCTCGAGTGCACCGGCGCGATCGGTCTTGGTACGCACGGCCTCGCCGTCGACGACGATCTGCCCCGCATTCGGCCGCTCGAGAAAATTGATGCAGCGCAGGAATGTGCTCTTGCCCGACCCGCTCGCACCGATGATGCTGATGACGTCGCCGGCCTTCGCGTTCAACGACACGCCCTTGAGCACCTCGTTGTCGCCGTAGCGCTTGTGAATGTCGACCGCGGCAAGCTTGACGGAAGCGGACGCGCTCGTTTGAGTGATCTCGGCCAACTGGCTCTCCTCGAAGTGAAATCAATGACGGCCGGCCGCGAGATACGCGAGCCAGTGGCGCTCCGCCCGGCGAAATGCCGCGACGAGTGCGAACGATACCGCAAGATAGATCAGCGCGGCGATTCCGAACGACTGGAACGCCATGTAGGTCGCGGAATTGGCGTCGCGCGCGACCTTCAGGATGTCGGGCACGGTCGCCGTGAACGCGACGGTGGTCGCGTGCAGCATCAGGATCACCTCGTTGCTGTACAGCGGCAGCGCACGGCGCAGCGCCGACGGCAGGATCACCCGGCGATACATCGTGAACGGCGACATCCCGTAAGCACGCGCCGCCTCGACCTCGCCGTGCGGAATCGCGCGAATCGCGCCGGCGAAGATCTCGGTGGTATACGCGCAGGTGTTCAGCGCGAACGCGAGGATCGCGCAATTGAAGCCGCTGCGGAAAAACGCGTCGAGGAGCGAGTGCGAACGCACGAACTCGAGGCTGTACATGCCCGTGTACATCAGCAGCAACTGCACATACAGCGGCGTGCCGCGGAATACGTACGTGTAGAACCGCACCGGCATCGACAGCCATTTCTTCTTCGACACGCGCGCGACTGCGAGCGGCACCGCGCACACGAAGCCGAGCGAAATCGACGCGACGAGCAGCCACAGCGTCACCGCAAGGCCGGAGAGGCGCTGGCCGTCCCAGTAAAGGAACGCCTGGCCGAATTCCTGGAGGATCTCGATCATAGTTCTGCGTGCCGCACGCCCATGGAATAACGCTTCTCGAGCTGGATCAGCACGAGGTTGGAAACGGTCGTGATCGCGAGGTAGATCAGCGCCGCGACGAGAATGAAGAAGAACATGTTGAACGTGCTCTTGCCGGCGTCCTGCGCGGCCTTCACGACGTCCGCGAGACCGATGATCGACACCAGCGCGGTCGCCTTGACGAGCACCTGCCAGTTGTTGCCGATGCCCGGCAGCGCAAAACGCATCATCTGCGGAAACATGATCCGCACGAACACGCGCATCCCGCTCATCCCGTACGCCGCGCCTGCCTCCAGCTGGCCGCGCGGCACCGACAGGAACGCCCCGCGGAACGTCTCGGTGAAGTACGCACCGTAGATGAAGCCAAGCGTCAGCACGCCGGCGACGAACGGATCGATGTCGATCTGCTCCCAGCCGACGAGGTCGGTGAACTGGTTCAGCCAGATCTGGATGCTGTAGAACAGCAGCAGCATCAGGACAAGATCGGGCACCGAGCGGATCAGCGTCGTATAACCGGTCGCGATCGCTCGCAACACCCGGTTGTGCGACAGCTTCGCCACCGCGCCGATCAGCCCCAGCGCCACCGCGGCGGCAAGGGACAGCACCGACAGCTCGATGGTCTGCACGGTGCCGGCCCAGAGGACGGGACCAAAGCCGTAAAGGAACACGCGCGTCTCCAGTGTTGATATGAACACCGGCGCACATGCCTTCCCGCGCCGGGCTGACGCGGATAGTCGCAAGCGAAATTGATTGCCTCAAATCACCGTACACGCGATTGCTGCATCGCAGCAATTCGTCTCATCATTTGCAGGCACGGCCTACGCCGCTGTTTCAAAAGGAAAAAAGCCGCTTCCTGACAGTCGGATGACACGCAGGGAAGCGGACTTTTTGCAATTTTCCGGTCGCTTTTTCGATATAGCGCCGCAGGCGTTCTCACCGCCCCTTGAGGATGTCGGAGCGCGAAGTCGTATAGACAAGCCCGTCCGGACCGAAATGAACGTTGAAGAACGCGTCGGTATTCACGCCGTCCTCGAGCCAGCGCCAGCTCCACACCGTCTCGGGTTTCAGCGGGTACTGCGCGATGTCGCCCGGCTTGCCGAGCAGACGCCGCACCTCGTCCTCGTTCATCCCGGGACGCACCTTCGCGAAATTCTCGGCGGTCAGCACCTGCGTCGCGCCCGTGTAGTGCCCGCTCGCGTCGAGGTCGACGAACCAGGTCTGGTTGCCCATCGGGCCGCGCGGATATTCGAGGCGTTTCGAGCCGTCGGTGAACGCGCGCTCGGTCTCGGGCTTGCCCATCGTCGCGCGCACGTCGGCTTCGGTCGATACGCCGGCCTTCAGCCCCTTGAGCAGCAGCGGCGCGGGCTTGATCGCGTTGAAAAAGTCCCTGATACGTTGCACGTCGAAGTTGCCTTGCTTGTCGCCGCAGCCGGTCAGCGCCAGCGCGGCGGCCAGCATCGTCACGGGAAGCAGCCGGAAACGGAAAATCATCGGAAGAAATGCGCGTCGAGAAAACACGCGGCAAGGATACCCGTGCAACGCCAAAAGCGCGAGACGGGCGCGTGGCCCGTCTCGTGTTCAATGCATGGTTTCGGTGTGCGTCTCGGCTTCGCGGCGCACCGCTTGCGGCGCCCGCGCCACCGCCCGCGCTCCGCTGATCCGGCGCCGCGTGCGCACGAGTTCGGCAAGCTGCCACGAACCGAGCGCGACGCAGCCGAACAGCACCTCGCGGCCACGCTTGACCAGCGCCAGCGACAGCGCCGTCTCGCGATCGACGCCGAACATCTGGGCGAGCAGCACGACGGTCGCCTCCTGCACGCCGAGGCCGCCCGGCACCATGAACGCCGCATGACGCACGGCCTGCGTCATCGCCTCGATCGCGATCGCGCCGCCGATCGACACCGGATGGCCGAGCAGCGCGAGCGCCCAGTAGATCTCGAGCGCGCCGAGCACATAACCGGCCAGTTGCCAGAAGAATGCCCTGAACAGCAGCATCGTGCGCGACATCAGCGCGTCGATGTCGCCATCGAGGCGGCGGCCGTCGACGCCCTGCAGCAACCGGTGCGAATCGCCGAGCAGACGCCCCGCGAACCGCTCGATCGCATGGAAGATCCCGCCGCGCCGCATCAGCACGACGCCGAGCACCGGCAGCGGCAGCGTCAGCAGCAGCGCCAGGCCGATCGTGCCGCCGCCCATGTCGTGCGTCGTCGCGAGCAGCAGCACGAGGCCGAGCGCCGCGAACGCATACTGCACGACGATCGTCACCAGCACCTCGACGATCACCGACGCGGTCACGCGGCTTGCGTCGGGCACCTGCCAGCGCGCCATCCGGATCCCGACCAGCTCGCCGCCGATCCCGACCACCGGCAGCAGCCGGTTCACCGCTTCGCGCACGGTCGCGATCCACCACAGGAACGGCAGCGACGCGCGTCGGTCGAGCAGCTGATGCCACGCATACGCGTCGAGCAGCAGCGGCAGCGCGTGAAACGGCACGAGCCACAGCAGCGCGAACCCGGCGCGCTCGAGCATCTGCGTCACGTCGCCGATGCCTTCGTGCAGCCCCAACGCGAGCAGGATGCCGATGCCGATCGGCCAGCCGAGCCATTTGATCCATCGGGTCATGACGGCTGCACCCCCGCTTCGCGCGACGCGCGCGCACCACGCCGCGCCGAGGGCTGGCCGAACACGTCCGCAAAACCGCCGGTCGCGACGCCCGCGGTCTTCAGCGCGGCCGCGACGCGCGGCGACAGCAGCGCATCCAGTTCGTCGACCGGACGGTAACCGGCCATCGTCGGCGTGATCGGGCCGTCGCCCGCTTCCGCCGGATGACAGTAGATCTCGCCGACGCCGGGCGGCAGCGCCGCGAGCGCGTCGAGCAGTACGGCCTCGTCCATCGCGCCCGTATGCTCGATCCCGACCACATAGTCGTTATGTGCAAGCCCCGCGCGGTCGAGCCGCGCGCGCACCAGCGCGATCCACGGCTTGAGCAGCGCGGGCGCGCTCGCTTCGTACGGCAACCGCACCGCGCGCAGCCCGTAATCGCGGCCGATCTCGATGATCATCGACAGCACGGTCGGATGCAGGTGGAAATGCTTGTGCGCGTTCACGTGGTCGAGCGGCAGGCCGCTCGCCGCGAACGCGTCGAACTGCGCGCGGATCTCGCGGCGCAGTTGCGCCCGCACGTGCGGCAGGAAGAAGAAGCGGCAGCCGTCCTTCGCCATCGCGTCGCCGAATCGCCCGTCGGGGCCGACGAGCGCGGGTATTTCCTGCGCGGGCAGCGTGGCCGGCCCGTCCGCGAGAACGAGATGCAGGCCGACCGCGAGCGACGGCAGCCGCCGCGCGCGCTCGATCGCATCCTGCGCCGCAGGCGCGGCGACCATCAGGCTCGCGGCGTTGAGCACGCCGTCGCGATGCGCGCGCTCGACCGCCGCGTTGACGCGCGGGTGCAGCCCGAAGTCGTCCGCGGTGAAGATCAGCGCCCGCGCCGCCCGCTGCGTCGTCACGAATCAGGCCTCGTGCGCGCGCAGGAAGCGGAAGAACTCGACGCCTTCGCGCAGACGGCGCTTCATCATGTCCCAGCTCGTCAGCATCTCGCGGACGATCTCCCAGATCTTCGACGGACGGAAGTAGAACTGGCGATAGAACTGCTCGAGGTGGTGATAGATCTCGTCGCGCGACAGGTGCGCGTAGCCGATCGCCGCGAGCTGCACGCCTTCCTTGCTCACCAGGTTGATGGTCTTGTTCTCTTCCATCCAGCCGTTTTCGACGGCCTGCTTGTAGAGCGTCGTGCCCGGATACGGCGCGGCGAGCGACACCTGGATCGTGTGCGGATTGATTTCCTTCGCGTACTCGATCGTTTTCTTGATGGTTTCCTGCGTCTCGCCCGGCAGGCCGAGAATGAAGGTGCCGTGGATCTTGATGCCGAGCTTCTTGCAGTCCGCGCTGAAGCGGCGCGCGAAATCGGTGCGCACGCCCTTCTTGATGTTCACGAGGATCTGGTCGTCACCGGATTCGAAGCCGACCAGCAGCAGGCGCAGGCCATTTTCCTTCATGACCTTCAGCGTCTTGTACGGCACGTTCGCCTTCGCGTTGCACGACCACGTCATGCCGAGCTTGCCCAGACCGATGGCGATCGCTTCGGCGCGCGGCAGGTCGTCGGTGAAGGTGTCGTCATCGAACATCAGTTCCTTCACTTCCGGCATGTTGTCGCGGATCCATTTCGCTTCCGCGAGCACGTTCTCGACGGAGCGCGTGCGGTAGCGATGGCCGCTGACCGTCTGCGGCCACAGGCAGAACGTGCAGCGCGACTTGCAGCCGCGGCCCGTGTAGATCGACACGTACGGGTAGTTCAGGTAGCCGATGAAGTAGTTGTCGATCTTCAGGTCGCGCTTGTAGACGGGCGCGACGAACGGCAGTTCGTCCATGTTCTCGAGGATCGGACGCGCTTCGTTGTGCTCGATCGAGCCGTCCTTCGCGCGCCAGCTCAAGCCCTTGATCTCGGCGAACGGCTTGCCTTCGGCGAGTTCCTTGCAGGTGTAGTCGAATTCCTCGCGGCACACGAAGTCGATTGCCTCGCTCGCCGTGAGCGAGTTGTGCGGATCGACCATCACCTTCGCGCCGACCATGCCGACCAGCATCGACGGCTTCATCTTCTTGAGATCCTGCGCGAACATCGCATCGGTCGGGAACGACGGCGTGCTCGTGTGGATGATCACGAGGTCGTAGTCGTTGGCGATCTTCAGCGTCTCTTCGACCGACAGGCCGTCGGCCGGCGCGTCGACGACGCGGCTGCCCGGCACGAGCGCGGCCGGCTGCGCAAGCCACGTCGGGTACCAGAAGGAACGGATTTCGCGCTTCGCCTGATAGCGCGAGCCGGCTCCGCCGTCGAAGCCGTCATACGAAGGGGCCTGCAAGAACAGCGTTTTCATGAATGCTCCGGTAGCCTGCATAGTTCGATTCGTTTCAACGATTCAGTCAATCAACCGCGGGCCGCCCTGCCGGCGCCCGCCTCTCTGTCATGTCGCGTCGCACGGCGTTGCCGCGCGGCGCGTCTCGGCCTTCGGGCCGGATTCGATCGGGACCGGGCACGTGGCCGGTTCCGTCGGGAACGCGCCTCAGCGGCCGTCCCCGCCTTCCACTGCCGCCGCCGCGCGTTCGCCGCCGACGACTGTCATCCTCGCGCCACGCCATACGACATGCGTGCCGAACACGGCCGCGAGCCATTCGAGCGCGAGCAGCGTGTCGCGCACCGCGACGAGCGGCAGATCGCGCCAGAACGCGCGCCAGCCGTCCTCGCCGCGCGCGTGCAGCACGAGCCGCCCGAACGCCCCGACGACGGCCGCGCCCCCCGCCAGCGTGCCGGCAATCGTGCCGTCGAGACGCAGTGCCAGTGCCGCGCCGATGGCGAGCCACGGTGCGGTAAACGTGATGAACAGGAACGCGAAGCCGGTTGGATTCAGCGAACGAATCGTGCGCAGCCAGCGCGTCTCGCGGTGCCAGAGCGGCCCGAACGACGGCTCGATCACGTCGGTCGCGACCTCGACCTCGGACAACACGGTGCGCCGCCCGAGGCGTCGCGGCAGCTCGGCGAGCCAGAAATCGTCAGCCAGTTCATCCTTCAGCGCGACGAAGCCGCCGATCCGGTCGAGCGTGTCGCGCGTGAGCGCGAGCGTCGCGCCGAAGCCGAAGCGGCTCGAGCGGCCGAGGTGCGTGATCCGTACCGACGGTGCGAACCAGGCATCGACGAACTGCGCGCCGATCCGTGTCCAGAACCCGCCGACGCTGCGCGCATGATACAGGCACGTGACGACGCCGACCGATGCGTCCGCGAGCGGCGCCGTCACGCGCTCCAGGTAATCCGGCTTCACCGCGATGTCGCTGTCCGCGATCACGATGCGGCCGTACTTCGCGCGCGAGGCCAGATTGATCAGGTTGCTGACCTTCAGGTTCTTGCCGTGCACGCGCGCGTCGATCACCAGCGTGATGTCGCATTCCGGATAATCGGCGCGCAGCCGCTCGACCACGGCGATGGCCGGATCGGCCGCCGACGCGACCCCGAACAGCACTTCATGGCGCGGGTGGCGCTGCTCGCAGAATGTCGCGAGGTTTTCGTACAGGTGCGGCTCCGCGCCGCACAGCGGCTTGAGCACGCTGACGGGCTCGAAGCCGTCGCGCGCGCCGGTGCGCGGCGTGCGCGGACGCGGCGCGAACGCGGCGACGAGCGCATAGCCGGCCGCGGCCAGCGTGAACACGGTCAGGAGCCAGTCCAGCAACGTGACGGCCGGCGTCATGCGCGACGCCCTCCGGCAACGCGCGCGCCCGGCCGATCGATCGGACCGGATTGAACGTGATTGGGTATTCCGACAGCAACGAACGCGGGCACGACCCGACTCCTTGTTCCAGCAGCGTCTGTGTAATGGGGAGGCACGGCCCATGCCCCGAAGGCGGCCATGCCCGGATTCGCGTGGCACATCCTCGCGCGATGCCCGGACGGGATGCGGGAAGATTCGAATGGCTACCATCGGCACAACATGGGCAGGCGCCGGATTTTATCAGCCCGCGCCGACCCGCGCTCGGATGCCTCGCGAAACGGACTGGTGCGATTTCGGCAAAGCTGGGCGGGCGAGGAACCATTCTGATGCGACCTCGTTCACGTTAGCGTAAGCGCTTTGCAGGCATATTGCAGTCTTGAAAATCAAACGTTTCGTGGAAATTTGTACGTCGATGCAAAGACATGCCCAATCGCGGTAAAGATTGGTAATTATTCGGCGATTAGGTCGATTTATGCAACGATCATCGGGGCTTACCTTGCACCCCTGAAAGGCTCATGGGTATCCGTGCGTCGCCAGCGCGTTCCGGAACCCTTTGGCAAAATCGTCGGCATCTGTTGCGCATGCGCATCACCGCGCTCCTCCCCTACGAAGGCCATCCGATGATTCCGTTTTCCGTACTCGACCTCGCCCCCATTCCCGCCGGCGCCGACGCCGCCCAGGCGTTCCGCAACACCGTCGATCTCGCGCAGCACGCGGAGCGCCTCGGTTACCGGCGGTACTGGCTCGCCGAACATCACAACATGCCCGGCATCGCGAGCGCGGCGACCGCCGTCGTGATCGGTCATGTGGCGGGCGCGACGAAGACGATCCGCGTCGGCTCGGGCGGGATCATGCTGCCGAACCATGCGCCGCTCGTGATCGCCGAGCAGTTCGGCACGCTCGCGTCGCTGTATCCGGGGCGCATCGACCTCGGGCTCGGCCGCGCGCCCGGCACCGACCAGACCACGTCGCGCGCACTGCGCCGCGACCTGATCGGCAGCGCCGACTCGTTTCCGGACGACGTCGCCGAGCTGCAGCGCTACTTCGCGGAACCCGTGCCCGGCCAGCGCGTGCGCGCGGTGCCCGGTGCGGGGCTGGACGTGCCCGTGTGGCTGCTGGGTTCGAGCCTCTTCAGCGCGCAGCTCGCCGCGATGCTCGGGCTGCCGTTCGCATTCGCGTCGCACTTCGCGCCGGACTACCTGATGCGCGCGCTCGAACTCTATCGCGCGCAGTACCGGCCGTCGGCCGCATGGCCGAAGCCGCATGCGATGGTCGGGATCAACGTGTTCGCGGCCGATACCGACGACGAGGCGCGGCGCCTCTTCACGTCGCTGCAGCAGCAGTTCATCAACCTGCGTCGCGGCACGCCGGGCAAGCTGCCGCCGCCCGTCGACGTGCTCGAGGCGACCGAATTCGAACTCGCGAACGTCGCGCACGCGCTGTCGTTCGCGGCCGTCGGCTCGCGCGACACGGTGCGCGACAAGCTGCGCGACCGGATCGCGCAGACGGGCGCGGACGAGGTCATCATCACCGCGCAGATCCACGATCACGGCGCGCGGCTGCGCTCGTTCGAACTGGCCGCGCAGATCCGCGACGAACTCGCGAACGAAACCCGCTGACGGGGCGGGCCCGCCCGCCCAGGCGTCACTGCGGGTGCACCGCCGCCATCCCGTCGAGCAGCGCCTTGTGGAACGCGTCCGGGTCCTGGATCTGCGGCGCGTGCCCGAGCGCCGGGAATTCGACGAGCTGCGCGCCGGGAATCGCCGCCTGCGTGCGTTTCGCGAGTTCCGGGTAACGACCGAGCTTCGCGTGCACGTCGGGCGGCGCCACGTCCTTGCCGATCGCGGTCGTGTCCTTGTCGCCGATCAGCAGCAGCGTCGGCACGCGAATCGCGCCGAGTTCGTACACCACCGGTTGCGTGAGGATCATGTCGTAGATCAGCGCGGAGTTCCACGCGACCGCGTCGCGGCCCGGGCCGCGATACATGCCCGCGAGCATCTGCACCCAGCGCTCGTAGGAGGGCGCCCACTTGCCCGCGTAGTAGGTCGCCTGCTCGTAGCGGCGGATGCCGTCGGCCGTCGTCTTCTGCTCGCGTGCATACCAGTAGTCGACGGACAGCGGCGGCACGCCTAGCGCCCTCCAGTCCTCGAGGCCGATCGGGTTCACCAGCACGAGCTGCTCGGTCGCCTTCGGGTACGTCAGCGCGTAGCGCATCGCGAGCATCCCGCCCGTCGAATGGCCGACGATCGTCGCCGACTTCACGCCGATCGATTCGAGCAGCGCATGCGTGTTGCGCGCGAGCTGCTGGAAGCTGAACTGGTAGCGCTCGGGCTTCGACGACTTGCAGAAGCCGATCTGGTCCGGCGCGATCACGCGATAGCCGGCGCGGCTCAGCACGCCGATCGTGTCCTCCCACGTCGCCGCGCAGAAATTCTTCCCGTGCAGCAGCACGACGGTGCGGCCGTTCGGGTGCGCCGGCTGCACGTCCATGTACATCATCTCGAGGGTTTCGCGCTGGGACACGAACGCGTAGCGGTGCACCGGCTCCGGATAGGTGAAGCCCTCCAGGCGGGGGCCGTACGCGGGCCCGTCGTTACCGGTCGGCGCCGGGACGGCGGCCGCGGCCGCGGCGGGCGTCGCGCATGCGGCGGCGATACCCGCGCCGAGCACGGCGGCGCGCGCGACGGACAACATCTTGCAAATCGAAGGCATGGCGATCACGGTAATGGGAAATGCACGCGGACAGCCAGGCGGCTCCGCGCTCCGCGATTCTACGCGGTCAGGCTGACGACGGCGCGCAACACTCGATCGCCACGCGACTTCCGCGCACGCGACGATCTCGGGTATCGTGTGACGTGACCCTGAAACGCCTGCAGGCGAACGCTCATGAAAAACGTCCTCAGCATTCAGTCGCACGTGATCTACGGACACGCCGGCAACAGCGCGGCCGTGTTCCCGATGCAGCGCCTCGGTGTCAACGTCTGGCCGCTCAATACCGTCCAGCTGTCGAATCACATGCAGTACGGCCACTGGGCCGGCAGCGCGATCGACGCCGCGAAGATGGAGCAGCTCGTCGACGGCGTTGCCGCGATCGGCGCGCTCAAGCGCTGCGACGCGGTGCTGTCCGGCTTCGTCGGCTCGCCGGCGCAGGCGCGCGCGACGGTCGAGATCGTGCGCTCGGTGAAGGCGATGAACCCGAACGCGTGGTACTTCTGCGATCCGGCGCTGGGCCAGACGGGCGGCATCCGGCCCGAACCCGGCGTCGAGGAATTCATCGTCCAGGAGATGCCGGCGCTCGCGGACGGCATGTCGCCGAACCACACCGAACTGCAGAAGCTCGCCGGACGGCGCATCGAGACCGTCGCCGAAGCCGTCGACGCCTGCCGCGCGCTGATCCGCCGCGGCCCGAAGATCATCCTCGTCAAGCACCTGCACGACCGCAACAGCCCGGCCGACCGCTTCAACATGCTTGCCGTCACCGAGACCGAAGCGTGGATCGGCCAGCGCCCGTTGTATGCGTTTCCGCGCCATCCGGTCGGCGTCGGCGACCTCACCAGCGCCATCTTCGTCGCGCGCCGGCTGCGCGGCGACTCGGTGCGCGCCGCGTTCGAGCATACGCTCGCGGCCGTGCACGCGGTCGTGAAGGCGACCTACGATGCGCGCCGCTACGAGCTCGAACTCGTCGCCGCGCAGGATGAAATCGCGCGCCCGAGCGAATGGTTCGGCGCGTGGGTCACCGACGCCTGACGCACCCGCCTCGCCGCGCGCCTTCCCTGCCTCTCCGTCATTCCACGCGCGCAGCCCCCGCCCACCCTTTCGCGTCGCTCCCTGCAACCCGATCGTCGGCGCCACGCCGTTCGAATGCCGTCCGGCTGCCGTGCAAACGTTTCCGGACTTCACATGAATGACACCGAATCCTCGCTATGCTCGCGGCGGCACGACCGACGCAGCCGCATCCTGCGCCGCGGACGCGCCCGTTTTTTCCCGCATGTCCCGCCAATCGGCTCCCCCCTTTAACGCACGATAACGACCATGACCCGATCGAACCGTCGTGACTTCCTGCGCGTCGCCGCCGGCACCGCCGGCGCCGCCGCGCTGAACCTGTTCCCGCCCGTGATCCGCGATGCGCTCGCCATTCCCGCGAACCGCCGTACCGGCACGATCCGCGATATCGAACACATCGTGATCCTGATGCAGGAGAATCGCTCGTTCGACCACTACTTCGGCACGATGCGCGGTGTGCGCGGCTTCGGCGACCCGCGCCCGCTGCGCCTCGCGAACGGCAAGTCGGTGTTCCATCAGCCGGTCGGCCCGGCCGAGCTGCTGCCGTTCCATCCGGGCGCCGACAAGCTCGGCCTGCAGTTCCTGCAGGACCTGCCGCACGGCTGGCAGGACATGCATGCCGCGTGGAACAAGGGCCGCTACGACCAGTGGGTGCCGAACAAGGGCACCACGACGATGGCGTACCTGAAGCGCGACGACATCCCGTTCCACTACCAGCTCGCCGACGCGTTCACGATCTGCGATGCGTACCACTGCGCGATCCCGAGCTCGACCGACCCGAACCGCTACTACATGTGGACCGGTTATGTCGGCAACGACGGCACGGGCGGCGGCCCGGTGCTCGGCAACGAGGAAAAGGGCTACGGCTGGACGACCTATCCGGAAGTGCTCGAGCAGGCCGGCGTGTCGTGGAAGATCTACCAGGACGTCGGCACGGGGCTCGACGCCAACGGCTCGTGGGGCTGGACGCAGAACCCGTACATCGGCAACTACGGCGACAACGCGCTGCTCTACTTCAACCAGTACCGCAGCGCGCTGCCCGGCACGCCGCTGTACGACAAGGCGCGCACCGGCACAAACATCAGCGCCGGCGGCACGCTGTTCGACGTGCTGCAGCAGGACGTGAAGAACGGCACGCTGCCGCAGGTGTCGTGGATCTGCGCGCCGGAAGCGTACTCGGAACACCCGAACTGGCCGGCGAACTACGGCGCGTGGTACATCGAGCAGGTGCTGAAGACGCTCGTGTCGAATCCCGACGTATGGAGCAAGACCGCGCTCTTCATCACCTACGACGAGAACGACGGGTTCTTCGACCACGTGCAGCCGCCGTTCGCGCCGCAGTCGCGCGACAACGGGCTGTCGACGGTCGCGACGACCAACGAGGTATTCGCCGGCGACGCGTCGCACATGGCCGGCCCGTACGGGCTCGGGCCGCGTGTGCCGATGCTGGTGGTGTCGCCGTGGACCAAGGGCGGCTGGGTCTGTTCGCAGACCTTCGATCACACGTCGCTGCTGCAATTCATCGAAGCGCGCTTCGGCGAGCAATACGCGGTCACCGCGGCGAACGTGTCGCCATGGCGCCGTACGGTGTGCGGCAACCTGACGTCCGCGTTCGATTTCTCGACGCCTGACGCAAGCTGGCCGCAGCTCCCGGACACGAGCGGCTACGCGCCGCCCGACCGCAACCGACACCCCGACTACATCCCGGTGCCGCCGGTCGTCCAGCATCTGCCGAAGCAGGAGGCCGGCCTGCGTCCGGCGCGCGCGCTGCCGTACGAACTGTTCGTGCACGGGCGGATCGACAATGCGAGCGGCCAATTCCGGCTGACCTTCGCGAACACCGGCACCGCGGGCGCGGCGTTCCAGGTTCAGGCGCGCAATCGCGTCGACGGCCCGTGGGCCTACACGGTCGACGCCGGCAAGCGGCTTTCCGACACGTGGAGCCCGGCGCCGTCGCTCGGCCTGTACGACCTCGACGTGTACGGCCCGAACGGCTTCTATTGCCACTTCCGCAGCCCCGCCGCGCTGGCGGTCGGCCCCGCGAGCGTCAACCCCGAAGTGATCTACGGCTACGACGTCGCGAACGGCAACATCACGCTGCGCCTGATGAACCGCGGTCACAAGACCGTGCGGCTCAAGGTGACGAACGCATACGGCCACGGCCATGCGCGTGAGTTCGACCTCAAGCCGGGTACGCACGTCGACGACTACTGGGACCTGCGCGGCAGCAACGGCTGGTACGACCTGACCGTCAGCGACGGCAAGCCGCTCGGCTTCCAGCGCCGCTTCGCGGGCCACGTCGAAACCGGCCGCCCCAGCACGAGCGACCCGCTGATCCGCACGACCGCGGCGCACGACGACGCCGAAGCCGCATCGGACGCGCTGTCCGACTGACGGCTCTCATGACGCGGCGCGGCCCCGGCGGGCCGCGCCGCGCCTGTCCCCCGCACCGCCGCCCGTATCCCGCCTCTGCGCCCGTTGCGCGCGCGACGGGAAACTCCCGATACCGGCCGCCCGCGCTCGCGTGGAAGCTATGCGCAAATCCGCATCGAATGCGCGGCAAATTGCCAAGACCCGCACATATCGGCGACCTATATATCGAGGCGATCGGGGCTCCTCGCAGAGCCTGACGGGAGATTCTTCCGGGAAGCATCAGCATGCCGACCTCCCCGCCCGATTCCGAGAAGCGGTCGAACCGCCCGCCCGTCGCACGCACCCGGCCCGCCGGCTGCGTGCGGTACCCACCCGCTGGTGTAAGAACAAGAGGAACGAACATGAAATTCCGTCATTCCCTGTTGTCGGTATCGGTCGTATCCGCGGTAGCTCTCCTCTCGCAACAGGCCGCTCAGGCGGCCGACTCGACCGACGTGAAGGTCGGTTTCGCCGCGCCGCTCACCGGCGTGAACGCCGGTTATGGCAAGGATCTCCAGAACGGCGTGCAACTCGCGCTCGACGACGCGGCCGCGCAGAAGATCCAGATCGCCGGCAAGCCCGCGCACTTCAACCTCGTCGTGCAGGACGACCAGGCCGACCCGCGTATCGGCGTGCAGGCCGCGCAGGCGCTCGTCGACCAGAACGTGTCGGTGGTGGTCGGCCACTTCAACTCGGGCACGACGATTCCGGCGTCGGTGGTCTACGACAAGGCCGGCATTCCGGTGATCGATCCGGCCGCGACCAATCCGACGCTCACGTCGCGCGGGCTCGCAAACATGTTCATGGTGATCGCGACCGACGGCCAGAACGCCGGGAACGCGGGCAAGTACGCGGTCGACGTGACCAAGGCGAAGCGCATCGCGATCATCGACGATCGCACCGCGTTCGGCCAGGGCGAGGCCGACGAGTTCGAGAAGGCCGTGAAGGCGGCCGGCGGCAACATCATCGGCCGCGAGTTCACCAGCAACCAGGCGGTCGACTTCCGCGCGCAGATCACGAGCCTGAAGGGCAAGAACCCCGACCTGATCTTCTTCGGCGGGCTCGATTCGCTCGCCGCGAACTTCATCAAGCAGATGCGCCAGCTCGGGCTGACTGCGCAGTTCGTCGGCGGCGGCGGCGTGAAGGACAACGAGTTCATCAAGATCGCGGGCCCGGCCGCGGAAGGCGCGATGGCGTGGGAGTACGGACGGCCGCTCGACGAGCTGCCGCAGGGCAAGGATTTCGAGCAGCGGTTCAAGAAGCGCTTCGGCGTCGACGTGCTGTCGTATGCGCAGTTCGGCTACGACGCGGCGTGGGCGGCAATCAAGGCAATGCAGGCGGCCAACTCGACCGATCCGAAGGTCTATCGCCCGGCGTTGAAGAAAGTCGACTTCGAAGGTGTCACCGGGCGCATCTCGTTCGCGAACGACGGCTCGCTGAAGAGCGGGATGTCGACGCTGTATCAGGTGAAGAACGGCACGTGGAAGACCATCGTGACGAAGGGCGGCTGATCGGGCGGGATTGGCGGCCTGGACAGCCCGGCCGCCTCGGGCGCGGGCGACGGCGGGAACGTCGCCTCGCCGTCTCTCGCACGGTGCGCGTACCGACGGATGCGCGGCCGGCAATATAACGAGTGGCGCAATGGGCCAATCGGCGCGGACATCATACGATGACTGATGTTTCGGCGATATACGCCATGGCCCGCGGCAACGCGCGGGCCATTTCGGCAGCGACTCGTCAGCTGGCCTGCGTGTCGCGCTCCGCCTCGGCCGCCTCGTGCGCACGCCGCAGCCGCTCGCGGCTGTTGGTCAGGTGCGTGCGCATCGCGGCACGCGCGGCTTCCGGGTCGTGACGCGCGATCGCCTCGTAAATGTCTTCATGCTCGTGATTGAGCCGGCCGACATAGCGCTCGAGGTCGTCGCCGGCAAAACGCGCCGAATTCACGCGCGTGCGCGGAATGATCGACGCGCCCAGCTGCGTCATGATGTCGACGAAGTAGCGGTTGCCGGTGGACTGCGCGATCTGCAGATGGAACTGGAAATCGAGCTGTGCGGTGTCGCGGCCGCCGCCCGCCCCCGACGCGATCGCGTCGAGCGCACGCCGCAGCGCGGCCAGGTCGGTATCGTTCGCGCGCTGCGCGGCGAGGCTCGCGCATTCGCTTTCGAGGCTGATGCGCAGCTCGAGCACGGCAAGCACGTCGCGCAGCGTCGTGATGGTCGCGGGATCGATGCCGAGCGTCTGGCGGCGCGTCGGTTCGAGCACGAAGCTGCCGATGCCGTGGCGCGTCTCGATGAGGCCGCTCGCCTGCATCCGCGAGATCGCTTCGCGCACGACCGTGCGGCTGACGCCCTGCGCCGCCATGACTTCGGTTTCGGTCGGCAGCTTGTCGCCGGGACGCAGCGTGCCGTTTTCGATCTGCGCGGTCAGCGCGTCGACGACATCTTGTGCGAGGCTGCGTGCGCGACGGCGCGGCGCTGCGGGAAGCGTGGGCACGGACATGAGGCCGGTTCCTTTTTGAATGATCGTAATGTGAGCCGAGGGTTTACGCGGGGTTTGAGCGGACGCCGATGATTCATTATACTGCGTCACAAGTCATCCGACGACTGATGATCGCGATACGGATCTCCTGTCGACCGAAGCCGGCGTACAAGCGCCTGCCGGGTCCCGTGGTTCGCGATCGGCCGGCATTCGCGCTTCCGCGCGGCTGCCGGCGCCCAGTTTCACGGTCGACCGAAGCGAGCATCCACACTTGCTTCGGTCCGCCGCGACACCGGCATCGAGCGGGTCGCCCCACCCTTTCGGGTTGCTGTCGACATGCGGGGCTTGCGCGCCGCGCACGTCGGTTGTCGAATGATCGCACCTCCCGCCGCGCGCGGCAAAGCTTTTGCCGCACGGCATTGCCCACTCTTTCGCCATCGCCGCCATGAACGCCGTCACTGCCTCGCCTTCCCACGACACGCCACGCATCGTCGATCTGCAAGCCATTCCGGTCGCCGGCCACGACAGCATGCTGCTCAACCTGAGCGGCGCGCACGGCCCGTTCTTCACCCGCAACCTCGTGATCCTGAAGGACAGTGCGGGCCGGACCGGCGTCGGCGAAGTGCCGGGAGGCGAAAGCATCCGCCGCACGCTCGAGGATGCGCGCGCGCTCGTCGTCGGTCAGCCGGTCGGCAACTACCATGCGATGCTCAACGACGTGCGGCGCACCTTTGCTGACCGCGACGCAAGCGGCCGCGGCTTGCAGACCTTCGACCTGCGCACCACGATCCACGCGGTCACCGCGCTCGAAGCCGCGCTGCTCGACCTGCTCGGCCAGCATCTCGGCGTGCCCGTGGCCGCCCTGCTCGGCGAGGGACAGCAGCGCGAGCGCGTCGAGATGCTCGGTTACCTGTTCTACGTCGGCGATCGCAAGCAAACCGCGCTGCCCTATCGCGACGGCCGCGGCGCGACCGACGACTGGACGCGCGTGCGTGACGAGGCCGCGCTGACGCCCGAAGCGGTCGTGCGCCTCGCCGAAGCCGCTCATGCGCGGTACGGGTTCAACGACTTCAAGCTGAAAGGCGGCGTGTTCGAAGGCGCACGCGAGGTCGAAGCCGTGACGGCGCTCGCCGAGCGCTTCCCCGAAGCGCGCGTGACGCTCGATCCGAACGGCGCGTGGTCGCTCGACGAGGCCGTGCGGCTGTGTCGCGACCTGCATCACGTGCTCGCGTATGCGGAAGATCCGTGCGGTGCGGAAAACGGCTACTCGGGCCGCGAGGTGATGGCCGAATTCCGCCGCGCGACCGGGCTGCCGACGGCGACCAACATGATCGCGACCGACTGGCGGCAGATGGGCCACGCGGTGCAGCTGCAGGCGGTCGACATCCCGTTGGCCGATCCGCACTTCTGGACGATGCAGGGCTCGGTGCGCGTCGCGCAGATGTGCCGCGACTGGGGCCTCACGTGGGGTTCGCATTCGAACAACCACTTCGACGTGTCGCTCGCGATGTTCACGCACGTCGCGGCCGCCGCGCCCGGCCAGGTCACCGCGATCGACACGCACTGGATCTGGCAGGACGGCGAACGGCTGACGCGCGAGCCGCTGAAGATCGAGAACGGACTCGTGGAAGTGCCGAAGCGTCCAGGTCTCGGCATCGACATCGACATGGATGCGGTGGCGCTCGCGCACGAGCTGTACAAGCAGCACGCGCTCGGCGCGCGCGACGATGCAGCCGCGATGCAGTATCTGATTCCGGGATGGACGTTCAACAACAAGCGCCCGTGCCTCGTGCGCTGAGCGGGCGGACGAGCCGGGCGGCAGGGCCGTCCGGTCGGAAGTCCCGGCCGTGCGCAGCTACCCGGCCAGCCCGAGCCCACGCGCCATCCCCGACGCGGCGAACACGATGACCATCACGAGCATGGCCTGCCAGTGGCCGATCCGCACGTAGGTCCGTGCGCGGCCGAGATCGGGCATTTGCTGTTGCCGCACGGCGACGCGCCAGCGGATCAACCCCAGCATCGGCACGATCTCGAGCAGCAGGATCAGCACGAGCGCGGTCATCTTGACGTGGAAGAGCGGCTCGTGAAGGTAATACGCGGCGCCCTTCTCGAAGCCGCCGAACGCGCGCGCGAGTCCCGTCGCGATCAGCACCAGCGCGGACAATCCCCAGGCCGCGTCCGCCTTGAACACGCCGGGCAGGTCGGCGGCCTGCGCCGACGCAATGACCCTGCGCAGCGCGCGGTTGCGCCCTGCGATTGCGGCGAACGCAACGCCGAACGCCATCAGGTGAACGGCTGCCAGCAACCAACGAACGATCATTGTGCCTCCGTGTCGCCCGCGCGCCGCGCAGGCCTTGTCAGACGATCTGCTTGAGCGCGGCGTCAAGCGCGAGCACCGCAACGCGGTCGCCCTCGGTCGCGAGTGGTGCGCGCATCACGATCTGCCGGTTATGGCCGACGGCCGCCGGCGAATCCCACAGCAGTTCCACCTGCGGCCGCCGAAACAGGCTGCCGCGACGCGGCGGCACGGCAGCCGCCGGCGCACCCTGCTCGACCGCAGTGGCCGCGCCCCGGTCGGGCCAGCGCACCGATAGTTCGCGCGCGTCATACTGACCGACCTTGCGGCTCTCCATCCAGACAATCGCGGTGCGCGTGAGCGTATCGAGCGAGATTGCGTAGCGGCCGACCGCGAAACGGCGCGCGGCCACGTTGGTGCGCCACAGCGGCCGCGGGCGGCACATCCACACGATCGCCGCATACAGCGCCGGCGCGGCGACGAGCCAGCCGTTGGTCGCCGTCACCGCGTGCAGCGCACGGCGCCAGCCGGCCGCCCACGCGAACGCGCCGATCGACCACACGGCAAACAGGAAACCGATCAGTGCGAAAACCCGCAGCGCCTGACGCAGCCATTGCGGCAGCGGATGGAACGGCCGCTCGGCGCGCGCAGCGGCGCCCGGCAGCGCGAGCAGCAGGAAGATCAGCACGAGATAGACGAACGCCCAGGGCGACGACACCATCGCCGACAGCGACGCGCGATAGCCCATCTGGGACATCGAGAACAGCCAGCGCGCGAGCAGCACGAGACCGATCGCGCGCAACGCGAAGATCACGCCGGCGCCGGGGGCCGGCGCTGCGCGCGTGGTTTTCGATCTCGCCAAGACTGCTCTCCTCTCGATGTTCGTGCGGGGCCGGATTTCGCGGCACGGCCATTATAGGGACATTACCGTCTGGACAGACGGCAGGATGGCGTGCCGGGCCGCTTCCGGGGCCGTTCGCGGCGCCGGGCGCGGCGAGAATACAACAGATCCGCGCTGCAGATGTGACAACGCCCCGCCGGGGACCCGGACGGGGCGTCGATGACGGCCTCAGCCGCAGTGCGGCCGGCGCTCCGGCATCAGCCTGCGTTGACTTCGCGCAGCACCGTGCGGCGCTTCTGGCGCAGCAGTTCCTCGTAGCCCTTCACGTAGTTCTGCGCCATCACCTTCGACGAGAAACGTGCCTCGAACGCGGCGCGCACCTTCTCGCGCGGCAGCGTGTCGAGACGCTTGAGCGCCGCGACGGCCGACAGTTCGTCTTCGACGACGAAGCCCGACACGCCGTTCTCGATCACTTCCGGCACCGAACCGCGCTTGAACGCGATCACCGGCGTGCCGCAGGCCATCGCTTCGATCATCACCAGGCCGAACGGCTCCGGCCAGTCGATCGGGAACAGCAGCGCGTGCGCGTTGCCCAGGAATTCGGTCTTTTCCGATTCGCTGATTTCGCCAATGTACTCGACGTGCGGCAGCGCGAACAGCGGCTTGATCTTCTCTTCGTAGTACGCGCGGTCGGCCTTGTCGAGCTTCGCGGCGATCTTGATCGGCAGGCCGGCCTGCTCGGCGATGCGGATCGCGGTGTCGACGCGCTTCTCCGGCGAGATGCGGCCCAGGAACGCGAGGTAGCTCGGCTTCACGTTCGGGATCGGCGTCAGCAGGTTTTCCGGCAGGCCGTGGTACACGGTCGACAGCCAGTTCGCTTGCGGCAGCGGGATGCGCTGGTTGTCGGAGATCGACACGACCGGCACGTCGCTGAACGCATTGAAGATCGGCTGCAGTTCCGGCAGGTCGAGACGGCCGTGCATCGTCGTCAGATGCGGGACCGGCTGGCGCGAGAACAGCGAGAACGGGTAGTAGTCGATATGGCAGTGCAGGACGTCGAACTCTTCCGCACGGCGGCGCACCTGCTCGAGGAGCAGCATGTGCGGGGCCATCACGTCGCGGATCGTCGGGTCGAGGCGCAGCGCCTGCGGCCAGCACGCCTCGAGCTTCGCCGACGTTTGCGAATCGCCGCTCGCGAAGAGCGTGACGTCATGCCCCATCTCGACGAGCGCTTCGGTGAGGTAGGACACCACTCGCTCGGTACCACCGTACAGTTTCGGGGGCACCGCTTCGTGCAACGGAGCGATTTGGGCGATTCGCATGCGTAACTCCTAAAAAATCGGCTAAAAACCAGGTATGGGTCGGCAACCTGCCGGCGGTCCGGGCTGGATGCATTTCGTCCGAAGATCGGACGAATCAGCCTGCCGGGGGCGTCGAACCCGCGCTGCACAAGGAGCGTCGGCGACGCGACAGGCATAGAACGTTTGAAACGAAGACCCGTTGACAGGGGTTCGTAAAAACCTGGAATCGAACCCGGAGCCGATTATCTAGGGTTAATCCCGATACGGCTCACAACATTTCAAACACTTTACTTTGTTACAAAGGCGCAACACTTTGCAACCCGCGGACTTGGGCGTCCGTTCTAGAGTGGAAGGCCCTTTTGGCGTTCCGGGTCATCCCGTCGCTGCCGACATCGCGATTCCGGCGCATGCGGCAGGCAGGATGAAGATGCCGGATTTTATCTCAAATTTGGTCGCGCACCCCTGACCAACGCAAGATTCGCGCAGCGCAATGCACGGCCTTGTTTACAATGCCGGATTATTCAGTCCGAGCGACCGTGGCTGCGATCCAGTCGATCCGCTCAATCACCGAATCACCGCACGCATATTTTGGAATCTCTCACCCCTGCCCAGCGCAACGCCCACAACGCGAAGCTGTCGAGCTACGCGCATCGGCCGATCGCGTTCCTGTTCCGCTACATCCGCCTGCATCCCGTCGCGCACCTGGTCGTGCTCTGCAGTGTGCTGGCCGCCGTCGGCTGCGCGCTCGGCTCGCAATATGCGATCAAGCACCTGATCGACGTGCTTGCGACCGGGCGTCATCATCCGGGCCCGTTGTGGAGCGCGTTCGCGCTGCTCGTCGGGCTGATCGCGGCCGACAACCTGCTGTGGCGCGTCGGCGGCTGGGTCGCCGCGCATACGTTCGTCGCGGTCACCGGCGACC
Organism: Burkholderia diffusa; assembly: GCF_001718315.1. NCBI lineage: Bacteria > Pseudomonadati > Pseudomonadota > Betaproteobacteria > Burkholderiales > Burkholderiaceae > Burkholderia > Burkholderia diffusa. The sequence continues at coordinate 1,147,798 of NZ_CP013362.1, read as the reverse complement.
TGCGGCGCGACCTGTTCCAGTACCTGATCGGCCACTCGCCGACGTACTACTCGGAAAAGCAGCCGGGCACGCTCGCGAGCCGCATCACCGCCACGTCGAACGCCGTCTATACGTCTGAGAACACGATGGCCTGGAACGTGCTGCCGCCGTGCATTGCGGTGATGGGCGCGATCCTGATGATCATCGTCGTGAACCCGCTGATGGCTGCCGGCCTGCTCGGCTGTTCGGCCGTGCTCTCCGTCGTGCTGTTCAAGCTCGCCGGCCGCGGCTCCGCGCGCCATCACGCGTTCGCGTCGAAAGCCGCCGCGGTCGACGGCGAGCTCGTCGACGTGATCGGCAACATGGGCCTCGTGCGCGCGTTCGGGATGACGCTGCGCGAACAGAAGCGCTTCGGCGCGACGGTGAAGGCCGAGATGGACGCGCGCCAGCAAAGCCTGCTGTATCTCGAGAAACTGCGCCTGCTGCATGCGGTGATCACCGCGATGCTGTCCGCCGGCCTGCTCGGCTGGGCACTGTGGCTGTGGGACCAGGGGCGCGCGACCTCCGGCGACATCGTGCTCGTCAGTTCGCTCGGCTTCACGATCCTGCACGGCACGCGCGATCTGGCGGTCGCGCTCGTCGACGTCACGCAGCACGTCGCACGCCTGTCCGAAGCCGTGAAGACGCTGCTCGAGCCGCACGGGATGCCCGACCGATCCGACGCGCAACCGCTGTCGGCCAAGGGCGGGCGTGTCGATTTCGAACGCGTGACGTTCGCGTACCCGCACCGCCGCGCGATCCTGGACCACTTCGATCTGCATATCGAACCGGGCCAGCGGGTCGGCCTGATCGGCAAGTCGGGCGCCGGCAAGTCGACCGTGCTCGCGCTGCTGCAGCGCTTCTACGATACGCAGGACGGCGCCGTGAAGGTGGACGGCCAGGACGTGAAGGCGATCACGCAGGACAGCCTGCGCCACGCGATCGCGCTCGTGCCGCAGGACATCTCGCTGCTGCACCGGACCATCTACGACAACATCGCGTACGGCCGCCCCGAGGCGACCCGCGACGAAGTGCTCGCCGCCGCGCGCGACGCCCGTTGCTCGGAGTTCATCGAGGCGATGCCGGAAGGCTATGACACCATCGTCGGCGACCGTGGCGTGAAGCTGTCGGGCGGCCAGCGCCAGCGCATCGCGATCGCGCGCGCGATCCTGAAGAACGCGCCGATCCTGCTGCTCGACGAAGCGACGTCCGCGCTCGACAGCGCATCCGAGGAAGCGATCCAGAGCGCGCTCGACCGCCTGATGGTCGGCCGCACGGTAATCGCGATCGCGCACCGGCTGTCGACATTGCGCAACTTCGACCGGATCATCGTGATGAGCAATGGCAAGGTGATCGACGACGGCAGCCCCGACGTGCTGCGCAACCGCCCGGGCCTGTACCGCGACCTGCTCGCGAAGCAGCACGGCCGCCATCACGCGCCCGACGGCACCACACCAACCGGGGAACGCGTGGCCTGACGCCGCGCCACGCAGTCCACAAAAAAAGCCGCCGTGCTCGAAGCACGGCGGCTTTTTCTTCATGGCATCACGCGACCTGTGCCGCGCTGCGCGCGGGTTACACGCGCTGCAGGTCGCGCAGGAAGTTGTCGCGCCACACCGACACATTGTTCTCGCGCAGCTGCGCGATCATGTCCGCATACCGCGCGCGCCGTTCGGCAAGCGGCATCGTCAGCGCCTGCGACAGCGCATCGGCCATCCCGTCGATGTCGATCGGATTGACGATCAGCGCTCCCGTCAGTTCGCGCGCGGCGCCCGCGAAACGCGACAGCACGAGCACGCCCGGATCCTCCGGATTCTGCGCGGACACATACTCCTTCGCGACGAGATTCATCCCGTCGCGCAACGGCGTCACGAAGCCCACGCGCGCGAGGCGATACAGCGCGGCCAGCACCTGCCGGTCGTACTGGCGGTGAATGTAGAGGATCGGCGCCCAGTCGAGCTCCGCGTAGCGGCCGTTGATGCGCCCCGACTCCGCTTCGAGCTGCAGGCGGATGTCCTGGTACGCGCGCAGGTCGGCGCGCGTCGACGGCGCGATCTGCAGGAACGACACGCGGTTGCGGATCGACGCCTGGTGCTCCAGCAGCTTCTCGAACGCGCGGAACCGCTCGACCAGCCCCTTCGAATAGTCGAGCCGGTCGACGCTCATGATCAGCTGGCGCCCGCGCAGCGACGTGGCCATGCGCGCGGCCTTGCCGTGCTCGCCGGCCTGCGCGAGCGACGCGATCTCGTCCGGATACACGCCGATCGGATAGGCGGACGCACGCAGCGTGTTGCCGAACGCGCTGACGCGCATCGTGCGCCCTTCGCGCGCCACTTCGCCGCCGGCCTCGAACTCGATGTAGTCGCAGAACGCGCGCAGGTCCGGCTCGGTCTGGAACCCGAGCAGGTCGAACGCGCACAGCGACTCGACGAGCTCGCGATGCGGCGGCACGTTGACCAGCACCTGCGCGGCCGGAAACGGAATGTGCAGGAAAAAGCCGATGCGGTTCTTCACGCCGGCCGCGCGCAGCGCACGTGCGAACGGGATCAGGTGATAGTCGTGCACCCAGATCACGTCGTCGTCCTGCAATAGCGGCACGAGCTGCTGCGCGAGCCAGACGTTCACGCGGCTGTAGCCTTCGAACTCGTGGCGATCGTACTGGATCAGGTCCGCGCGGTAATGAAACGCGGGCCACAGCGTCGCGTTCGAGAAACCTCGGTAGTACTGGTCGTAATCGCGGCGCGACAGCCCGATGGTCGCGAACGTCACGGGGCCGCGCTCCTCGATGCGGATCTGCGGCGCACCGGACGCGACCACCTCGCCGCTCCAGCCGAACCACATGCCGCCCGTCTCCTTCAGCGCGTCGTACACGCCGATCGCGAGGCCGCCTGCCGCCGGCTCGCCTTCCGAAATCGGGGCGACGCGGTTCGAAACGATGATGAGTCGACTCATGCGCCTTGCTGCTCCGCGTGAAGCCAGCGGGCGATCTGCTCGTGCAATGCGTCGACGGAGTCGAGCCGCGTGCGGGCCGACGTCTCGCCAGCACCGACCTTGATCGACAGGCCGCCGCGCGCGTTGACCACCGCGAAGCCCTTCTCGTCGGTCAGGTCGTCGCCCGCGAACAGCGGCACGCGGCCCGCGAACGGCGGCTCGTCGAGGAACGCGGCCAGCGCGCGCCCCTTGTCGACGCCTTTCGGCTTGATCTCGAATACCATCTTGCCGGGCTGCAGCACATACGCATCCGCGTATTCGGCGACGAGGCGCTCGGCTGCTTCGCGTGCGACCGGCTCGCGCTCGGGCGCGTTGCGATAGTGCAGCGCGACGGCCGCGCCCTTGATTTCGAGCAGCATGCCCGGATGACGGTCGACGACGCCTGCGAGTTCGCGCTCGATGCGCAGCAGCCGTTCGTCGTTGAAGCCGATACGCTGCGTGTCGCCGTTCGCATCGCGACGTTCGGCGCCGTGCAGGCCCGCGATCGGCAGATCGGGCATTTTCAGGAACGTGTCGAGATTGTCGATGCCGCGACCCGACACGACGGCAACCGCACCATGCGTGCGGCGCCGCAGTTCATCGAGCAACGTCAGCAGCGACGGCGGCACGTGGATGCTGTCGGGCGTCGGCGCCAGCTCGACGAGCGTGCCGTCGAAGTCGAAAAAGAACGCGGTATCGGTCAGGGACAGGGAAGCCGGAACGGATTGCATCGATTCGATGGTCTGAGAAGCGGCCTGCAAACGCGGGGCCGCCGCTGCGAGAATGGAATTGTGCGCATCTTACCGCGCCTGCGTATCGAGATGGGCGAAACCGGCGGAGGGCGGAGCGCGCGCGGCCATCCGCGTCGACTGCGACATATTGCCCCGCTCGCCCGTGCCGTACGGGTTTCGAAAGGACGCAGGCGCGGGAATTGCGCTACAGTCGGCAACCGCCGGCCGCGCGACGCATGGCGCCGCGCCGGTCGACGACCGTTCCGTCCGATCGAGCCCCAGGATGTCGCCTGCCCGTCCCGCGCCGCACCGGCGCCTATTCAGTCTGACCCGCTTGGTCCGCACGGCCGCGGCGCTGACCGCCGCCGTCGCGCTCGCCGCATGCACGCACGACGAGCCGAACTGGCACCTGACCAACGTCACGGGCCACCTGCCCGACTTGTCGTTCACGCTCACCGGCGGCGACGGCCACGCGGTCGACGCGAACGCGTTTCGCGGCCGCGTCGCGCTCGTCTACTTCGGCTATACGCACTGTCCGGACGTCTGCCCCGAAACGATGGCACGGCTGATGGAAGTGCTCGCGAAGCTCGGGCCGCAGGCGAACGACGTGCGCATCCTGTTCGTCTCGGTCGATCCCGCGCGCGACACGCCGCAGGCGATGCAGTCGTACGTCGCCGCGTTCGATGCCGCGCACGCGCGCGGCCTGACCGGCACCGACGGGCAGATCGAATCCCTCGCGAAGCGCTATCGCGTCGCGTACCAGATGGAAAAACGCGATCCGTCGGGCGGCTATGAGGTGACGCACAGCTCGGCCGTCTACATCTTCGACGCGAACGGTCGCGCGCGCCTGCTCGCCACCGACCGCGATTCACCAGACGCCATCGCCGCCGATGTGCGCCGGATCATCGACACCGCCTCCACCACCTGAACTCCGACATGAAGACGACCCTCAAGACGTTCGCCCTCCTCGCCGCGCTGTGCACCGGCGCGCACGCATATGCCGCCGGCGCGATCACCGCACAGAATGCATGGGTGCGCTGGCTGCCGAACAAGCTGCCCGCGGGCGGCTACGTGACGCTCGTCAACACGAGCGACAAGCCGGTCGATCTCGTCGACGTCGACAGCCCCGACTACGGAATGGCGATGCTGCACCAGACCGTGTCGAACGGCTCGACGCAGAAGATGGAAATGGTCGACAAGCTGACGATCCCCGCGCGCGGCAAGGTCGACATCGCGCCGGGCGGCTATCACTTCATGCTCGAGGAGCCGAAGCACGCAATCAAGCCGGGCGACACCGTGCACCTGCGCCTGAAGTTCTCCGACGGCGAGACGGTCGACACGCCGTTCGCCGTGAAGTCGCCGGCCCAGGCGAAGTGATACGCGCGCGATGAACGTCCTGTACTGGCTCGATCCGTGGGAACCGTCGCCGACCGTGGTCATCGCGGTGCTGACGGCCGCCGTGCTGTTCGCACGCGGCGTGAAGAAGGCGAAGGTGTCGCCGCTGCGGCAGTTCTCGTTCTGGCTCGGGCTGACGGCGCTCTACATCGCGCTGCATACGCGGCTCGACTACTTCTTCGAGCACGAATTCTTCATGCATCGCGCGCAGCATCTCGTGCTGCATCACCTCGGGCCGTTCTTCATCGCGCTGGCCTACCCTGGCGCAGCGATCCGCGCGGGCATTCCGTTTCGCTGGCGGCAGCGCTTCGTGCGCCCCGCGCTCGCGTGGGCGCCCGTGCGCGCGACGCTCGACGTGGTGTTCCATCCGGTCGTCGCGGTCGTGCTGTTCGTCGGGCTGATCTATTTCTGGCTGCTGTCGCCGATCCACTTCATCGCGATGCTCGACTGGCGCCTGTATCGCGTGATGAACTGGAGCATGGTGATCGACGGGCTGCTGTTCTGGTGGCTCGTCGTCGATCCGCGCCCCGCTCCGCCCGCGCGGCTGTCACCCGGCCGCCGGATCCTGATCGTCGTCGCGGCGATCCCGCCGCAGATCGCGCTCGGCGCGCTGATCTTCTTCACGCCGCACGAGCTGTATCCGATCTACTCGATCTGCGGACGCGCATTCACGTGGCTCAGCCCGCTGCGCGACCAGCAGATCGGCGGCCTGCTGCTGTGGATTCCCGGTTCGATGATGAGCGTGATCGGCGCGCTGATCGCGCTGCGGCACTGGCTGCGGCTGTCGGCACGCGGCCGCTTGATCGACGAGCGGGCGGCCGCCCGGCGCGCGCAAAACCCGCCGGTGACGCGCACCGCTCACTGACGGCGCGTCAGCCGCGCGTGCCGGTCATCCACACGTGCGGGATGCCGTCCTCGTCGTGCACGTCCGAGCTCGGCGTGAAACCGAATGCCCCATAGAAGCGCTGCAGATGGGCCTGCGCATGCAGGCTCACCTGCGCATCCGGCCACTGCGCGCGTATGTGTTCGAGCGCGCGCGACAGCAGCGCGTTGCCGAGGCCCGCGCCGCGAAACGGCGCGGTCGTCAGCACGCGGCCGATGCGCACGTCGGTGTGCTGCGCATCGGGCAGCAGCACGCGCAGATAGCCGGCCAGGCGGCCAGCCGGGTCGTACGCAGCCAAGTGCCACGCGTCGTAATCCGCGCCGTCGATGTCGCGATACACGCAGTTCTGCTCGACGACGAACACGGCGCTGCGCGCGTCGAGGATCGAGTAAAGTTCACGCGCCGTCAGCGCGTCGAAGGATTTCCAGCGCCAGTCGAGATCGTCGGTACGCACGGAGGCGGCAGATGCGGAAGCATTCATGGTTGGTCCTGATTCGAGCGCGCCAGCCGGCGCGCGGCAACCGTCGATTATGCCTCGAAGCGCACGCGGCACGCGTGCCGCCGCTCCACGCATGAAAAAAAAGGCCCCGCATTGCGCGGGGCCTGTCCGTCACGCCGGCATCTGGCCGAAGCGACCGCTGTTGAAATCGTCGATCGCGGTCCGGATTTCCTCTTGCGAGTTCATCACGAACGGCCCGTAACCGACGACCGGCTCATCGATCGGCTCGCCGCTCAGGATCAGCAGCTTGGCGTCGCCGTTCGCTTCGATCTCGACGTCGCGGCCGTCGCGGCTCAGTTGCACGAACTGCGCTTCGCGGGCGACCGTCTCGCCGTTCACCAGCAACGTCCCGCTCAGCACGACCACCGCGAGCGTCCGGCCTTCGGCGATCGGGAACCGTGCACGGCCGCCTGCTGCAAGCCGCACGTCCCACACATCGATCGGCGTGTGCGTGCGGGCCGGGCCGCGCCGCCCGTCGAACTCGCCGGCGATAATCCGCGCGCGGCCTGCGCCGTCCGGCAGTTCGACCACCGGGATGTCCGCGTTCAGCAGCGTCTGATAACCGGGCGCACCCATCTTGTCGGCGGCTGGCAGGTTCACCCACAGCTGCACCATCTCGAGCGGACCGCCACGCTTCGTGAACGCTTCCGAGTGGAATTCCTCGTGCAGGATCCCACTCGCGGCCGTCATCCACTGCACGTCGCCCGGGCCGATCACGCCGCCCGCGCCGGTCGAGTCGCGGTGTGCGACTTCGCCGTCATAGACGATCGTCACCGTTTCGAAGCCACGATGCGGGTGCTGCCCCACCCCGCGCGGCGTCGAAGCCGGTTCGAAGTTCACGGGGCCGGCGTAGTCGAGCAGCAGGAACGGGCTCAGGTGCGTGCCATGAGACTGGTAGCTGAACATCGAACGCACCGGGAAACCGTCACCGACCCAATGGCCGCGCGGCGCACTGTACACACCCTGGATCTTCTTCATTTGCCTTCTCCGAATTGCGGCGAAACACGTGTTTCGCATCCTGAGTAGGAATATAGAGGTGGAACGATCGATCCGGTAGACTGCCAAAATCGCACTCAGCGTTCTATTTCATGAACGATAACGAACGGGATCTGAACGATCTCTACTACTTCGTGCAGGTGGTCGAGCACGGTGGCTTCGCGCCGGCAGGACGCGCGTTGAACATGCCCAAATCAAGGCTGAGCCGCCGCATCGCGCTGCTCGAGGCGCGGCTCGGCATGCGGCTGATCCAGCGCTCGACACGCCGCTTCACTGTCACGGACGTCGGCCAGACCTATTACGCGCATTGCCGCGCGATGCTCGTCGAAGCGGACGCCGCCGACGAGGCGATCGCGCTGCTGCATGAGGAGCCGCGCGGCATCGTGCGGATCAGTTGCCCGGTCGTGCTGCTCGATTCATTGGTCGGCGCGATGATCGCCGCGTTCATGGTCGCGTGCCCGCGCGTCGAGATTCATCTGGAAGCGACCAACCGGCGCGTCGATGTCGTCGGCGAAGGGATCGACGTCGCGATCCGCGTGCGGCCGCCGCCGCTCGAGGACAGCGATCTCGCGCTGCGCGTGCTGGCCGAGCGCGGGCAGTGTCTCGTCGCGAGTCCCGCGTTGCTGCGCGAGCGTGGCGTGCCGGCCGTCCCCGCTGATCTGACCCGCTTGCCGAGCCTCGATCACGGCGTGCCGCAGGCCGCACACGTATGGCGGCTACGCGGCCCCGACGGCGCACAGGCGGAAATCCACCATCAGCCCCGGCTCGTGACGGGCGGCATGCTCGCGCTGCGCGCGGCGGCCGTCGCGGGCGTGGGCATCGTGCAGTTGCCGACGATGATGGTGCGCGACGAAGTCGCGCGCGGCGAACTGGCGACCGTGCTGCCGGACTGGGCACCGCGCCGTGAAATCGTGCACGCAGTGTTCGCGTCGCGGCGCGGGTTGCTGCCCGCGGTGCGGGCGCTGCTCGACTTCCTGGCCGAGCGGTTCGCCGAACTCGAACCTGATTGAGCGACGGCGCCCGCGAACCACGCGCTGCAAACGGGGCGCGCGTGCCGTAGACTGCGGGACGCGCATCGCGCTTTTCACAATTCCGCCGTTCACAACCCTTTTCGCATTTCAGCCATGTTCACGTTGTCCACCGACCCTCACGCCTCCAAGGCCGAACTCTATGCGACGCTCGTCGAGCAAGCACGCGCGCTCGTCGAATCGGAACGCGACCTGACCGCGAATGCCGCGAACTTCTCCGCGCTCGTCTATCACTCGCTCGACCGCCTGAACTGGGCCGGCTTCTATTTCTTCGACGGGACGGAACTCGTGGTCGGCCCGTTCCAGGGCAAGCCGGCGTGCGTGCGGATCGCGCTCGGCAAAGGCGTGTGCGGCACGGCTGCGCAGACTCGCGAAACGCAAGTCGTGCGGGACGTGCACGAATTCCCCGGCCATATCGCCTGCGATGCCGCGTCGGAATCGGAAATCGTCGTACCGCTGGTCGCCGCCGACGGCACGCTGATCGGTGTGTGGGACGTCGACAGCCCCGTTGCCGCACGTTTCGATGACGAGGACCGTAACGGGATGGAAGCGCTGTGCCGCGTATTCGTCGAACACGCGTGGCAGAAGGCGCGCGGTTGAGCCGCGTGACGTTGCGGATCGCGCCGCGCGAATCCAGACGAAAAAGGCCCCATGACGGGGCCTTTTTTTCATTGCGCCGCTGCGTGCGGCTCGCCGCGCATCAGGCCGCATGCGTGCCGGACAGCGACGCGAACGCCGGCGGCTTCACATCGTCCGACAGGATCTCGAAGCCTTGCTCCGTCACAACCACCATGTGCTCCCATTGGGCCGACAGCGAGTGGTCCTTCGTGACAACCGTCCAGCCGTCGGCCAGGACGCGCGTGTCGCGCTTGCCCGCATTCAGCATCGGCTCGATCGTGAAGATCATCCCCGGCCGCAGCGGCACGCCGGTGCCCGGGCGGCCGTAGTGCAGCACCTGCGGCTCGTCGTGATACACATCGCCGATCCCGTGTCCGCAATACTCGCGGACCACGCTGAACCCCTCGCGATGCGCGACTTGCTGGATCGCATAGCCGACGTCGCCGAGCGTCGCGCCCGGACGAACCGCGCGGATGCCCGCATGCATCGCCTCGTAGGTCGTCGTGACAAGGCGCCGCGCCAGTTCGCCCGGCTCGCCGACGAAGTACATGCGGCTCGTGTCGCCGAACCAGCCGTCCTTGATCACCGCGATGTCGAGGTTCACGATATCGCCGTCGCGCATCGGCCGCGACGACGGAATGCCGTGACAGACCACATGGTTGACCGACGTGCACAGGGTTTTCGGATAACCGTGGTAGCCGATGTTCGCCGGGATCGCGCCGAGTTCGTCGACGATGTATTCGCGACAGCGCGCATCCAGTTCGTCCGTGGTGACGCCCGGCTTCACATGCTCGGTGATCATCGTCAACACCTGGGACGCAAGCTTCGCCGCCTCGCGCGACCTGGCGATTTCCGCGGCACCGCGGATCGGGATTTCGCGTCTTGCCATCACGCCACCTGCTCGATGCCGTGGGCGACCGACTCCGTCGGACCGGCATCGCTGCCACGCGCTTCCGTCTCGATCAGCATCCGGCAGATATCGCCGTAGGACAGCGACGGATTGAGCTCCGCCAGCATCCCGACGCGCAGCCAGTGCTCCGCCTGCGCATTGATCGAGCGGCTCAGCGCGGTACTGGTCGAGCGCAGCCGTTCGTGCATGTGCTCGGATATCTTGATGATTCCCATATGTCTCGAATTAAACGAAATGTAGTCGTTTCGTATATTACGCTTGCGCCGGCAGCTGGGCAAGCATCCGACCGCTAGCGAAACAATCGGTCCGGGGACTAGACAGGCAGGCATCCGGTTGACATTGAATTCCAGCATGATGGACAATAAATCCATCATGAAAGAATCATCCCGCGCACCCTCCGACGACACCGGCATCAACGAACGCATCGCCCGGCGCGTGCGCGATCTGCGCACGCTACGAGGCTACACGCTCGATGCGCTCGCCGCGCGTTCCGGCGTCAGCCGTTCGATGATCTCGCTCATCGAGCGTGCGTCGGCCAGCCCGACCGCCGTCGTGCTCGACAAGCTCGCGGCCGGTCTTGATGTATCGCTGGCGGGCTTGTTCGCCGGCGATCGCGACGACGCGCCCGCGCAGCCGCTGGTGCGGCGTGCGCAGCAGGCGGAATGGCGCGATCCGGCGTCCGGCTACGTGCGGCGCAATCTGTCGCCGCACGGCTGGCCGTCGCCGATCCAGCTCGTCGAGATCGACTTCCCGGCCGGTGCGCGCGTTGCGTACGACTCCGGCGGGCGCGAAAGCGCGCCGCATCAACAGGTGTGGGTCGTCCACGGGCGCGTCGACATCACGTTCGGCGACCAGCATCACGAACTACATGAAGGCGACTGTCTGGCCATGCGCGTCGATCAGCCGCTGGTTTTCAGCAACCCCTCGTCGCACGCCGCGCGCTATGTCGTCGCGATCTGCGATGTCCCCGCCGCCGTCGGCGCGCGGGGTGTGTCATCCGTTCAAGGCCGACAGGCGCAGGAGCCCGTATGAATTCCCCGACACCGCGCGACGACGTGCGCCTGATCGATTGCAGCGAGGCCGAGCATGCTGCGGCCATCCTCGAGATCCTGAACGACGCGATCGTGAACTCGACCGCGCTGTACGACTACCGGCCGCGGCCGCCGGAGGCGATGGTCACGTGGTTCGCGACGAAGCGCGCCGGCGGGTTTCCCGTCGTCGGCGCGGTCGACGCATCGGGCACGCTGGTCGGCTTCGCGAGCTGGGGCACGTTCCGCGCGTTCCCCGCGTTCAAGTACACGGTCGAACACAGCGTCTACGTCCATCGCGGCCATCGCGGCCGCGGGCTCGGCGAGTTGCTGCTGCGGGAGTTGATCCGGCGTGCACGCGAAGCTGATGTGCATGTACTGGTCGGCTGCATCGACGCGACCAACGGCGGCAGCGTCGCGTTGCATACGCGGCTCGGCTTCGTACACTCGGGCACGATCACCGAAGCCGGCTTCAAGTTCGGCCGCTGGCTCGATGCGGCGTTCTATCAGTTGACGCTCGACACGCCATCGCGGCCGGTCGATGGCTGACCGGCGTCGCCGGATGTTCGGCATGCACGCTCGTGATGATGCGGGCTGACGTTTCCGGCAGAACAAGCGCGTGAATGGTGTACGGAAAAAAAGAAAAGCCCCGCCGAAGCGGGGCTTTTCTTTTCCTACCTGGAGGCGCGAGCCGGAGTCGAACCGGCCTAAACGGCTTTGCAGGCCGCTGCATAACCGCTTTGCTATCGCGCCAAAAGCGGACTGTCCGGATGCCATTGAGGCAAGCGACAGATTTATTTATTCGAGGACCGTCGGCCCATCAAATAAAAAGGGAAGCGTGGCTTCCCCATGACTTGGAGCGGGAGACGAGTCTCGAACTCGCGACCTCAACCTTGGCAAGGTTGCGCTCTACCAACTGAGCTACTCCCGCATTGTCCTGCACTTGCAGCGCTTTGCCGTACAACGCGCTGCCAGAAAAATCTGGAGCGGGAGACGAGTCTCGAACTCGCGACCTCAACCTTGGCAAGGTTGCGCTCTACCAACTGAGCTACTCCCGCATTGTTCTGCACTTGCAGCGCTTTGCCGTACAACACGCTGCCAGAAAAAATCTGGAGCGGGAGACGAGTCTCGAACTCGCGACCTCAACCTTGGCAAGGTTGCGCTCTACCAACTGAGCTACTCCCGCGCATTGCTGCGCTACTGCTTCCCCGTCACACACTTACTTCGTCGTGCAGCGGAGAAGCGAGATTATGTCGAAGGCACATTCGTATGTCAAGGGCTTTTCCAGCCCTTTTTCCAAAAACCTGCGCAACCGACTCTGCGAGGCCGGTCACGCGCCGCCGCGCTCGCGAATCTGCGGCCATGCAAGCTTCATGTAGTACAGCATCGACCAGATCGTCAGCACCGCCGCGAGGTACATCAGCCACTCGCCCCACACGCGCGTGTCGATCGTCGCGATGCCGAGCGGCAGCGGGCCGTAGTACAGCAGCATCGGGATCGCGACCATCTGGCATGCGGTCTTGAACTTGCCGAGCTGGTTCACCGCGACGCTCTTCGACGCCCCGATCTGTGCCATCCACTCGCGCAGCGCCGAGATCGCGATCTCGCGGCCGACGATCACGAGCGCGATCGCCGCATCGACCCGCGCGATCTGCACGAGGATCAGCAGCGCGGCGGTCACCATCAGCTTGTCCGCGACCGGATCGAGGAACGCGCCGAACGACGACGTCTGGTTCCACTTGCGGGCAAGAAACCCATCGAACCAGTCGGTCAGCGCCGCGAGAATGAAGATCGCCGCCGCCGCGAGGTTGCGGTGCGCGCCGCCCATCACCGTGTCCGGCAGGTAGAACACGCCGACGACGAGCGGAATCAGCACGATCCGTACCCACGTCAGGAAAATCGGGAAATTGAACGGCATGGCATGCGGGTCAGTAAAGGATTCGCAATTGTGCCGTGTCGACCGGCCTGCCACAAGAACGCGAAATCGCGTGCAGGCGCCGCCGGCCACACGGCCGCTTCAGTGCAGTTGCTTGTAGATCTGCTCGGCGAGTGCGTGCGAGATACCCTCGACGCTCGCCAGTTCCTCGACGCTCGCCGCGACCACCCCGCGCAGCCCGCCAAACCGCGCGAGCAGTCGCTGCCGGCGTTTCGCGCCAACCCCTTCGAGCTCCTCGAGCCGCGAGGTCTGGCGCGCCTTCGCCCGCTTCGCGCGCATCCCGGTGATCGCAAAACGGTGCGCCTCGTCGCGGATCTGCGCGACGAGCATCAGCGCGGCACTCTCCTTGCCGAGTTCAAGCGGCGCGCGGCCGTCCGCGAACACGAGCGTCTCGAGGCCGACCTTGCGCCCTTCGCCTTTCGCGACGCCGACCAGCATCGACGTGTCGAGCCCGAGTTCGGTGAACACCTGCCGCGCGATCTCGACCTGCCCCTTGCCGCCGTCGATCAGCACGATGTTCGGCAGCAGGCTCGATGATTCGGCCTTGCGCGTGGATTCGCCGTCGATGCCGGCCGCATCGTCGGCTGCCGCCGCCTGCGCGGCCTGCTCGACCATCTTCTCGTAGCGGCGCGTCAGCACCTGCCGCATGGCCGCGTAATCGTCGCCCGGCGTGATCCCGGTGATGTTGTAGCGACGGTACTCGCCCGACTGCATCTTGTGATGGTGATACACGACGCACGATGCCTGCGTCGCCTCGCCCATCGTGTGGCTGATGTCGAAACATTCGATCCGCAGCGTTGCAAGATCGTCGCCTTCGAAGCTGAGCGTCTCCGCGAGCGCGCGCGTGCGCGCCTGCTGCGAGCCCTGCTCGGACAGCAACCGTGCGAGCGCGATCTGCGCGTTCTGCTCGGCCATCGACAGCCACGCGCGCCGCTGCCCCTGCGGCTGCCGCACCAGCGACACCTTGTGACCTGCCTGCTCGGACAGCAATTCGAGCAGGTCGCGGCTCGCGGGCGCATGACTCACGACCAGCACGGGCGGCACGCGATTGCCGAGATAGTGCTGCGCGATGAACGCATCGAGCACCTCGGCCTCCACCGACGCTCCCGCGTCGCGCGTGGCGGCAGCGTCTTCCGCGGGCCGATCGGGCAACGCCGCGGCGGTTTCGTCCGCAGCGTCTTGCGCATCGGCGTCGTCTCCGAGCCCGCCTTCGGCGAGCGTCAGCGCACTTTCGACGTGCGTCGGGAAATAGGCCTTGTCGCCGAGATGGCGGCCGCCGCGCACCATCGCCAGGTTCACGCACACGCGTCCGCCCTGCGCGACGACCGCCAGGACGTCGACGTCGCTGTCGCTGCCGACCTCGATCGCCTGCTGATGCAGCACCGTCGCGAGCGAACTCATCTGGTTGCGCACGGCGGCCGCCTGCTCGAACTTCAGCTCGGCCGCGAACGCGTGCATCTTCTGCTCGAGCTCCTTCATCACTTCCGATTGCCGGCCGAGCAGAAACCGCGCGGCATTCGACACGTCGATCGCGTAGTCGTCCTCGGAAATCGCGCCGACGCACGGCGCCGTGCAGCGCCCGATCTGATGAAGCAGGCATGGCCGCGTGCGGTTGTTGAAGACCGAATCCTCGCAGGTACGCAGCTGGAACACGCGCTGCAGGATCTGGATGCTCTCGCGCACGGCCCATGCGCTCGGGAACGGCCCGAAGTACTGGTTCTGCTTGTCGACCGAGCCGCGGTAATACGCCATGCGCGGAAATCGATGCGCGGTGAGCTTCAGGTACGGATACGACTTGTCGTCGCGAAACAGGATGTTGTAGCGCGGCGTGAGCGCCTTGATCAGATTGTTCTCGAGCAGCAGCGCCTCGGCCTCCGAGCGCGTGACGGTCGTCTCGATGCGCGCGATGCGCGTGACCATCATCGCGATGCGCGGCGACAACTGGGTCTTCGTGAAATAGCTCGATACGCGCTTCTTCAGGTCGCGCGCCTTGCCGACGTAAAGCACGGCGCCCGCCGCATCGTAGTAGCGGTAGACGCCCGGCATGTGCGGCAACTGCGCGAGGATCTTCTTGGGTTCGAACGGGATGTCGGCGGCTTCTGGGGATGTCATGCGTGATCCGGGCGCCTTGTGGCGCGGAACGGGTCCATTAGAATCGCCAGTTTAGAGCATTCACCGGTCCGCTTCGATGCCCCGCACCGCCCCCGCTTCCCCTGCACCCCTCGCACCCGACGAACCGATCGCATGCGACCTTTTCTGCACCGTGATCGACAACTTCGGCGACATCGGCGTGTGCTGGCGCCTCGCGCGCCAGCTTTCGCAAGAGCACGGCTGGCAGGTACGCCTTTTCATCGACGACCTGCGCACATTCGCGCGACTGCGGCCGGGGGTCGATCCCGATGCCGGGCGGCAGACGGTCGACGGCATCGTGATCGAACACTGGCATGCGGAAGTCGGCGACGCGCTGGAAATCGCCGACGTCGTGATCGAGGCGTTCGCGTGCGAGCTGCCCGGCGCATATCTCGCGGCGATGGCGCGCCGCGCGCGCCGCCCTGTGTGGATCAATCTCGAATACCTGAGCGCCGAGGACTGGGTCGCCGATTTCCATTTGCGGCCGTCGCCGCATCCGCGCTACCCGCTGCTGAAGACGTTCTTCTTCCCGGGGTTGTCGGCCGGCACGGGCGGGGTGCTGAAGGAACGTGACCTCGACGCGCGCCGCACCGCCTTCGAAGCCGACGCGGCAGCGCGCACGGCCTGGTGGCGGGAGGCCACGGGCGACGCGCCGCCGGCCCCCGGCACGACCGTCGTCAGCCTCTTCGCCTATGAAAATCCAGCCGTCGACGCGTTGCTCGCACAGTGGCGCGACGGCCCGTCGCCCGTCGTTGCGCTGGTACCCGCGGGCCGCGTATCGCCAGCCGTCGCCCGCTTCTTCGGAGTCGAATCGTTCGGCCCCGGCGCACGCGCGACCACGGGCAACCTGACCGCTTACGGGCTCGCATTCGTCCCGCAGGCCGACTACGACCGGCTGCTGTGGGTGGCCGACATCAACTTCGTGCGCGGCGAGGACTCGTTCGTCCGCGCGCAATGGGCGCGCAAGCCATTCGTGTGGCACATCTATCCGCAGGCCGACGACGCGCACCTGCCGAAGCTCGACGCCGCGCTCGCGCACCTGTCGGCCGGCCTCGCCGACGCACCGCGAGCGGCGCTCGCGCGCTTCTGGCACGCATGGAACGGCGGCGGCACGCCCGACTGGGCCGATTTGCTGCAACACCGTGCCGCGCTGGACGCCAACGCGGCATGCTGGGCGGACGCGCTGGCGGGCGTCGGCGATCTCGCCGGAAAGCTGGCGGAATACGCAAAATCTCAGTTAAAATAAGCGGTTATCCGACGGCTGACCACGCAAGCGCTCGCGTTTGGGGCTCTTGGCACCACCGGAACGCCCCTCGCTTGCGCCGTCAGCCGTTGTGCAACGCTCAGGCACCTATTTATTTGATTGGATCAGGACAGTTTTTTATGAAGACCGCACAGGAACTCCGCGTAGGCAACGTCGTGCAGATCGGCAGCGACGCATGGGTCATCGCAAAGACGGAATACAACAAGTCGGGCCGTAACGCCGCCGTCGTCAAGATGAAGATGAAGAACCTGCTGACGAACGCAGGCCAGGAATCGGTCTACAAGGCTGACGACAAGTTCGACGTCGTCGTGCTCGACCGCAAGGAAGTGACGTACTCGTACTTCGCCGATCCGATGTACGTGTTCATGGATGCCGACTACAACCAGTACGAAGTCGAAGCGGAAATGATGGGCGAAGCGCTGAACTACCTCGAAGACGGCATGGCTTGCGAAGTCGTGTTCTACAACGAGAAGGCGATCTCGGTCGAACTGCCGACGATCCTGGTTCGCGAGATCACTTACACGGAGCCGGCCGTCAAGGGCGACACGTCGTCGGGCAAGGTGCTGAAGAACGCGAAGCTCGCAACGGGCTTCGAACTGCAAGTGCCGCTGTTCTGCAATACCGGCGACAAGATCGAAATCGATACGCGTACGAACGAATATCGCAGCCGCGCGTAATCGCCTGCGATTTCCGGATCGAACAAAGCGCCCTTCGGGGCGCTTTTTGTTTGCCTGCCGCCAACAGCGCCGGTGTGCCGGCACCATGAACAACACAAAATCCAGCACTAAAGGTATTCAATTTGTATCATCGGTAACTGTTTTATATCGGCAAAGAAATAATGCACGTCAGGCGTTCAGCGGGGCATAAAATCAGTTTTTAATCTGACATGCGGCTGCGGCGGGCTCGATGGCCGACAGCCCGCCTCTCTTGACTCGACTCGCGTCCACCATGCCACACGCCCTGATTGTCGAAGACGATCCCAACAGTCTGTCCGGCCTGACCGCTCTGCTCGCCGCGGACGGCTTCTCGGTCGACACGGCCACGTCGCTCGCCGAAGCACGCACGGCGCTCGGCCGCTCGATTCCCGATGTCGTCCTGGTCGATCTGAACCTGCCGGACGGCAGCGGATTCGACCTGCTCCAGCATCTCCCGCAGCAGCAGCCGAACGGCTCGCTGCCGGTGATCGTGTTGACGGGCAACGCGACGGTCGAGAGCGCGATCGAAGGCCTGCGTCACGGCATCTGGGACTACCTGCTGAAGCCGATCAACATTCCGCGCCTGCGCAGCCTGCTGGCGCGGATTCCGCGGCCCTACGAACTGATCGACGAAGTGCGGACGCTGCGCGCGTCGCTGCGCCACCTCGGTCGTTTCGGCGCACTGGTGGGCCGCAGCGAGGCGATGCAGCACGTGTACGACATGATCGAGCACAATGCCGGCACCGAAACGGCGGTGCTGTTCACCGGCGAAGCCGGCACCGGCAAGAAGCTTGCCGCGCGCACGCTGCACGACCTGAGCCGGCGCCGCAAGGGACCGTTCGTGTCGTTCGACTGCCGCACGATCGCGCATGCCGGGCGCCACGGTGCGTCGCTCGACAGCGTGTTGTTCGGCCATGAGCGCGGCGCATTCGACGGCGCCGAGCGGCGCGAATCGGGCCTGTTCGAACAGGCCGGTGGCGGCACGCTGTTCCTCGACGAGATCACCGCACTGCCGCTCGTGCTGCAGGAGGCATTGCTGCATGCGCTCGACTCGCAGAACTTCATGCGGATCGGCGGCACGAGTTCGATCGCGAGCGACTTCCGGCTGATCGCAACCACGCGCCGTCCGGCCCGCGAAGCGGTCGCGAACGGTACGCTGCGCGAGGATCTGTGGCTGCGCCTAGATGCGGCATCGATCACGATGCCGCCGCTGCGCGAGCGCGACGGCGATGCGCTCGCGATCGCGGATGCGCTCATCGACGAACTCAACCGCGAAGCGCGCGCCACCGGCCGCAGCACGACCGACAAGCGGGCGGCACCGGGTTTCGTGCGCGAATGCTTGTCCTACGAATGGCCCGGCAACGTCCGCGAATTGCAGGAGCGCGTGCGTTTCGCCTATGACGCGTCAGGCGATTTCGTCGAAACACTGCGCGCGGGGGAAGCGAGCTTCGCGGCCGGCGCCGCGCTGAACGGCAGCAGCGTGCAGATCAAGGTAGGCACCCCGCTGTCCGACGTCGAGGACCTGCTGATTCGCGCGACGCTCGACGCGGTCGGCGGCACGCGCCATCGGGCCGCGACGCTGCTCGGCATCAGCCCCAAGACGCTGTACAACAAGCTGCAGCGGATGAAGGTGAACTGACCCCCTCGCAGTTACTCGGGGCACGGGCGAGAGTCGACGGTTAGTTGCGCAAGATCATATCGCCTCGTTCCGCATCGCGCCGATGGAAAAGCAAAAAGCCGCGCAGAAGCGCGGCTTTTTGCTTTCGGCAACCGGGAAGGCGACCGCAAGGCCGCCCTTCTTCGCTTACGCCAGCGCGCTGCTCAGCAGCGCCTGCGCCTGCAGATACTCGGGTTGCGCGATCAGCTTGTCCCACTTGAGCGGCTTGCCGCGTGCCCGCATCCGCTTGATGCGCCGCACCGACTCGGCCGACGCCTGTGCCTTCAGCCCGTTCAGCACGTCCTCGGCCGCGTCCGGCTGGTTGCACACGAGCACCATGTCGCAGCCGGCGGCGAGCGCCGCGTCGGCCGCCTGCGTGAGCGTGCCGCCTTCGCGTGCCGCCTCCATCGACAGGTCGTCGCTGAAGATCGCGCCCGTGAAGCCGAGCTGCCCGCGCAGGATGTCCTGCAGCCACACGTGCGAGAAGCCTGCGGGCCGCTTGTCGACCTGCGTGTAGATCACGTGCGCGGGGATCACCGCGGACAGCGACAGGCCGAGCCAGTCGTACGGGGCGACATCCTGTTTGAGGATCGCATCGAGGGGCCGGTCGTCGGTCGGCAGCGCGACGTGCGAATCGGCTTCCGCGAAGCCGTGCCCGGGAAAATGCTTGCCGCAGTTCGCCATGCCCGCGAGCGACAGCCCGTGATTCAGGCTCTTCGCAAGCAACGTGACGACGCGCGGGTCGCGATGGAACGCGCGATCGCCGATCACCTTCGAGTGCCCGTAGTCGAGATCGAGCACCGGCGTGAAGCTCATGTCGATCCCGCATGCGCGCAATTCGGCGGCCAGGATGTAGCCGACCGCGGTCGCGACCTTCGTCGCGAGCAGCACGTCGCGATCCCACAGCTCGCCGAGGCGGCGCATCGCCGGCAGCACGGTGAAACCGTCGGTGCGGAACCGCTGCACGCGGCCGCCCTCGTGATCGACGGCGATCAGGATGTCTTCGCGCACTGCGCGGATCGAATCGGTCAGCGCGCTCAGTTGCGCGCGGTTCTGGAAATGCCGCGCGAACAGGATCACGCCGCCGGTGTTCGGATGCGCGAGGCGCCGCGCGTCATCGCGCGACAGGGCCGTGCCGACGACGTCGAGCATGACCGGGCCGGGAGTCGTTTTCATCGAATCGGAAAATCCGTCAGGGAGTGGTTCGGGAAACAGATGCCGGTGCAGATGCCGGCGACGGCGCGGCGTCGGTCTCGGCGACCACGAACGATACCGCGTAGTCGCGTTCGTCGCTGACCGTCACGCGCGCCGTGATGCCGCGCGCCGCAAGCCAATCGGCCAGCTCGCCCGACGCGACGACGTACGGTTCGCCGCTGCGCTGGTTGAGGGTCTGCAGCGCACGCCATGTCATCGGCCAGTGCATGCCGAGCCCGATCGCCTTCGAGAACGCTTCCTTCGCGGAAAAGCGCGTCGCAAGAAACGCGATGCCGCGCGCCTCCGAGCGCGCACGGCGCGCATGGAACACGCGCAGTTCGTCGGGGCCGAGCACCTTCTCGGCGAACCGGCCGCCCGTGCGCTTGAGCACGGCCGCGATGCGGCTCACCTGGACGATGTCGGTGCCGATGCCGTAGATCGCCATCTCACCGCCCGCCGTGACGCGCTGACAATGCCGGGCAGCAAGCGAAGCACGCGCGCATGCAACGCATCGTCAGCGCGCGCCGCCGTGCAGCGCGGCGACCCGTGCGGCGACCATGATCGCCTTCATCTCGCGCACCGCGTTGTCCCAGCCGGCGAAGATCGCGTGCGCGACGATCGCGTGGCCGATGTTCAGTTCGACGATGCCGTCGATCGCGGCGATCTGCTGCACGTTCGTGTAATGCAGGCCGTGGCCGGCGTTGACCTTGAGGCCCAGTTGCGCACCGGCCTGCACGCCCGCGACGATGCGCTCGTATTCGCGCTGCTGCTCGGCCTCGTCGTGCGCATCGGCATAGCGTCCGGTGTGCAGCTCGACCACCGGCGCGCCGGCTTCGTGCGCGGCGCGAATCTGCGTCTCGTCCGGATCGATGAACAGCGACACGCGCACGCCGGCGGCGGCGAGCTGGGTGCATGCCGCACGCACGGCCTCGAAGCGGCCGGCAACGTCGAGACCGCCTTCGGTCGTCAGCTCTTCGCGCTTCTCCGGCACGAGGCACGCGTCGTGCGGACGCACTTCGCATGCAATGTCGAGCATCTCGGCCGTCACCGCGCATTCGAGGTTCATCCGCGTCTTCAGCAGCGGGCGCAGCTTGCGCACGTCGGCGTCGACGATGTGGCGGCGGTCCTCGCGCAGATGCAGCGTGATCGCGTCCGCACCGGCCTCTTCGGCGGCGAGCGCCGCGCGGATCGGATCGGGATAGGTCGTGCCGCGCGCATTACGCAGCGTCGCGACATGGTCGATGTTCACGCCGAGGTCGATGGCGGTGGGCGTTGTCAGGAAGAAACTCATAGGTTTTGCAGGTCGATCAGGATCTGACGCGTGGCAAGCGGCGTACCGCCGAGATAAGTGTTCAGCAGGAAGCGCATCAGCGTCTTGCTTTGCGCGACCGTCTGGGCTCGATGGTAATCGTCCTGCTCCATGTCGAGCAACGTTTGTCCGGTAATCACCGGCCAGTGCGACGGAACGTCGTCTTCCGCATTGCGCACGCCGCGCTCGGGATCGAACACGTAGCGGCGATCCGGTTCGACTGCACGGCGCGCAACCGTGCGGTTCAGCGCCATCGCATAGCCGGTCTCGCGCAGCAGCACGCGCTCGAACGAACGCAGCACCTGCACCGCGGGTTCGCCGTGCGCGAGGCGCGTGAGGGTCAGTACGTAATGATTGAAGAGCGGCGGCTGCGGATCCTCGCGCGCGCAGAATTTCACGAGCAGCTCGTTCGCGTAGAAGCCGCATAGCAGCCCGTCACCGCCGAGCGGCAGCATCCCGCCGACCCACTCGGCTCCCGTCAGCGTGCGTACCTCGGATTTGCCCGACCAGGACAGCAGCAGCGGCTGGAACGTCTGCAGTACGCCGCGCAGCGCGGAGTGCGGGCGCTTCGCGCCCTTCGCGACGAGTGCGAGGCGGCCGTGATCGCGCGTGAGCACGTCGATGATCAGGCTCGTTTCCCGATACGGATAGCTGTGCAGCACGAACGCCGGCTGCTCGGCGACGCGGAAATCGGACGTGCGAGACGTCGCGCGCCGCGCCTTGCGACGCGGCGGTTCGGGCGGTGCCGGCAACGGCGCGTCGTTCGCGCCGGCGGTCACCGCGTCTTCGGTCGACGTCAGCGCGTCATTCGTACCCATAGGCGCGCAGCCCCGCCTCGTTGTCGGCCCACCCGCTCTTCACCTTCACGAAGGTCTCGAGGTACACGGGGCCGTCGAACAGTTTCTCCATGTCCATCCGCGCCTCGGTGCTGATCTGCTTGAGCTTCTCGCCCTTCTTGCCGATCACCATCGCCTTGTGCGAATCGCGCTCGACGAGGATCGTCGCGAAGATACGCTTCAGGCGCCCTTCCTCCTCGAACTTGTCGATCAGCACGGTGCTCGTGTACGGCAGTTCGTCGCCGGTCCAGCGGAACACCTTCTCGCGCAGGATTTCGGCCGCGAGGAAGCGCGAGCTGCGGTCGGTCAGCTCGTCCTCGCCGTAAATCGGCTCGCCTTCCGGCAGGTACGGCTTGATCGTGTCCAGCAGACGCTTGATGTCCTCCGGCCGCTGTGCCGACAGCGGCACGAGTTCGGTGAATTCGCGCAGCCCGCTCATCTGCTGCATGAACGGGAACAGCGTCGCCTTGTCGGCCACGCGGTCGATCTTGTTCGCGATCAGCAGCGTCGGCATGCCCGGCGGGATCAGGTCGAGCACCTTCTGGTCGTCGGGCCCGAAGCGGCCGGCCTCGATCACGAACAGGATCACGTCGACCGACGTGAGCGTCGACGTGACCGCCCGGTTCAGCGAGCGGTTCAGCGCGGTGCTGTGACGAGTCTGGAAGCCAGGCGTGTCGACGAACACGAATTGCGCGTCGTCGAACGTGTTGATGCCGGTGATGCGATGGCGGGTCGTTTGCGCCTTGCGCGACGTGATGCTGATCTTCTGGCCGACGAGTGCGTTCATCAACGTCGACTTGCCGACGTTCGGACGGCCCACGATCGCGATCATGCCGCAACGGAAACCGGTAGGAGCGGGAGTGTTCATATCGTTTGGGAGACAGGTTCGGAAACGGCCGCGCGGCGCGCGGCACGATCGATGGGCAATTCAGTGGTCGGCATCGGCCACGCGCGCCTGCGCGGCAGCGAGGCTTGCGCCGCCCTGCGGCGTCTCGGCGCCCGGCGCCGCTGTGTCGCGGGCGCGCGATGTCGCGCGCGAAGCGGCGTCGGAACCGGCAGCAGGCTTGTCGGCGGACGCGGCCGGATCGGCCGTCTGGCCCGTCTGCTTGTCGGCTGCACGGAGTGCGGCTTCCGCAGGCTTATCGGCGCGATCGGCCGGCTTGTCCGCCGCGCGCGAGCCGGCGTCGTTGCGATCCGACGGCTTCTCGGGCGCCTTCTCGGCCGTCGGCTTCGCGGGCCGCTCGGCCTTGTCCGCGGCCGTTTCCACATGCGCGGCACGAATTGCGGCCATCGGCGCCTGCGTCGACCGCTCGGTCGAGTGTGCGCCGGCGTCGGCCGCCGCCGACGCCGCAGCAGCCGCCTTCGCGTCGCGCGCCGCGGCGCGCTCCTTCCGTTCCGGCGAACGCAGGTCGAGCGCTTCCTGCACGCCCTTCACGCCCGGCACGATTTCAGGCTCCACGTGTTTCGACCCGCGTGCGTTCTTCGAACGCTTCGGCTTCGCGGCCAGCATCGGGGCGGCCGCCAGCACCTCGTCAAGCGCCTTCTTCGCGGCAGCCTGCTCGGCCGCCCGCCGGCTCGCGCCGGAGCCCGACACCTTCACGTCGAGCTTCGGCACCGTGCATTCGACTTCAAACTGCTGATTGTGCGCCGCACCATGAGTCGCGACGACCGTGTAGGTCGGCAGCGCGATCTTGTGCCCCTGCAGGTACTCCTGCAGCAGCGTCTTCGCATCCTTGCCGAGCGTGCGCGGGTCGATGTGGTCGAGAATCGGGATATAGAGGCGCTTGATGACCCCTTGGGCGGCTTCGAAGCCGCCATCGAGGAATACCGCCCCGATGATGGCTTCGAACGCGTCCGCGAGGATCGACGGGCGACGGAAGCCGCCGCTGCGCAATTCGCCCTCGCCCAGCCGCAATCCTTCCGAAATATTCAGGGCCTGAGCGATTTCGTAGAGCGACTGCTGCTTGACGAGATTGGCGCGCACGCGCGACAGGTCGCCTTCGTCCAGCTTGCTGAATCGCTGAAACAAAAGGGCGGCCACCGCGCAATTCAGAACGGAATCACCGAGAAACTCGAGCCGTTCGTTGTGCGTGGCACTGTGACTGCGATGGGTCAAAGCCTGGCGCAACAATTCCGCATTGCGAAATTCATAGCGCAGCCGGCTTTCCAACTGGGATAGGGGCATGTGCAGGAGTATAACGCGGGCGCCGGTCGGGCCGAAACGGCACGGCCGGACGCGAAAAGGCGTGATGAGGCGGTGTTACCGCCGGTTCTTAAAGTAGTTCGGCAATACGCGACACGGCCCGTGCGTCGCGCATTGCGTGCGAGTCGAACGCGATCAGTTGAAGGAACCGATGCGCTTCAGGTCGCCGAAGTTCATCCAGATGAAGAACGCGCGGCCGACGATGTTGTTGTCGGGCACGAAACCCCAGTAGCGGCTGTCCGCGCTGTTGTCGCGGTTGTCGCCCATCATGAAGTAGTGGCCCGGCGGCACCTTGCAGATCACGCCGCGGCTGTTGTACGTGCAGTTGTCGCGATACGGATAATCGTAGGCGCCCATCACGAACGGCGGCACGGCCGGATTGTTGAGGATCGCGTTCTTCTTCGTGCCGATCGTCTCCTCGAACTGCTTCGCGTAGTTCTGGCGCTCGTCGTCGAAGAAATCCGGCAACGGCGTTTCAGGCACCGGCTGGCCGTTTATCGTCAGCTGCTTGTCCTGGTAAGCAATCGTGTCGCCCGGCAGGCCAATCACGCGCTTGATGTAGTCGACGGACTCGTCCTTCGGATAGCGGAACACGACGACGTCGCCGCGCGACAGCGGGCTGCCCTGCGTGATCTTCGTGTTCGTGATCGGCATGCGCAGGCCATACTCGAACTTGTTGACGAGGATGAAGTCGCCGACCAGCAGCGTCGGCACCATCGAGCCCGACGGGATCTTGAACGGCTCGACGACGAACGAACGCACGACGAACACGGCCAGGATCACCGGGAAGAAGCTCGCGGTGTACTCGAGCCACCACGGCTGGCGCAGCTTTTCGTCGCGCAGCTTCGAACGCGTCTGCCCCGCGTTTTCGTCCGCGAAACGCTTGTCGATACGCGACTGCTGCCGATCGAACTCCTCGATCGCCTCGTCGGCCGCCTTGCGTCGCCGCGGCAGGAACACCAGTTTGTCCAACACCCACGCTACGCCCGTCACGACGACGAGCACAAAAAGAATCAGCGCAAAATTCATAAAAGGATCAGTCCTGTTATTTGTCTTCGACACGCAAGATCGCGAGGAACGCTTCCTGCGGGATCTCGACCGAACCCACCTGCTTCATGCGTTTCTTACCTTCTTTCTGCTTCTCGAGCAGTTTCTTCTTTCGCGTGATGTCGCCGCCGTAGCACTTCGCGAGCACGTTCTTGCGGAGTGCCTTGATGTTCTCGCGCGCGACGATGTGCGCGCCGATCGCGGCCTGGATCGCCACGTCGTACATCTGGCGCGGAATGATCTCGCGCATCTTTGCAGCTACTTCGCGGCCGCGATACTGCGACTGCGAGCGGTGCACGATGATCGACAGCGCATCGACCTTGTCGCCGTTGATCAGCATGTCGACCTTCACCACGTCCGACGTGCGGTATTCCTTGAACTCGTAATCCATCGACGCATAGCCACGCGACACCGACTTCAGGCGATCGAAGAAGTCGAGCACGATCTCGGCCATCGGGATTTCATACGTGAGCTGCACCTGGCGGCCGTGATACTGCATGTTGATCTGCGAGCCGCGCTTCTGCTCGCACAGCGTGATCACGGACCCGACGTAGTCCTGCGGCATGTACAGGTTCACGGTGACGATCGGCTCGCGGATTTCCGCGATGCGCGCCGGCTCCGGCATCTTCGCCGGGTTCTCGACCATGATCGTGGTGCCGTCGCTCTGCACGACCTCGTAGACGACCGTCGGCGCGGTCGTGATGAGATCCATGTCGAACTCGCGCTCGAGCCGCTCCTGCACGATTTCCATGTGCAGCAGCCCGAGGAAGCCGCAGCGGAAACCGAAGCCGAGTGCCTGCGACACTTCCGGCTCGTACTGCAGCGACGCGTCGTTGAGCTTCAGCTTCTCGAGCGACTCGCGCAGCGCGTCGTACTGGTTCGCCTCGACCGGATAGAGGCCCGCGAACACCTGCGGCTTCACTTCCTTGAAGCCCGGCAGCGGCTCGGTGGCGGCCTTGGCTGCGTGCGTGACGGTATCGCCGACCTTCGCGGCCGTCAGCTCCTTGATGCCGGCGATGATGAAGCCCACCTGCCCGGCCGACAGCGATTCGAGATTGCGCGACTTCGGCGTGAACACGCCGATATGCTCGACCGGGTATTGCGCGCCCGTCGCCATCAGCTTGATCTTGTCCTTCGGGCGCAGCGTGCCGTTGACGATTCGCACGAGCATCACGACGCCGACGTAGTTGTCGAACCACGAGTCGATGATCAGCGCCTGCAGCGGCGCGGCCGGATCGCCCTTCGGCGGCGGCACCTTCGCGATCAGCGCTTCGAGCACGTCCTCGACGCCGAGACCGGTCTTCGCGCTGCAGCGCGTCGCGTCGGTCGCGTCGATGCCGATCACGTCCTCGATCTCCTCGATCGCGTTCTCGGGATTCGCGGCCGGCAGGTCGATCTTGTTCAGCACCGGCACGACCTCGACGCCGAGCTCGATCGCCGTGTAGCAGTTCGCGACCGTTTGCGCCTCGACGCCCTGACTCGCGTCGACCACGAGCAGCGCGCCTTCGCACGCGGACAGCGAACGGCTGACTTCGTACGAGAAGTCGACGTGCCCCGGCGTATCGATCAGGTTGAGGTTGTAGACCTTGCCGTCGCGGGCGCGATAGGACAGTGCTGCCGTCTGCGCCTTGATCGTGATGCCGCGTTCGCGCTCGATATCCATCGAATCGAGCACCTGCGCTTCCATTTCACGGTCGGCGAGGCCGCCGCATACCTGGATGATGCGATCCGCGAGCGTCGACTTGCCATGGTCGATGTGCGCGATGATCGAGAAATTGCGAATATGATCCATTCAGTGCCGATCAAGCGAAAAAGGCGCGCTCGACGACTGCGGAGCACGCCTTGTAAGTCGGTGAAAAAACGGCTTATTTTAGCCGAAAAGGCCTTTGCCGGGCGGTAATTTGGGGCGCCCGGTCGGGGCGCCCTGTCGGAGGCCTTGGCGGGCAGACTCGTCACCTGGCTGCGTCGCACGGACGGCGCGGCCGGCGACGGGGCCAGGTTCAGCGCCGCGCCGTCAGCGCACTGCGCACCCTCGCCTCGTCGAACCGGTGGCGGCACACTTCCGTGCCGTCCAGCAACAGTACCGGCACGCCCTCGTCGTAACGGGCAACGAGTGCCGGATCGGCATCGATATCGACGTAGTCGACGGCAATGCCGAATTCGGCCGCCACCGGCGCCAGCGCATCGCGCATGTCGTCGCACAGGTGGCACCAGCCGCGGCCGTAGAGCGTGAACATCGGCGCGTTACTTCTGGATCGGGCGCGGGCGCACCGGCACGAACTGCGTGTTGTCGCCGCGCCGCACGAGCACCGCGACCGCCTTCTGCGGATCGAGCTGCGCGGTCACGTCGGCGAACTGCTTCGCGCTCGTGATGTCGGTGTCGCCGACGCGCAGCACGATGTCGCCGCGCTGCAGGCCGGCACGGGCTGCCGGACCGTCGACGCCGTCGATCTGCACGCCGTTCTTCAGCTTCAGCGACTTCATCTGGTCCGCCGAAAGGTCACTGACCGTCAAGCCAAGTGAATTGGCCTGGCGCGGCTTCTGCGGCACATTCTTGCGCTGCTCGGCCTTCGCGGTCGTCTCCGTCGGCGTCTCGGCGATCGTGATCGGCACATCGCGCGCCTGCCCCTTGCGCCACACGCTGACGATGGCCCTGGTGCCCGGCTTGGTATCGCCGACCATGCGCGGCAGATCCGACGCCGCGTCGACCGACCGGCCGTTGAACTTCAGGATGATGTCGCCCGGCTGGATGCCCGCCTTGTCGGCCGGACCGCCCGGCTCGACGCTGCTGACGAGCGCGCCTTCCGCCTTCGGCAGCCCGATCGAGTCGGCCACGTCCTTCGTCACCTCGCCGATCGCCACCGCGATGCGGCCGCGCGTGACCTTGCCGGTCGACTTCAGCTGGTCCGCCACGCGCATCGCCTCGTCGATCGGGATCGCGAACGAAATGCCCATGAAACCGCCGGTTCGGCTGTAGATCTGCGAGTTGATGCCGATCACCTCGCCCTGCATGTTGATCAGCGGGCCGCCCGAGTTACCGGGGTTCACCGCGACGTCGGTCTGGATGAACGGCAGGTAATCGCCCGTGTTGCGACTCTTCGAACTCACGATGCCGGCCGTCACGGTGTTGTCGAGGCCGAACGGCGAACCGATCGCGACGACCCACTCGCCGACGCGCACCTTGTTCGAATCGCCGATCGCGACGACCGGCAGATTCGACGCCTGAATCTTGACGACCGCGACGTCCGTGCGGTCGTCAACGCCGACCAGTTTGGCCTTGAATTCCCGCTTGTCGGTCAGCGTCACGTAGATGGTGTCCGCGTCGTCGACGACGTGCGCGTTGGTCATCACGTAGCCATCCGCCGACACGATGAAGCCCGAACCGACGCCGCGATTCTGCTCGGTGTCGGGCGGATTGTCCGGCGCCGGCGCGTTCTTCGGGCTGCCATTACCGTTGCCGCCACCGTTGCCAGGCGCCTGCGGCAGCGGAATGCCGAAGAAGCGCCGGAAGAATTCCGACATGTCGCCGTTGTCGAAGCCCGGCGGGAGCACGCCGCGCGGCCCGGGCGTCGGCACGTTCGCGGTGGTCCGGATGTTCACGACGGCCGGCCCGACCTTCTCGACCAGATCGGCGAAGTCGGGCAGGCTGGCAGCGGGAGGCGTGACAGCAGCCGCGGTTTGCGGGACGAGCGGCAGGCAGGCACACAGCGCCGCCGCCGCGAGCACTTTGCGCAGCGTGAGTTTCGTCATGTCGGAAGCCGTAGCGTTACTTGGAAGCCTTGTATTCTATGGCAGACGCGAACTGCTGCAACGTGGCCGGCGGCACTTCGCCGAGCACGGTGATCCAGTAGTCGCCGCGGCGCTTCACGAGAACGTGGGTCGCGCCCGTGCTGCCCGCGCCTTCCTTGCGCGTGTTCTTCTCGGCCGGCTCGATGAAGACGGAGATCGTCGCGAGGCCGTCGGTAAAGACTGCCTGATCGACCGGAATCGGCGGATCGCCGGCATCTCGCGCGGCCATCGGCCGGCGCACCTCGCGAATCTTCCGGAACCCGGCGATGGTCGGTGCGATCTGCCAGCCCTGCGCTTCCATGTCGACCGTCGCAACCGGCGGGCGGACGACCGTCCAGCCGCTCAGGTTGCGCATGCCGGCCGCGATCGCGGTTTTGTCGCCGGCGGTGCCGCCCGTCTGCACTTGCGAGAACGCGACCTGCTCGAGCACGTGGTCGCTCGCATCGAGCGTCTGCGAACGCAGCAGCAGCCCGGTGCGGGTGTCGGCCCACAGCTTGTACGTGAACCGGTACGCATCCTTCGGCACGAGTTCGACCACTTGCGCGTCGACCCCGGCCACACGGTCCTTGCCGAGCAGCTTCGCGTCATAAACGGACATCACGTGCTCGCCGCCCGCGCCGAGCAATGCAGGGAACGAATCGCGCGTCTGGCGGCGCTCGACCACGCACAATTTGCGCTCGGGAACGAACGTGTACAACTCGTCGTTGTGCCGCAGAACCTTGCGCGGCTTGCCGTCGAGCGACTCGATCCGCTCGAACTCGCCGTCGCGGGACGCCACATGCGCGATACGCGACGACTGGACATAGCCGCCGCGCTGGTAGACGAACGTACCCTCGTAGCTCTGCTGCTGCGCGGCCTGCTGGATGCGATCCAGCCAATCGGCCGCACCCTTGCGGGTCGCGACGGGATCGTCCGGTTGCTGCGCGCTGGCTGGGAGGGATTGAACGGACAACAGGGCGGCCGCGCAAAGCAGGAGGGCCGGCAGCCGCTTCCATCCGGAGATGGCGTGATTCAACTGCAATGTCCGCATCGGGTTTATTGGCCTGGCGTGGTGGTCACGGCAGCGCGGATCAGCGGCATCGAGCCCGTGACGACGGGCTGCTGAGCGAATTGCTGGTGCGCTTCAAGATATTGGTCAAGACTTGCGTCGCGGATGATGTTGACGTCCTGCAGGCCCGGCTGCGCCGATGCCTGCGCAACCGTCACGCGTTGCAGGTTGCCGTTCTGCTGTGCGCCTGCCGATGCGACCTGAACGGCGCCCGGCGCACCGGCCGTCTGCATCTGCGGGACGACGATCCACGTCAGCGTGGCGGCCGCAGCGGCCACCGCGAACGCCGGCACGACACGCCGGCGCAGCGACAGCAGCTTGCGCGCGACCGGCGCGGCCGCCGGCGCGAGCAGGTGCGGCTCGCTTTCGAGCGCAGCCGACATGCGCGCGGTGAACGCGACGCTCAGCGCGGGCGACAGCGCGAGCTCGTCCGAGCGCAGCGCATCGCCGATCAGGTGGTAATGGGCCCACGTAGCGCGATCCGCGCGGTCGAGCTCAGCCAGAAACTGCCCGTGATCCGGGCCGTCGAACGGTTCACCGTCGACCAGAGCGGAAAGGCGCTCGCCGCGCGAGCACGCCTGCGACTGCGTATTGACCGACCCCATGATGCTCCCCATCTTGCACACACCCCGTCGTGACTTCACGACTCTATCCGTAACTAGACCCCGACCCGCGTCGTTGCGCCCGTCGCGCTTACCAGCGCTTGCCTTCGGGCGTATCGAGCAGCGGACGCAATTTCGCAGCGATTGCCTCGCGCGCCCGGAAGATCCGCGACCGGACCGTCCCGATCGGACAATCCATCATTTCCGCGATCTCTTCGTAGCTCAGGCCCTCGATCTCGCGCAGCGTGATCGCCTGGCGCAGCTCTTCGGGCAGAACGGCCATTGCAGCGTTGACCGTCTCGGCAATCTGCTTGCTCATCAACATCGACTCAGGCGTGTTGATATCCCTTAGTTGGTCTGCGTCGGAGAAAGTTTCCGCTTCCTCGGCATCGGCCTCGGTGGAGGTCGGTGCCCGGCGGCCCTGCGTCGCAAGGTAGTTCTTCGCCGTATTGACGGCAATCCGGTACAACCACGTGTAGAACGCGGACTCGCCGCGAAATTGCGGCAGCGCACGATACGCTTTGATGAACGCGTCCTGGGCCACATCCTCGACCTCGGCGGGATCCCGCACGAGGCGCGAGATCAGCCGAATGATCTTGCGGTGGTATTTGGAGACCAGGAGTTCGAACGCTGCCTTGTCGCCCTTCTGTACGCGCTCGACCAGAGCCTGATCGATTTCTTTTTCACTCACCTGACAAATCCGTTAACTAGGGATGCAACGCGGAGCGTTATTGTAGCGTTCTGGCGCCGGCCGCTGGTTACGGTCGGTAACCGCACCGCCGTCATGCCTGCCCCGCCGCGCCTGCGGTACGCGCCAGCACGGACAGCGCGCTGAACGACGCGGCGTCGAGCGCATCGGCCGGAATCAGCAGCGGCCGGGCACGCCGTGCGCCCTGCCCGACCGACAGCACGAGCAGCAGGCTGCTCCAGTGTGCATGGCCGGTCACGCGGCCCCGGGCCAGCAAGCGCCCGGTGCGGCCAAACGCCGCAATCTCCCCGAATGCATCGATCTGCAGCTCGGCCGGCAGCCGACGGGCACAGGCCCGCGCGGCACAGACGGCAAGCAGCGCCGCCGTCGCCGCGGACACGCACCCGCCGGCAGCCGCACCGGCCCTCGGCGCCCAGAACAGGTAAGCGGACGCGGCAGCCGCCGCGACGAACACGGCCAGCACGACATACGACACGGCCGAGGCCCGCAACGCAAAGCGCTGCGGACGCCCGGCCGGAGCATCGAATGGACTCGTCAAGCGATTTCAGCGTCAGACGCGCTTGAACACCAGCGTGCCGTTGGTCCCGCCGAAGCCGAAGTTGTTCTTCACGGCAACGTCGATCTTCATGTCACGCGCGGTGTTCGCGCAGTAATCGAGATCGCACTCGGGGTCCTGGTTGAAGATGTTGATGGTGGGCGGCGACACGTTGTTGTGCAGCGCCAGCACCGTGAACACCGACTCGAGACCGCCCGCGCCACCGAGCAGGTGACCCGTCATCGACTTCGTCGAGTTCACGACCATCTTGTACGCGTGCTCGCCGAAGGCCGCCTTCACCGCGTCGGACTCGTTCTTGTCGCCGAGCGGCGTCGACGTGCCGTGCGCATTCAGGTACTGGACCTCGTCCGGATTCACGCCGGCGTCGCGCAGCGCCGCGACCATGCAGCGGCGCGGACCGTCCATGTTCGGCGCGGTCATGTGGTACGCATCGCCGGTCATGCCGAAGCCCGAGACTTCCGCATAGATCTTCGCGCCGCGTGCCTTCGCCGCCTCGTATTCCTCGAGCACCATCACGCCTGCGCCCTCGCCCAGCACGAAGCCGTCGCGGTCCTTGTCCCACGGACGGGACGCCGTGGCCGGATCGTCGTTGCGGGTCGACAGCGCACGCGCGGCCGCGAAGCCGCCGATGCCGAGCGGCGACACTGTCGACTCTGCGCCGCCGGCGACCATCACGTCGGCGTCGCCGGCCTGGATCAGGCGCGCCGCGAGGCCGATGCTGTGCAGACCGGTCGTGCAGGCCGTCACGGCCGCGAGGTTCGGGCCTTTCAGGCCGAACATGATGCTCAGATGACCCGAGATCATGTTGATGATCGAACCCGGCACGAAGAACGGCGAAATCCGGCGCGCGCCGCGATCGACGTAGGTCTGGTGCGTGTCTTCGATCATCGGCAGGCCGCCGATGCCGGAGCCGACCAGCACGCCGATGCGTTCCGCATTGGCTTCGTTCACTTCGAGGCCGCTGTCCCGCATCGCCTGGACGCCGGCTGCGATGCCGTAATGGATGAACGTATCCATGTTCCGGGCTTCCTTCGCCGGGATGTACTCCTCGGCGTTGAAACCCCTCACTTCGCCCGCGAAATGGCAGGCGAGGTTCGACGCATCGAACTTGGTGACGGTGGCGATGCCGGACTTGCCGGCGACGAGATTGGCCCAGCCGTCGGCAACATTATTGCCAACAGGCGAAATCAGCCCCAGGCCTGTAACGACAACACGACGGCGGCTCACGGTAACCTCTTTTCCATTGGATGACAAAAGCAAAAGCCACAGTGGCCACAGGAACCAGCCCTGCGAGCCCTGTGGCTGTTAGTCCGTCCGGCGCGGTTGCCGGCAGGATGGCGCGTCAAACGCGAAGATCGCGGCGACGTGGCAGACAAGCGCGAAAGGCGCTTACGCCTTGACGTTTGCGCGAGCGTAGTCGATCGCTTGCTGAACGGTCGTGATCTTCTCTGCTTCTTCGTCCGGGATTTCCATGCCGAACTCGTCTTCGAGCGCCATCACCAGTTCAACCGTGTCGAGCGAGTCCGCGCCCAGATCGTTCACGAACGATGCTTCGTTCTTGATCTCGGCTTCTGCGACGCCCAGTTGCTCAGCGACGATCTTCTTGACACGTTGTTCGATGTTATCCATTACCCCTCCGAGGGAAAGTTCAGATTTACAAGTGCGCGCATTTTATCAGGTTTGCTGACGCCAAAACGCGCGTTGGCTTGATGGTCGATCAAGCGCCGATCCGCCTGAAAAACGGGATACGGCGCGGATGGTAAACGAAAACCGTTACGACATGTACATGCCGCCGTTCACGTGCAGCGTCGTGCCGGTGATGTAACCGGCCTGCGGCGATGCGAGGAACGCGACGGCATGGGCGATGTCTTCCGGGCTGCCGAGGCGGCCGAGCGGAATCTGGGTCTTGAGCGCGGCCTGTTGTTCTTCCGGCAGCGTCTTCGTCATGTCGGTGTCGATGAAGCCCGGTGCGACGCAGTTCACCGTGATGCCACGGCTGCCGATCTCGCGCGCGAGCGCGCGCGTCATGCCCGCGACGCCGGCCTTCGCGGCCGCGTAGTTCGCCTGGCCCGGGTTGCCGGCCGAGCCGACCACCGACGTGATGTTGATGATGCGGCCGCCGCGGGCCTTCATCATCGGGCGCAGCACTGCGCGCGACAGGCGGAACACCGACTTCAGGTTGGTGTCGATCACCGCGTCCCAGTCCTCGTCCTTCATGCGCATCGCGAGCTGATCCTGCGTGATCCCGGCGTTATTGACGAGTACGTGGAGTGCGCCGAATTCCTTCACGGTCGCGTCGATCAGCGCTTCGGCCGCCGCCGCGTCGTTGACGTTCAGCACCGCGCCGCGCCCCGTCACGCCCGCTTCCGCGAACCCCGCGGTAATCGCGGCGGCGCCCGATTCGCTCGTCGCCGTGCCGATCACCGTCGCGCCCAGGCGCGCGAGTTCGAGCGCGATCGCCCGGCCGATGCCGCGCGATGCGCCGGTCACGATCGCAACCTGTTTATCGAGAGTCTTTTCCATGAATCGAATATCCGTCTCTTGAGGAAAGGCGCCGCGTCAGGCGGTCGCCAGCTTCAGTGCTTCGTCGAGCGAAGCCGGATCGAACACCGATGCGCCGACCAGGTTGCCGTCGATGCGCTTGGTCAGGCCTGCCAGCACCTTGCCCGGACCGCACTCGATCACGTGCGTGACGCCCGTGCCCGCAATGTGCTGCACGCATTCGACCCAACGCACCGGGCCTGCGGCCTGGCGCACCAGCGCGTCCTTGATCGCGGCCGGATCGCTGACCACCGCGACGTCGATGTTGTTGACGACAGGAATCTGCGGCGCCTTCACGTCGACGTTCGCGAGATAGTCGCGCAGCTGGTCCGACGCCGGCTTGAGCAGCGACGAATGGAACGGCGCCGACACGGGCAGCGGCAGCGCGCGCTTCGCGCCCTTCGCCTTGGCGATCTCGCAGGCCTTCTCGACGGCCGCCTTCGCGCCCGCGATCACGACCTGCGCCGGCGCGTTGAAGTTCACGGCTTCGACGACGCCCGCTTGCGCGGCTTCGGCACACACCGCGCGCACCGTGTCGTCATCGAGACCGAGGATCGCGGCCATGCCGCCCTCGCCGACCGGCACGGCGGTCTGCATCGCCTGTGCGCGGAAACGCACGAGCGGCACCGCATCCTTGAACGCGATCGCGCCCGCGGCGACGAGCGCCGTGTATTCGCCGAGGCTATGGCCTGCGACGATCGACGGCGCCGGGCCACCGGCCTGCTGCCATGCGCGGTAGCACGCGTAGGCAGCCGTCAGCATCACGGGCTGCGTGTTGGTGGTCAGATTCAGTTCTTCGGCCGGGCCTTCGGCGATCAGCTTGCCGAGATCCTGATTGAGTGCATCGGATGCTTCCTGGAGCGTCTCGCGCACGACAGCCAGATCGGCGAATGCGTTGAGCATGCCGACCGACTGCGAGCCCTGCCCCGGAAAAACGAATGCAAATTTCATATCGTCCCCAATTGAATCGATTCGGACGGCGCGCGCGAACGGCGCGCCGGTTCGGGATCCGCGCGCAGCAATTGCGCGCCGCGGATCAGTAGCGGAAGACGGATGCGCCCCACGTGAAGCCGCCGCCGACGCCTTCGATCAGCACGTGCTGACCGCGCTGGATGCGGCCGTCGCGCACCGCGGCGTCGAGCGCCAGCGGGATCGAGGCAGCCGACGTGTTGCCGTGCTGATCGACCGTCACGACCATGCGCTCCTGCGGCAGGCCGAGCTTGCGGCAGGTGCTGGTCATGATGCGGATGTTGGCCTGATGCGGAATCAGCCAGTCGATCTGCTCGGGCGCGAGATTCGCCTTGGCGAGCGCCTCGATCGCAACCTTTTCGAGTACGTTGACCGCGAGCTTGAACACGGCCTGCCCGTCCATGTACAGGAACGCGCTGCCGTCGATCACGCCGCGATTGACGTTGCCCGGCGTGCAGAGGATGTTCGAATAGCTGCCGTCCGCGTGCAGCGCGCTGCCGAGCACGCCTGGCTCTTCCGATGCGGACAGGATCACCGCGCCCGCGCCATCGCCGAACAGCACGCAGGTCGTGCGGTCCTTGAAGTCGAGAATGCGCGAGAACGTCTCCGCGCCAACGATGAGCGCCGTGCGGTGCTGGCCGCTGCGGATGAAGCTGTCAGCCGTCGCCATCGCATAGGCGAAGCCCGAGCAAACGGCCTGCACGTCGAATGCCGCGCCGCCGTTCTTGATGCCGAGCTTGTTCTGCAGCAGGCACGCCGTGCTGGGGAACACGAAATCGGGGGTCGAAGTCGCGACGATGATCAGGTCGATCGATTGCGGATCGATGTCGGCCGCCTCGATCGCACGGCGCGACGCTTCGAGCGCGAGATCGCTCGTCGTGACGTCCGGCGCGGCAAAGTGACGCGCATGGATGCCGGTGCGCGCAACAATCCACTCATCGCTCGTCTCAATGCCTTCCTTCGCGAGACGATCGGCGAGCTGCTGGTTCGTGACGCGGTCGGGCGGCAGGTAGCTGCCCGTGCCGAGCACGCGGGAATAGAGAGTCGATTGGGCCATTTATGCTTTAGAGGATTGCGCAGCGGAAGGTTCGGCGTGATGGCCTGCGGCCGGGCTCGTCTGGCCCGCGCCGCTCGCGTCGTGTTCGCCATCGCCGAGTGACACCGAATTGTCTGCCATCGCGCGCGTAAGGCGCTCCAGCACGCCGTTTTTGACGGCATCATACCCGCGTTTGATCGCCCACTCAAACGCGTAGGCATCGGCCGAACCGTGGCTTTTGATCACGAGGCTCTTCAGCCCCAGCAGCGCCGCGCCGTTGTACTGGCGGTGATCGACGCGCTTCTTGAAGCGCATCAGCACCGGCAGCGCGAGCAGCGCCATCAGCTTCGACATCAGCGAACGGCCGAACTCCTCACGGATGATGTCCGACAGCATCTGTGCGAGCCCTTCGGACGTCTTCAGCGCGACGTTGCCGACGAAGCCATCGCAGACGATCACGTCGACCGTACCCTTGTAGATGTCATTGCCTTCGACGTTGCCGCGGAAATTCAGCGTGCTGGCGCGCAGCAGTTCGCCTGCGCGCTTGATCGTCTCGTTGCCCTTGATGACCTCTTCGCCGATGTTCAGCAGGCCGATCGTCGGACGCTCCTTGCCTTCGAGCGCGGCAACGAGCGCATGCCCCATCTCCGCGAACTGCAGCAGGTGCTGCGGCTCGCAGTCGACGTTCGCGCCGAGGTCCAGCATCATCGTGTAGCCGGTCGGGTTCGGCAGCGCGAACGCGATCGCAGGCCGCTCGATGCCGGGCAGCGTCTTGAGCACATAACGGGAAACGGCCATCAGCGCGCCGGTGTTGCCGGCGGAGATACAGGCCTGGGCCGCGCCTTCCTTGACGTGGTTGAGCGCGACACGCATCGAAGAATCCTTCTTCTTGCGCAGCGCCACTTCGACAGGGTCGTCCATCGCCACGACTTCGGTGGCAGGCACGATGGTCAGCGCGGGATCGTCGAGGGCTTTCAGCTTTTTCAGCTGAGCGCGGATCGCGCTGTCGATGCCGACGAGCATCAGGTGCGCATCGGGATGCGCGCGGACGAACTTGACTGCCGCGGGAACGGTCACGGACGGGCCGTGGTCGCCTCCCATGCAATCGATTGTGAGCTTTACGGTCATGGAATGCGACGAATTTCAGGCACAAAAAAGCGGCAGTTGAATGCCGCCTTTTTGTTGAGCCAGGAAAGTGTCAAGCGAACCAGTTGTCACGCGAACGGCGATCGTAGCGCGCAACGCGTGACTTGACGCTTAGTCGTTCTTCGTCTTGACGACTTTCTTGCCGCGATAGTAGCCGTTCGGGCTGACGTGGTGACGCAGGTGCACTTCACCCGTGCTCGGCTCGACTGCCAGCGGCGCTGCCGTCAGGAAATCGTGCGAACGATGCATGCCGCGCTTCGACGGCGACTTCTTGTTTTGCTGGACTGCCATGACTAACTCCTAAATAATTTTCCGGATTCTAACACAGCCCGATCCGGCGCTTAACTACCCTGGCCCAAAGCCCTTACGCCTTCCCGCGCCACAACTGCTTAGTGTTTCTTGCCGCCGTCCCCGCCCTTCTTCAGCGCTTCCAGCGCCGCGAACGGATTCGGCCGTTTGCCTTCGTCCTCGTCTTCGACGGACTCGTCGTCCGCGTCTTCCGAAGGACCGCTCGCACCCGACACGAGGCTTTCGTGAACTGCCGGGCAAACCTCGTGCTTGGGCACGAGCGGCAACGAAAGCAGCAACTCCTCTTCGATCAAGTCGACGAGATCGAACTGGCGTGAGCCCACGATCACATCGGCTTCATCGTCGTCGAGCGGAAATTCTTCAGCTTCTTCTTCGGTCGCAACGATCCGGTACGTCATGTCGACGTCGAACGTCTGGTCGTACGGGGTCATGCAGCGCTGGCACGTGAGCCACGCATGGCCGTGCACCGCGAGGCGCAGATACGGCTGCTGCCCATCGGCGCCGTCGTCCTGCAACTCCTTCTGGGTGAACCCTTCGGCCTGCCACGTGAAGACCGTGTCGCGATCGGGCGCGTCCACCGGCACTTCGTTCAGCATGCGCGGCAGCTGCGACAAGCGCACGGCACCCGCTGCCTGCCGCCCGCTGCGGGCGAATTCGAACAGGTCGACTGCGTGCGGATCAAGCGACGCCGCAGGTTTGCCAGAAGAAGTGTTCATGTTGCGCTCCTGCCTACAGGCTGACTTGCGGGATCCGGCTTGCTGGCGCCGCACACGTGCGCGATCTACGCCGCGTACGATTACGTACTTTACTTCCGAAGACCCGGCAGGCGCCACCACAGCGAAAGCCTGCCGACGAAAAGCGGGAAAGCATACCTGTTTTACCTTTTACGGTCAATCACTTATGCTTGCGCCCTCGCAACACCGCGCCACACCTGACGACTCATCGACCCAACCGACCATGCCGGATACCGTTTGCCGCCCGCCGCGGCTGATTCTCGCCTCCAGTTCCCGATACCGCCGCGCGCTGCTTGAGCGCCTCGGCCTGCCGTTCGACGCCATGTCGCCCGACCTCGACGAAACCCCGCTCGCAGGCGAAACGCCGGCCGCGACCGCGCTGCGCCTCGCCGGCGCGAAGGCGCGCGCGGTCGCCGCGACGATCGATGCGCCGGACGGCGTGCTCGTGATCGGGTCGGACCAGGTCGCGACGTTCGACGGCCGCCAGATCGGCAAGCCTGGCACGCACGAGCGCGCGCTCGCGCAGCTCCTGTCGATGCAGGGCCGCGACGTCGAATTCCATAGTGCGCTCAGCCTGTATGACAGCCGCACGGGCGAAACCTGGAGCGAGGACGTCGTCACGCACGTGCGCTTCCGCTCGCTGCCCGAAGCCGAGCTCGACGCGTACCTGCGCGCGGAAACGCCGTACGACGTCGCCGGGAGCGCGAAGTCCGAGGGGCTCGGCATCGCGCTGCTGGATGCCATCGACTCCGACGACCCGACGGCGCTCGTCGGCCTGCCGCTGATCGCGCTCACGCGGATGCTGCGCGACGCGGGCTATCCGCTCTTTGCCACCCACGGAGACCGCGCATGACCGCCGGCACGCTCTATCTCGTCCCGAACACCCTCGGCGAAGGCGACGCATCGATGCTCGCCGCCGTGTTGCCCGCGGCCGTGCAGGCCCGCGCCGGCACGCTTGGCTATTACATCGGCGAAAACGCGAAAACGACCCGCGCGTTCCTGAAGAAGATCGGCACGACGAGGCCGATCCAGGACATCGAGATCCGGGAACTGAACGTCAATACGCCGGCCGGCGAGATCGACCGGCTGCTGGCGCCGGTGCTGGCAGGCGCGGATGCCGGGCTCGTGTCCGAGGCCGGCTGCCCCGCCGTTGCCGATCCTGGCGCACTGCTGGTCCGCCGCGCGCACGAGCGCGGCGTGAAGGTCGTGCCGCTCGTCGGGCCGAGTTCGATCCTGCTCGCGCTGATGGCCTCGGGCCTGAACGGTCAGAGCTTCGCGTTCAACGGTTACCTGCCGGTCGATGCAGCCGCGCGCGCGAAACGCCTGCGCGAACTCGAGCAGTTGTCGCGCAAAGCGCGCCAGACGCAGATCTTCATCGAGACGCCGTACCGGAACCACGCGATGCTCGACACGCTCGTCGCGACCTGCGCGCCGTCGACGCAGATCTGCGTCGCGGCCGACCTGACCCTCGAGACGGAGACGATCGCCAGCCGCTCGGTGGCCGATTGGAAAAAGGCGCCAGCGCCGAATCTGCACAAGCGCCCCGCCATCTTCCTGCTGCTCGCGAACTGAGGTCGGCACCGGAAGCGCCCTCGCGGCCACGGGGCGCACTGCCCCATCGCCGCGGCGCCGGCCGGCCGCCGCTCAGCGCAGGCTGAACGACGTGCCGCCCGCGGTCAGCGCTTTCATCGCGGCACCGCCAACCGCCGCGCCGAACTTGCGCGCAACGCGATTCGTCAGGCTTTCCTTCACCGTGTAGTCGACGAGATCCGGCGCCTTCAGCACATCGCGGGCGACCGTGTCGGTCGTGCCGTAGCCGTCGGCGAGCCCGAGTTCGACGCTCTTCTCGCCGGTCCAGAACAGGCCCGAGAACATGTCGGGCGTTTCGTGCAGCCGCTTGCCTCGGCCATCCTTCACGGCCTTGATGAACTGCGCATGGACCTGGTCGAGCAACGCCTGCGCATGGGCATCCATCTTGGGCGTCTCGGGCGAGAACGGGTCGTAGAAACCCTTGTTTTCGCCCGACGTGTGCAGCCGACGATCGACGCCGAGCTTGCCCATCAGGCCCGTGAAGCCGAACCCGTCCATCAGCACGCCGATCGAGCCCACGATGCTCGCCTTGTCGACGAAGATCTTGTCGGCGGCGGACGCAATGTAATAGCCGCCCGACGCGCACATGTCGGTCACGACGACGTACAACGGCTTGTCCGGATACTTCGTGCGGAGCCGGCGGATCTCGTCGTAGACCATCCCCGCCTGCACCGGACTGCCGCCCGGGCTGTTGATCCGCAACACGACGCCGGCCGTGCCGCTGTCGTCGAAAGCGGCATCCAGCGCCGTATTGATGTCGTCGGCATTCGCGTTGGTGCCCGCCGCGATTTCGCCGTCGATCGTCACGAGCGCCGTATGGCGCCCGCTCGACGAGAACTTCGAGTCGCTCGAAAAATCGATCAGCGCGAACGCGAGCAGCACGAATACGCCGAGGAACGCGAAGCGGAAGAAAATCTTCCAGCGCCGCGCGGCGCGCTGCTCCTTGACGGCCGCCAGCGCGATCCGCTCGAGCGCGGCACGCTCCCAGTTCGGTTCGCGGCTGTCGGGACGGGACGAGGAATCGGGGATGTTCGGTTGGTCGGCCATGCAGTAATGTCTTCAGTCGGTCGTGGCGGAAGGAGGCGCGGAGGCGGGCCCCAGGTCGGCATCCGGCACCCAGAATACCGCACGCCCGTCGGGCGTGTCGCGCTCGTCGACTTCGACTGGCCGCAGGCGGCCGCCGCGGCACGGGCCGCCGACACACTTGCCGGTATCCGGTGCGTAGATCGCGCCGTGCGTCGCGCACATCAGGTACAGACCCGACGACTCGAAAAACTGCCCTTCGGCCCAGTCGAGCTCCATCGGCACGTGCGCGCAGCGGTTCAGGTAGCCGTACGCACGACCTTCGTAGCGCACGAAGAACACGACCGCCTGCTCGCCGCGCAGCGACGCGTCGACGCGCACGCCCGCGCCGCCGTCGGCCAGCGCGTCCGAGGCGCACACGCGCACCGCTTCCGGCGCCGTGCTCATGCGTGCTCCCGCAGCCACGCCGCGAGCGCGCCGACGTCCGGCGCGACGAAGCGCGGCGTCAGCGCGGCCAGCGCGTCGGCCGTGTGCGCGCCGTAGGAGACCCCGATGCCGGCAGCCCCGGCACTGGCAGCCATCTGCAGGTCGTGCGTGGTGTCGCCGATCATCACGGTGCGCGCAAGATTCTGCCCCAATTCACGGGACAGTTCGTGCAGCATCGCCGGGTGCGGCTTCGAGAACGTCTCGTCCGCGCAACGCGTCGCATCGAACAGGCTCGTAAGCTTCGACTGATCGAGCACGCGGTTCAGCCCGACCCGCCCCTTGCCGGTCGCGACCGCGAGCAGGTAACCCGTGTCGCGCAATTCCGCCAGCAGTTCGCGCACGCCGGCGAACAGTTCGATGCGCTGATCGTCCAGCAAGTAGTGATAGCGGTACCGTTCGGCCAGTCGCGGATAGTCGGACGGATCGAGGCTCGGCGCCGTAATCTGCAGCGCATCGCGCAGGCCGAGGCCGATCACGTAGCGGGACGCCTCGTCCGACGGCGTGGGCAGGCCGAGATCGCGGCACGCGGCCTGGATGCTGTGCGCGATGTGCGCAGTCGAATCCATCAGCGTGCCGTCCCAGTCGAAGACGATCAGATCAAATTGCTGTCGGGCCATGCGAGTCAGGCGGTATCGCGCAGAGCGCTGAGTTGATCGAGGAAGCGCCGGCATTCGTCCGGCAGCGGCGCGTCGAACTGCAGCGCCTCGCCGGTCAGCGGATGCGTGAGCTTCAGCCGGTGCGCATGCAGGAACATCCGTTTGAGCGACGGCTGCGCGTTCGCGCGCGCCAGCGCCTTGTTCAGTGCGAAGTCGCCGTACTTGGCGTCGCCGGCGATCGGCAGGCCGAGATGCGCGAGGTGCACGCGGATCTGATGGGTCCGACCCGTTTTCAGTTCCGCTTCGACCAGTGCATAGTCCGGCCAGCGCTCGATCAGGTTGAACACGGTGTGCGACGGCAGGCCGTCGTCCTGCACACGCACTCGCCGTTCGCCTTCCGGGGTCGAATACTTGAACAGCGGCGCCTTCACCGCACGGCGGCGCCCCCAGTCGGGCTGCCATTCACCATGTCCGCACGCGAAATAGCGTTTGTCCATGCGGTTCTCGCGGATCTGCTCGTGCAGGCCGACAAGCGCCGAACGCTTCTTCGCGAGCATCAGGATCCCGGAGGTCTCACGGTCGAGCCGATGCACGAGTTCGAGGAACTTCGCGCGCGGATGCGCCTGGCGCATCTGCTCGATCACGCCGAACGCGACGCCGCTGCCGCCGTGCACGGCGACGCCGGCCGGCTTGTTGATGACGAGCATCGCATCGTCTTCGTACAGCACCTCGAACTGCGCGGGCGGCACGATCGGCGTGTCGGCGCGAGCAAGGTCGACCGCCGCCACGCGCAAGGGCGGCACGCGGACGATGTCGCCGAACGCCAGGCGATACTGGGCATCGACCCGACCCTTGTTCACGCGCACTTCGCCGCTACGCAGGATCCGGTAAATATGGCTTTTGGGCACGCCTTTACAGACGCGCAACAGGAAGTTGTCGATCCGCTGACCGGCCGAGTTTTCGTCGATCTGGATCATCGATACCTGGCCGCTTGCGACTGAATTCTGGGATATTTT
The DNA here is from genome assembly GCF_001718315.1 of Burkholderia diffusa. Lineage (NCBI taxonomy): Bacteria > Pseudomonadati > Pseudomonadota > Betaproteobacteria > Burkholderiales > Burkholderiaceae > Burkholderia > Burkholderia diffusa. The sequence goes on along the minus strand of NZ_CP013362.1, from coordinate 1,104,301 downwards.
GCCTAACTCATTCATACTGAATATAATTTTGCCCAGCCTGACGTTGAGGGTGGCCTGACAGGCCGGCTCCGACGGAATCGGGCAAGGCGCAAGCGCAAACTGCTATTTTACTTGCGCCGGGGGTCTGCTGCTCGCCCCTAATCAAAGAGATGCAGCAAGTTGCACGCACGGCGCCGCCCGTCGGCAAGGATCGCGCCCACAGGCGGATTCGGTCGGCAAGGCGCCGCGGTAACGGAAAGTTGGTTGAAAAGAATTTGATCGGCAGCCCGGCGGCGTGAAGTACGCCCGCAGGCTGCCGGTTGCGAAAATTACGGCGTTGCGCCCGATTTGGCCCCGCGAAGCGTGCGGGGCTTGGCGACGTCAAACCAGGGAAGTACACCCCAGGCGGGAAAGTCGGGCTGGATTCGATACTCCCCGCTGCGGCCCAAGCCGCAGCATCTGCCGCCCGTCGGCGCGCGCGACGCATTGCGCGCGCCCCGTGGCAGTGCCCCGGTCTCAGGCTTAGCGCGCTTTCGCAGCGTGCGGTGTGTGGACGCCGTGCTTTGAAGCCGTGTTCGCAGGTGCCCTTTGGCCGCCGGCCCCATGTTTCGGGCCCAAGCGCCTCTTCAGGCAATTCTCCCCGCCATCCTTCCCGCTCCAGCGTGCTCGTGACAACACAACAAGGTGCGGCCTGCCGTCGTTCCCGCCCTCGCGACTGACAACCGCGAGGCGCCGGCAGCAGAGCCGCCTGGAGTCGTTCATGAAACGCATGCTGTTCAATGCGACGCAGCAGGAGGAGCTGCGCGTCGCCATCGTCGATGGGCAAAAGCTCATCGACATCGACATCGAAACGGCCGGGCGCGAACAGCGCAAAGGCAATATCTACAAAGGTGTCGTGACCCGCATCGAGCCGTCGCTCGAAGCGTGCTTCGTCAACTACGGCGAAGACCGCCACGGCTTCCTGCCGTTCAAGGAAGTCGCCCGCCAGTACTTCAAGGAAGGCATCGACATGCGCTCCGCGCGCATCCAGGATGCCCTGCGCGAAGGCCAGGAGCTGATCGTCCAGGTCGAGAAGGAGGAGCGCGGCAACAAGGGCGCCGCCCTCACGACCTTCATCTCGCTCGCCGGCCGCTACCTCGTGCTGATGCCGAACAACCCGCGCGGCGGCGGCGTGTCGCGCCGGATCGAGGGCGACGAACGGCAGGAACTGCGCGAAACCATGGCGCAGCTGCAGATTCCGGACGGCATGAGCATGATTGCCCGCACCGCGGGCATCGGCCGCAGCGCCGAGGAACTGCAGTGGGACCTGAACTATCTGCTGCAGCTGTGGCGCGCGATCGAAGCGGCATCGCAAAGCGGCAACGCCGGCCAGCCGATGCTGATCTATTTGGAATCGAGCCTCGTGATCCGCGCGATCCGGGATTATTTCCAGCCCGATATCGGCGAAATCCTGATCGACACGACCGAGATCTACGATCAGGCCCGTGCGTTCATGGACATCGTGATGCCGGACAACGTGTCGAAGGTGAAGCGCTACCACGACGACGTGCCGCTCTTCTCGCGCTTCCAGATCGAGCACCAGATCGAGACCGCGTACTCGCGCACGGTGCCGCTGCCGTCGGGCGGCGCGATCGTGATCGACCACACCGAAGCGCTCGTCGCGATCGACGTGAACTCGGCGCGTGCGACCAAGGGTGCGGACATCGAGGAAACGGCGACCCGCACGAACCTCGAAGCGGCGGACGAAGTGGCCCGCCAGCTGCGCCTGCGCGACCTCGGCGGCCTGATCGTGATCGACTTCATCGACATGGAGTCGGCGAAGAGCCAGCGCGAAGTCGAGCAACGCCTGAAGGACGCGCTCAAGCACGACCGTGCGCGCGTGCAGATGGGCAAGATCTCCCGCTTCGGCCTGATGGAACTGTCGCGCCAGCGCCTGCGTCCGGCCCTGTCGGAAGGCAGCCATGTGACGTGCCCGCGCTGTAACGGCACCGGCCACATCCGCGATACCGAATCGTCCGCGCTGCAGGTCCTGCGGATCATTCAGGAAGAAGCGATGAAGGAAAACACCGCGGCGATCCACTGCCAGGTGCCGGTCGAGGTGACCGCCTTCCTGCTCAATGAAAAGCGTCAGGAAATCAACAAGATCGAGTCGCGCTTCAAGGTCGGCATCGTGCTGATCCCGAACAAGCACCTCGATACGCCGCACTACAAGCTCGAGCGCCTGCGCCATGACGACGCGCGCCTCGACGATCCGCGTGCGTCCTGGAAGATGGCGGAGGAAGCCGCCCGCGAACTGGAGTCGGAAACCGGCTACAGCAAGCGTGCGGCCGACGTGAAGCCGAAGCAGGAAGCCGCGGTCAAGGGCATCACGCCCGAGCGTCCGGCACCGAGCCCGGCACCGCAGCGCCCGGTCGAGCCGGTTGCGGCGCCCGCACCGGTCGCCGCGGCGAGCGGCGGCTTCATCGGCTGGCTGAAGGGTCTGTTCGGCATGTCGCCGGCTCCGGCGCCCGCGCCGGTCGCACCGGCACCGGCAAAGGAACAGGCCGCCCGTCCGGCCCGCGAGCGGACCGAGAAGACCGAGCAGCGCGGCGGCGATCGCAACCGCAACCGTCGTGGCGGCGCCCAGCAGGCTCAGGGCGGCCGCGACCAGGCAGCGGCAGGCCGTGGCCAGTCGCAACGCCAGGAACGGGAAGGCAAGGAAGCGCGCGAGCCGCGTGAACCGCGCGAGGGTCGCGAACCGCGTGAAGGCCGCGAGCCGCGCGAAAGCCGTGAGGGTCGCGAAGGTCGCGAGGGCCGTGGTCCGCGCGAAGGCCGCGAACCGCGTGAGGGCCGTGAGCCGCGTGAACCGCGCGAGAACCGCGAACCGCGCGAGCGCACCGAGCAGCCGGAAACCGTCGAGGCAGCCGGCCGCGGCGAGCGCCAGGAACGCGGCGAACGTCGCGAGCGCGGCGAGCGCCGCAAGCCGACGCAACATGCAGCGACGCTCGAAACCGTCACCCGAGGCGAGAACCATCCGGAAACGGAAACGGACCAGGCCGCAGCCGCCCTGCCGGGCGCCGATGTCGCAGCCGACGCGGAAGCCGGTGCACGTGACGGCGAGGAACGTCGCCGCCGCCGCCGCGGTCGCCGTGGCGGCCGCCGCGAGCGCGAGGACGAAGGCGCAGTCGTCGACCACGCCGAGCAACGCGCGGACGACGAAGCCGCCGTGCAGGCCGTGACGACGGAAGCGCCGAGCGCTGCCGAGCCGGCTCATACGGCCGCACCGGTCGCGGTGGCAGCCGTCGCCGCTGCCGGCGCAGCCGTTGCCGAAGCAGCCGCACCGGTCGCAGCCGAGCCGCAACCGGCACCGGTTCGCGTCGAAGCGACGCCGGTCGCGCCGCTCGAGCCCGCCGTCGTCGCACCGGCAGCCGAGTCGGCACCGGTCGCACCGGCCGCTGCTCCGGAAGCCGGCCCGGCTCCGGTCGCGGTTTCGCCGACCGATGCGTTCGAAGTGCCGGCCGCGCCGGCTGCCGTCGAAGCGCCGCAGTCCGCGCCCGTCGAACAGGCCGCACCGGCACCGGTCGTCGCAGCCGAAGCGGCTCCGTCCGCCGTCGAACCGACTCACGTCGAACCGGCGCGCGTCGAAACTGCACCGGTCGAAGCCGTTGCCGCGCCGGCTCCGGCACCCGTGCAACCGGCCGCCGCGCCAGCTTCGGCGAGCCTTGATGCCGTGCTGGAACAAGCCGGTCTCGTGTGGGTGAACACCGACGCCGACAAGTTCCGCGCTGCCCAGGAAGCTGCGTCGCGCCTGCCGCGCGCTGTCCGCGTTCCGCGCGAGCGCAAGGCGCTGCCGCCGGTCGACACGACCCCGATGCAGCAGGTCGAAACGTCGCAACATTAAGCGGCGCATCGCCCGACCAGGAAAAGCCCGCCTCCGGCGGGCTTTTCCATTTCCGCGCTGCGGGTTTCCGCCCTCCGGCCCGAGCAGCCGCTTGCGGCTAGAATAGAAGCTTGGCTCGCACTTCTTTGAACATGTCCCGACGCATCATTCCTCTCGCCGACGTCAGCGGGATGCCGGATATCTCCGGCGTCGCGCATACCCCTGACGGCGCCTTGGCCGACACGTTCGCCAGGCCGCTGCGCGACCTGCGCATCTCGGTGACGGATCGCTGCAACTTCCGTTGCGTGTACTGCATGCCACGAGACGTGTTCGACAAGAACTACCCGTTCCTGCCGCACAGCGCACTGCTCACGCACGAGGAGATCGAGCGCGTGGCGCGGCTGTTCGTCGCACACGGCGTCGAAAAGATCCGGATCACCGGCGGCGAACCACTGCTGCGCAAGAATCTCGAATTCCTGATCGAGCGCCTCGCGCGCCTGACGACCCATGACGGCCGCCCGCTCGACCTGACGCTGACCACCAATGGCTCGCTGCTCGCGCGCAAGGCGCGCGCGCTGAAGGACGCCGGCCTCACGCGCGTGACGGTCAGCCTCGACGCGCTCGACGATACGCTGTTCAAGCGCATGAACGACGCCGACTTCGCGAGCGCGGACGTGCTCGACGGGATCTTCGCAGCACAGGCCGCGGGCCTCGCGCCGGTCAAGGTCAACATGGTCGTGAAGCGCGGCACCAACGACAGCGAAATCCTGCCGATGGCCGAGCGCTTCCGCGGCACCGGCGTGATCCTGCGTTTCATCGAATACATGGACGTCGGCACGTCGAACGGCTGGAACATGACCGAAGTGCTGCCGTCCGCAGACGTCGTCGCACGGATCGCCGAACGGTTCCCGCTCGTGCCGCTCGAGCCGCACACGGCGGCGGAAACCGCGCAGCGCTGGGGCTATGCGGACGGCAGCGGCGAAATCGGCGTGATTTCGAGCGTCACGCAGGCATTCTGCGGCGACTGCACGCGCGCGCGGTTGTCGACCGAAGGCAAGCTGTACCTGTGCCTGTTCGCGTCGACGGGCCATGACCTGCGCGCCCTGGTGCGCGGCGGCGCGAGCGACGCCGAGATCGCGACCGCGATCGCCCGGACCTGGCAGGCTCGCACCGACCGCTATTCGCAACTGCGCGGCAGCGCGGCCGCCGACGCGGCACACGACGGCGCCGGCAAGCGCGTCGAAATGTCGTACATCGGCGGCTGACGCGGTTCCGCCGCCCCGATTTCCCGCGATGTCCGCCTCCGCCTCGCCTCCCGTCACCGGCCTGCTGCTCGCGGGCGGCCGCGCGACGCGCATGGATGGCGCCGACAAGGGCCTGCAACTGCTCGACGGTACGCCGCTTGCGCTGCACGTGCTGCGCCGGCTCTCCCCGCAGGTCGACGAGACGCTGATCAGCGCGAATCGCAACGCCGATCGCTACGCCGAGCTCGGTGCGCCGTTCGACGCGCGCATCGTGCCGGACGAAACACCCGACTTCCCCGGCCCGCTCGCCGGTCTGCTTGCCGGCATGCGCGCGGCGCGCGCACCGCTCGTCGCGTGCTCGCCGTGCGATACGCCCTATTTGCCGACCGACCTCGTCGCGCGGCTGCGCGCGGCACTCGACGCGCATCAGGCCGACATCGCGATGGCGGTGACCGTCGACGCGCAACAGGCACGTTCCCCGCAGCCGACGTTCGCCCTGCTGCGCACGTCGCTCGCCAACGATCTCGCGGCCGGGCTCGCGGCTGGCGAGCGCAAGGTGCGTGCGTGGTACGCACGCCACAAGACGGTCGAAGTCGAGTTTTGCGACGAGCGTGCGTTTTACAATGCCAACTCTTGGCAGGAACTTGCCGCGCTTGCCCGCCGCTGACGGCGCCGGCATCCGTTCCTGCCCGCCGCATGCGCCTTCGCGCTCCGGCGCCCTGCGCGCGCCACCGGCCACGAACCCGATACGCCTTGCGGCGCAGTCAGACTGATGATCACGCAATCCTCGCCCGCCTCCCGAACCGCACCCGATTCCGCTGCCCCGTTGTCGCTCGCCGACGCGCAGGCGCTCGCGTGCCGGTTCGCGGCGCCGGTCGGCGCGTGCGACAAGGTGCCGCTGCACGACGCCCTCGACCGAGTGCTCGCAGCCGACGTGAATGCGCCGTTCGACATTCCCGCGTACGACAACTCGGCGATGGACGGCTATGCATTCGACGGCAGCGCATACGCGACTGCATCGGCCGCCGACATCGCGCTGACCGTCGCCGGTACGGCATTGGCCGGCCATCCGTTCGATGGAGCCGTAGCGCCCGGTGCGTGCATCCGCATCATGACCGGCGCGCAGATGCCGACCGGATGCGACACGGTCATCCCGCAGGAACACGTGCGCATCGACGGCGACGTCATCCGCTTCGCGGCGCGCGACATCACGCGCGGCGCAAACTGCCGCCGGGCCGGCGAGGATCTGGCTCGCGGCGCCCGCGCGCTGGCCGCCGGCCGCATCCTGCGCCCGTCCGATCTTGGCTTGCTCGCATCGTTCGGACTGGGCGAAATCACGGTGCGTCGCCGCGTGCGCGTCGCCGTGTTCTCGACCGGCGACGAACTGCGCGAACCCGGCGAGCCGCCCACCCGCGGCACGCTGTATGACAGCAATCGCGCGATGCTGGTCGCGATGCTCGAAAGGCTGCATATCGACGCGCTCGATCTCGGAATCGTCCGCGACGATCCGGCGGCGCTCGAACGCGCGCTGCGCGATGCCGCCGCCGCACAGGCCGACGCGGTGATCACGTCGGGCGGTGTGTCGGTCGGCGAAGCCGATTTCACGCGCGACGTGATGGCGCGGCTGGGCGACGTAACCTTCGCGAGCCTCGCGCTGCGGCCCGGCCGGCCGCTCGCGTGCGGCACGCTCGCGCGTGACGGCGGCGCCGGCCACGTGCTGTTCTTCGGGTTGCCCGGCAATCCGGTCGCCTCAGCCGTGACGTTCCATGCGATCGTGCGCCCCGCGCTGCTGACGCTGGCCGGCGCGCATGTACCGCCGCCGGCGATGTATACGGCACGCAGCACGCAGGCACTGAAAAAGCGCCCGGGCCGTACCGAATACCTGCGCGCCATCGCGACGCGCGACGCTGACGGCCAGTGGCTTGCCGCGCCGGCCGGTTCGCAGAGTTCCGCATCGCTGAGCGGCCTTGCGGCCGCCAACTGTTTCATCGTCCTGGGCCACGATTGCGCGACAGTCGACGCGGGCGCCCCGGTCGACATCCTGCCGCTCGACGGCTTGATCTGAATTCCAATCGGTATATCTCTACGGGGGCAATCCGCACATGAAGAAACAAATCTCGTCGATCGCCGCGGGGCAGACCGCGAAGGCACTGATCCTCGTCTACCTGACGTTCAGCGTGCCGATCGTGCTGCTCGGCATCCTGGTCGCGTACATCCGCTACGGGATGGTCGAACTGAGCACGATCCTGAGCGCGCTGCTGCTGAACGCGATCCTCGGTTTCGTCCTGCTGTGGATCGCCTGCCACGCGTACAACTGGGTCGCGTCGCGCTTCGGCGGCATCGAGATCGTGCTGTCCGATCCGCCGGAGGAGGCGTGAGCGTCACGCCGCTGATCCGCGCCGCCGACACGCGCGACGTGGGCGCGATCCTCGCGCTGATGCGCGAGCTGGCCGAATTCGAGAAGCTCACGCACCTGTTCGTCGCGAGCGATGCCGATCTGGCCGACGCGCTGTTCGGCGAGCGCCCCGCCGCCGAAGCGCTGGTGGCCGAGCGCGACGGTGCGATCGTCGCGTATGCGCTGTTCTTTCACAATTATTCGACGTTCCTCGGTCGGCGCGGCCTGTATCTCGAGGATCTGTACGTGCAGCCGTCGCAGCGCGGCACGGGCCTCGGCACCGCGATGCTGCAGCACCTCGCGGCACTCGCCGTCGAGCGCCGTTGCGCCCGCTTCGAATGGTCGGTGCTCGACTGGAACCAGCCGGCGATCGACTTCTACGAGAAGATGGGCGCGACCGTGCTGCCGGAATGGCGCATCGTGCGCGTCACCGGAGATGCGCTGAACACGCTCGCCACACGTTGAACGTCGACCGGCCAAACCGGTCGCTGCTGCAAAAGAAAACGGGCGCCACGGCGCCCGTTTTTCGTTCCAGCCGGTTTCGGCTGTACACATGATGCGTCATGCATCGTCAGCATCGGCACCGTCGGCGACTTCCGCGCCGAGCAGCCCGGCCGCCGTCTCACCCGGCAACGCCTCGACCTGCTTCAGCTTGCGGTTCATCACGCGGGTGCGCTGCTCGGCGGCCTCGATCGAGCGCGTGACCGTTTCGAGCTGCGCCTTCGTGCGCGCCAGCACGTCACCGAACTTGCCGAATTCGGTCTTCACCGCACCGAGCACCTGCCACACCTCGCTCGAGCGCTGCTCGATCGCGAGCGTGCGGAAACCCATCTGCAGGCTGTTCAGCAGCGCGGTGAGCGTCGTCGGCCCGGCCACCGTCACGCGATAGTCGCGCTGCAGCAGGTCGGTCAGCCCCGGACGGCGCAGGATCTCCGCATAGAGCCCCTCGGTCGGCAGGAACAGCAGCGCGAAATCGGTCGTATGCGGCGGTGCGACGTACTTCTCGGCGATCGTGCGCGCTTCCATCCGCACGCGCGCCTCGAGCGCACGCGCCGCGTCCTCGACCGCCACCGAATCGGCGCGCTCCTGCGCGTCGATCAGCCGCTCGTAGTCCTCGCGCGGGAATTTCGCGTCGATCGGCAGCCACACCGGCGGCGCATCGCGCGTGCCGGCTTCGCGCCCCGGCAGCCGGATCGCGAACTCGACGCGTTCGCTGCTCTTCGGCACCGTCGCGACGTTCTTCGCGTACTGATCGGGCGTGAGCATTTGCTCGAGCAAGGCCTCGAGCTGCACCTCGCCCCAAGTGCCGCGCGTCTTCACGTTGGTCAGCACCTTCTTCAGGTCCCCAACGCCGGCCGCGAGCGTCTGCATCTCGCCGAGCCCGCGATGTACCTGCTCGAGACGGTCCGACACGAGCTTGAACGATTCGCCGAGCCGCTGTTCGAGCGTCGCATGCAGCTTCTCGTCGACGGTGCGGCGCATCTCCTCAAGCTTCGCCGCATTGTTCGTCTCGATTTCCTTCAGCCGCTGCTCCAGCGTCGCACGCACTTCCCCGATCCGGCGATCATTGGCCTCGGTCAGCTGCGTGAGCTGCCGGTTCAGCGTGTCGCCGAACAGCCGCAGCGCAACCGTCTGCTCTTCGCGCGCCTGCTGCGCCTGGCGCTGCACGCTCTCGCGCATCGCGTCGAACTGCTGCGCGTTGCCCGCAACGAGCTTGCCCAGCTGTTGCGCGAAACCCTCGATCTGATTGTTCTGCACGGTCGCGATGCTCGTCAGCTGGGTCGCGAGCGTCTGCTGAAGTTGCGAGAAACTGCCAGCCAGCTCGGTACGCGAGCCGCGCGCGTTCTCGACGATCTCGCCGCGCAGCTCGCGCTCGAGCCGCTCCACGGCAAGCGCCTGCGCGTGCGCGGCGTCCTCGATCTGGTCGCCAAGCACGGCCGCATCGTCATGGCGTCCGCCGCCCCGCACGAGCGCGACGATCGCCACGGCGAGCGCAACGGCCAGCACGACGACCGCCGCCAGCAACAACATCGTCGTCATGCGCGCCGCTTCCCGATTACGTCAGGGTTGATCGGGTTCGGCGGCTGCCCCGCGCGCGGCCCCTCGCCCAGCGCGGCGATCAGATTGTCGGCCGCGAGGTTCGCCATCGCGCGGCGCGTCTTCTCCGTCGCGCTCGCGATGTGCGGCGTCAGCACGACGTTCGGTACCTCGAGCAGCGCCGGATGGACGCTCGGCTCGCCTTCATAGACGTCGAGGCCGGCCGCGGCGATCGTCCCGTCGCGCAGCGCGGCGGCCAGCGCCGCGTCGTCGACGATGCCGCCGCGCGCGATGTTGGTCAGCGTCGCGGTGGGTTTCATCTTCGCGAGCTCGGCGGCGCCGATCGTGTGATGGTTCTCCTTCGTGTACGGCAGCACGAGCACGACGTGATCGGCGCGCGCCAGCAAGGCATCCTTCGACACGTATTCGGCGTTCAGTTCGGCTTCGATCTCGGGCGCGACCCGCGACCGGTTGTGATAAATCACCTGCATCCCGAAGCCGCGCGCGCGCCGTGCGAGTGCCTGACCGATACGCCCCATGCCGATCACGCCGAGCGTCGAGCCGTGAATGTCGCTGCCGAGGAAACCGTCGTACGCCCACTTCTGCCAGTGCCCGGCGCGCAGCCAGTGCTCGGATTCGGCGATCCGCCGCGCGGCGGCCATCATCAGCGCCCAGCCGAAATCCGCGGTCGATTCGTTCAGCACGTCGGGCGTGTTGGTGCCGAGCACGTTGGCGGCGTTGAACGCGGCCATGTCGAAATTGTTGTAGCCGACCGCCATGTTCGACACGACGCGCAGGCGGGGCGCCGCCGCGAGCGCGGCCGCGCCGACCGGGTCGCCCGCCGTCAGCGCACCGTCCTTGTCCGCGAGGCGCGCGGCGAGCGCGTCGGGGGCGAGCGCGTCGCCATTGTTCCAGTCGACTTCAAAATACTGCTCGAGCCGTTCGATCACGTCCGGAAAGATCGGACGTGCGACCAGGATCTTCTGCATCGCCATCTCCGCATGCCGCGGCCGGCACGCGGCACATCGTGCGCCGCCGCAACCGTCCGCGCTTGGTTGAAAATCGTCAGCCTACGCCGGGAAGAAGATCCACGACGTCAGCAGAAATACCGGTACCAGAATCACGAGCGCCCAGCCGAGATAGGCGAAGAAGCTCGGCATCTTCACGCCGCGCGATTCCGCGATCGCCTTCACCATGAAATTCGGCGCATTGCCGATGTAGCTGTTCGCGCCCATGAAGACCGCCCCCGCGGAAATCGCGGCGAGCGTCGTCGCGCCCGTCGTCATCAGCGATTGCGCATCGCCGCCCGCGAGGTTGAAGAACACGAGGTAGGTCGGCGCGTTGTCGAGGAACGACGACAGCAGGCCGGTCGCCCAGAAGTACATCGCGTCGACAGGCTTGCCGTCAGGCCCCGTGACCAGATGGACGATCTGTGCGAACGCGCCGTCCGCACCCGCGCGCAGGATCACGATCACCGGCGCGATCGTCACGAAGATCCCCGCGAACAGCTTCGCGACCTCCTCGATCGGCGCCCAGTTGAACGCGTTGCCTTCGCGCGCCGAGCGCGGCGTCAGCGCGAGCGACGCGAGCGCCACGACGACCAGCGCCGCGTCGCGCACGAGATTCTGCAGCGCGACGTGCGTGCCCCACACGTCGAACGTGACATCCGGCTTCCAGATGCCGCTCATCAGCACGAGGCCGATCACGGCCGCGAGCAGCACGAAGTTGATCTTGCCGTCGATCGTCAGCGCGGCGTCGTCGGGCGTCGGGTCGAGCGCAGCCGGCCGCTCCTCGCCGCCCTTCCGGTAGAAGTACGTGTCGAGCGCGAAGAACAGCGTCAGCAGCACCGCGCAGATGAACAGCATCGGCAGCGCAAGATGCGTGGTCGTCCAGAAGAAGCTCACGCCATTCAGGAAGCCGAGGAACAGCGGCGGATCGCCGAGCGGCGACAGCGAGCCGCCCGCGTTCGCGACGAGGAAGATGAAGAAGATCACGACGTGTACGACGTGCTTGCGGTTATCGTTCGCGCGCAAGAGCGGCCGGATCAGCAGCATCGCGGCGCCGGTCGTGCCCATCACGCTCGCGAGCACCGTGCCGAGCGCGAGGATCGCGGTGTTCAGCTTCGGCGTGCCGTGCAGGTTGCCGTTGACGCAGATGCCGCCGGCGACCGTATAGAGTGCCGTCAACAGCACGATGAACGGAATGTACTCCTCGAGCAGCGCGTGCACGAGCGTGCCGAACGCCGTGCCGGCACCGAACGCGAATGCGAACGGGACCAGAAACACGATCGCCCACGCCGCGGCGATCTTGCCGAAGTGGTGATGCCAGAACACCGGCGCGACGAGCGGGAACATCGCGATGGACAGCAGGATCCCGGCGAACGGGATGCCCCAGAGTGCGGACAGCGTGGCACCGTCGAGCGTGGCGGCCGATGCAAGCGCGGGAACGGCGCCAAGCGCGGCTCCCAACGCCATGCCCGCCCAGGCGGCATGTCGTTTCATGCAGAACTTCCTTGTGCGAATGAGTCGAGTGAGGATGGATCAGGCGTGCACGTCATGCGCCGCGTACGACGATCACGTGAACGCGGTACGGGCCATGCGCGCCCAGCACGATGGTCTGCTCGATATCGCCCGTGCGCGACGGGCCCGATACGAAATTGACCGCGCGCGGCAATTCGCCACGCTCCGCGCGAATCAGAGCGAATGCGTCTTCATGGGCCGCGACGATCCGCGACGCCGGCACGATCGCGATGTGCGTCTCCGGCAGCAGCCCGGCCGATGCATAGGTGTCCGGCCCGGACAGCAGCACCAGCGAACCCGTTTCGGCGGTTGCGCAGAAGCAGCCCGTGAGGCCGACGAGATCGCCGTCGCGCGGCTTGCGGCATTCGACCGACAGGCCCGCGCCGGCCCAGTCGAGCTCGGCCAGCGTGCGCCATGCGATGGCCTGCATCGGCAGGCCGTGAGCGGAAAGATAGCGGGCGGCGGCGGCCGGCGCGTCGGCCAGTGTCGCGACCTCATCGACCGTCGTCGACAGGCGAGCCGCTTCCTCGACGAATGCGGCGACGAGGTCCGCCGGCATCGGCGGGCGCGGCCCTTCGGGATGACGGGCGAGATAGTCGGCGACGCCGTCGCGCTCCACGGCATCGGGTTCGGGCGCGCGTCCTTGCGCCGCGCGAATGCGTGCGAGGATCTGGCGACGGGCAGCGGAAGTGTCCATGAACGGTCCTCGTGACGTTGGCGTGCGATACCGTCGGATTATACCGGCCGCCCTCGCCGCATCGCACCTGGCCGCATGGTCGACGCTTACTGCGATGCGTCCTCGTCGACCGGCTGCGCGATGCCGAACACCTGGCGCAGGTACGCTAGATACGCCTTGTCGTCGCACATGCTCTTGCCCGGCGAGTCCGACAGTTTCGCGACCGGCTGTCCGTTGCAGCGGACCATCTTGATCACGATCTGCAGCGGCACGTAGCCAAGATCGTTCGTGAGGTTGGTGCCGACGCCGAACGCGAGCTTGCAGCGGCCGCGGAACCGTTCGTACAGCTGCATGACCTTCGGGATGTCGAGCGCGTCGGAGAACACGAGCACCTTGGTGCGCGGATCGCAGCGATTCGCCTCATAGTGGCGCAGCATGCGCTCGCCCCACTCGAACGGATCGCCCGAATCGTGGCGCGCGCCGTCGAACAGCTTGCAGAAGTACATGTCGAAGTCGTTCAGGAACGCGTCCATCCCGTAGACGTCCGACAGTGCGATCCCGAGGTCGCCGCGATACTCCTTCGCCCACATCTCGAAACCGTAGGTCTGCGAATCGCGCAGCCGCGGGCCAAGCGCCTGGCAGGCCTGCAGGTATTCGTGGGCCATCGTGCCGAGCGGCGTCAGACCGTGCTTCATCGCGTACAACACGTTGCTCGTGCCCGCGAACTGCGGCCCGAGCCCGTCGCGCAGCGTGAGTGCAACCTCCTCGTGCCACACCTTCGAGAAGCGCCGACGCGTGCCGTAGTCGGCGATCTTGCAGTCTGCGAACTCCGGCTTCGCGCCGAGCAGCTTGATCTTTTCGCGCAGCCGTTCACGACCTTCGCGATAGTCGGGCTCACGCTGCGTATTGCGGAAATAGACTTCGTTGACGATCGCGAGCACCGGGATCTCGAACAGGATCGTGTGCAGCCACGGCCCCTCGATCACGATGTCGATCTCGCCGTTGCCCTTCGGCGAAGGCGTGATCGAAATGTATTTCTCGTTCAGGTGGAAGAGCGCGAGGAAGTCGACGAAATCGCTCTTGATGAAGCGCATGCGCCGCAGGTAGTCGAGTTCGACGTCGGTGAAGCGCAGCGAGCAAAGGCCGCGCACCTCGTCGCGGATCTCGTCGATGTACGGGACGAGATCGACGCCGGGCGTGCGACACCGGAACCGGTACTCGACGTTTGCGGCAGGAAAGTGATGCAGGACGACCTGCATCATCGTGAACTTGTAGAGATCCGTGTCGAGCAGCGAAGTGATGATCATGATTACGGCACCGCCAATATCGTGACACGGCCCGGCGCACCGCGCGCCGCCCGGTCTGCTGGCCATGTTACCCGAATGCGGGCCCGACCATCGTGAAACCGCCCGCGCGTCGTCCGGCCGCGTCGCGCGAATGCCGCATGCGCGAACGCCGAGGTTGTCGCCATAAACTAATCACAAAACGATATAAGCCGGAAAGCCGACCACGCGATGCGGGTTTTGCGCTTCAGTTACAATGCCGCTTTTGGCGCAAACGCCACCCCATATATACCGCCAAGCAGGAGCGTTTTAATGACTCACGTTGTGACCGAAGGCTGCATCAAGTGCAAATACACGGATTGCGTGGATGTGTGCCCGGTGGATTGCTTCCGTGAAGGTCCCAACTTTCTCGCCATCGATCCGGACGAGTGCATCGACTGCGCCGTGTGCGTCGCCGAGTGCCCGACCAATGCGATCTATGCCGAAGAAGACGTTCCGGGCGACCAGCAGCAGTTCACCGCTCTGAACGCGGAGCTGGCCAAGAACTGGCCGTCGATCACGAAGACGAAGCCGGCGCCGGCCGACGCGGACGAGTGGAAGGACGTGCAGGAAAAGCTGCACCTGCTCGAGCGCTGATCGCGCAGCGGCGCCGCAAAAAATTTTTGTGCGCTGCCGCTCAAAAGTGTTGACAGGTTAGCGAACGCTCCATACAATCTCGTTTCTCTGCTGTTGTTGTTTGTTCCCCGATAGCTCAGTCGGTAGAGCGCCGGACTGTTAATCCGTAGGTCCCTGGTTCGAGCCCAGGTCGGGGAGCCAAAAAAACACAAGAGCCCGTTGAAGGTGGACGGGTTTTTTGTTGGTAACCGAACAACAAAGCAGATGTACCGATTTATTCCCCGATAGCTCAGTCGGTAGAGCGCCGGACTGTTAATCCGTAGGTCCCTGGTTCGAGCCCAGGTCGGGGAGCCAGACAGAAAAAGGCCCGTCATTCGACGGGCCTTTTGTTTTTCCGGCGCCCGTCGGTCACCGACGCGCATGCTAGAGTCTCTGTCCCGTATTCGCATCCGGTTCCGTCGATGAAGCACCGCCTCCTTTCCGCCGCGCCGTTCGCCCTTCTCCTCTCCGCCCTTGCCGCCGCGCCATTCGCGCACGCGGAGGAAGTCGGCAGCGTCAACACCCATTTCCGCGTGACGGGCTCCGATCGCGTGGTCGTCGAAGCGTACGATGATCCGCTCGTGACGGGCGTCACCTGCTATGTGTCGCGGGCGCGCACCGGCGGGATCAAGGGCACGCTCGGCGTCGCCGAGGATCCGAGCGAAGCGTCGATCGCGTGCCGGCAAGTCGGCCCGCTCAGCTTCAAGGAGCCGCTCAAGCAGCAGACCGACGTGTTCAGCGAGCGGATGTCGTTCATCTTCAAGACGCTTCACGTCGTGCGCGTGGTCGACAAGAAGCGCAACACGCTCGTCTACCTGACCTACAGCGACCGCATCGTCAGCGGCAGCCCGAAGAACGCCGTCACTGCGGTGCCGATGCCGGCCGGCACGACGATTCCGGTCAAGTAAGCCCGCGCCGGCCGGGCGCCGGAGCGATAAACTGTCGATTCGACCGCCCTCGCGCCCGAACATGTCCGCCACCCGTCTTCTGCCGGACTCCGCACGTTACTGGCGCACGCCGCTGCTGCCGAACGCGGACCTGCTCACGGCTACCTATCGCGACCATACGTTCGCGCCGCACTGGCACGATGCGTACACGATCCCCGTGATCCTCCAGGGTGCAGAGCGCTACACCTGTCGCGGCAGTGGCCATGTCGCCGAAACGGGCACCGTGCCCGTGATCAATCCCGGCGAAGTGCACACGGGCTCGCGTGCGACCGACGAAGGCTGGTGCTATCGCGTGAGCTACGTGCCGGTCGACTACATTCGCGCGCTCGCGAACGCGATCGCGGGGCGCCCGCAAGATGCACCATGGTTCCCGTCCGACGTGATCCGCGACGCCGATCTCGCGGCGCGGCTCGCGCTGGCCCACCGGATGATGGAGGCAGGCAGCGGGTGCATGACGCCGTTTCATCCGCAGGAGCAGCCGGCCGCCGAGGCGCCGGCTGCTGCCGCGCCGCGCGTCTACGATCCGCTCGCCGCCGAAACGGCGATGCTCGATGCGTTGTCGGCACTGATCGTGCGCCATGCCGACGCGCGGCTGCAGCCGGCGGCGCTCGCGGCCGACGAGCCGCGCGTCGACGCGATGCGCGAGCGGCTCGCCGCCGATCTCACGTGCACGGTCACGCTCGACGATGTCGCGCAGGCCGCCGGCCTGTCGCCGTTTCACGCGGCGCGCCTGTTCACCCGCACGATCGGAATGCCGCCGCACGCATGGCGCAATCAGTTGCGGCTGCAGCGCGCGCTTGCGCCGTTGCGCGCCGGCGTGCCGATCGCCGACGTCGCCGCGGCAAGCGGCTTCGTCGACCAGAGTCACTTCTCCCGGCATTTCAAACGAATGTTCGGCGTGCCGCCCGGACGCTGGCAAGCGCGCTGACGCACACTCCGCGGCCTGCAATAGACAATGCGCGGCATCCGGCACGCAGCTTGCGCCGCCGGCACCGCGGTGCGCAAGAATGTACAAGCCGTCACGGCTGCGCACCGCTATCCTGCATTTCATGGAAACGCGCCCCTTGAATCCCACACCCACAAACTCGCCCGCGCCCCGTCGCCCGCTCAACGAATTGCTCGACGGCGCACGCGACACGATCCCGATGATGATCGGCGCGGCGCCGTTCGGCGTGATCTTCGGCACGCTGGTCGGCGGCGGCCCGCTCGCCGCATGGCACGGTGCGCTGATGTCGCTCGCGGTGTTCGCCGGCTCCGCGCAATTCATCGCGCTCGGCCTGATCGCCGGCAGCGCGAGCTTCGTCGTCGTGCTCGCGACGACGCTGATCGTGAACCTGCGTCACCTGCTGTACAGCGCGACGCTCGCGCCGTACGTCGCGCATCTGCCGCTGAGCTGGCGCGCGACGCTCGGTGCGCTGATGACCGACGAGGTGTTCGCGGTCGCCTACGCGCACTACCGGCACTTCCCGGCCGGTGACATCGGCCCCCACTACTTCTTCGGCTCCGGCCTCGCGATGTACCTGAACTGGCAGGTCTGGACGCTCGCGGGCATCGGCTTCGGCGCGGCCTTCCCGGGCCTCCAGTCGCTTGGCCTCGATTTCGCGATGGCGGCGACCTTCATCGCGATCGTCGTGCCGCAGCTCGGCACGCTGCGCTATTTCGCGGCCGCCGCGACAGCCGGCACGCTCGCGTACTTCTGGCAGGGCTGGCCATACAAGCTCGGGCTGCTGGGCGCGGTCGCCGCCGGCGTCGTGGTCGGCGTCGCGCTGACGCTGCGGCACGAGCGCTCGCGCACCGCATCACGCACGGAGACCGCATCGTGAGCTACGCACTGCTGATCCTCGGAATGGCCGTGATCACCTATGCGATCCGCACGACGCTGTTCCTGTTCGGCGAGCGGCTGACCTTCCCGCCGCTCATCCGGACCGCGCTCGGCTTCGTGCCCGTCACCGTGCTGACCGCGATCATCGTGCCGATGACCGTCTCGCCGCACGGCGGCACGGCCGAACTGACCTGGCGCAATCCACAGCTCGTCGGCGCGCTCGCCACCGTGCTCGTGTCGGCGACGACACGCCGGCCGCTCGTGACGATCGCGGTCGGGCTCGCGGTGTTCTTTGTCTGGCAAGGGATCGTGATGCCGCACTGGCTGCCGGCCTGAGCGAACATCACCGGCCGCGCTCAAGTTTTCGCCCGGCGCGCCGATATCGGGTATGAAGACCCGCCATCAGCCTCGGCGCGAACCGGTCCGTCGACGCTGCGCCCGCACCGGTGCGCGATGTCGGCCGCCGGCCCGCGCGGGCCGCCATCGAGACGATTCATGGGCCAGATCACCCTTTCCCTCAAGGACGACACGCTTGCGTCCCTGCGCAAGGACTACGACGCGTTCGTGCGTGTGTCGCTGAAACTCGACCCGCAGTTCGCGACACCGTCGTTCGAGGATTTCCTGCGCGCCAAGCTGCTCGACAACATGGTGCCGCTGACCGAGCATGCCGTGCAGCGGATGCTCGAGGGCGGCCAGTACGCGTGGGCGAAGCGCACGCTCGACAAGGAATTTCCGGACGTCGTCGCGATCCTGATGCGGCAGGCCGGCGAATTCGGTTTCGGCTTCGCGTCGCGCTCGGAATGGACACCCGACGAGCTCGCGAAGGCGTGCCGCGATTGGGCCCGCGCGATTGTCGCCGAAGCGCAGGGCGAAGCGTCGCTCGTCGATCCGCTCGCCGCGCAGATCAAGGGCGCCGTGCACGACATCCAGGCGCTCGAGGAAATGATGCAGACGCCCGCATGGCGGCTCGCGGAATCGCTGCGCCAGCGCGTCTACGAGGCGAAGCTCGCGTGCGAGATGAGCGTCGGCAGCGCCGCGCGCGACAAGCTCGGCGAACTGCGCGGCCTGCTGCGGCTCGGGCTCGCGCATGGTTCGTTCCAGAAACAGGAAGCGCAGCAGATCATGGAGTATCTGCGGCTGCTGAAACCCGAGATCTTCGTCGACGAGCCGTACGACGTATTCGCGCGGCTCGCCGCGTGGCTACGCAGCATATTCACGCCGTCCGCCGCACGGCCGGCGCACGGACCGGGACCGGAACAGCACCGGCCATGACGGCACGCGTCCACGCATGAAGAACGGCCCGGTTCGCGCAAAGCAAACCGGGCCGTCGATCGATCGCCGTCACGACGCGCCGTCCGGGGCGAACGTCGCGCGACGTCGGGGAGCCGCTTACTGCGCGGCGCCCGAGGCCGATGCACCGCCCTGCACGCCGGCCGACGCGCCACCCTCGACCGCCTCGTCGCCTACCTTCGACTTTGCCGTGCCAGCATGATGCTTGGCCGACTTCGCCGCATGCTTCGCGTGCTTCTTCGCCGAGTGGACCGACGACGACGCCGTATCCTTCGCGCCGTCGGCTGCCGCACCGGCTGAGTCGGTCGCGCCACCGACCGCATTGCCCGACGCATTCGCACCGGCACCACCCTGCATGCCTGCGCCTGCGCCGGCCCCTGCTGCCGGCGCCTGCGTCTGCACGCCGGCACCCGCGGTGCCCTGGGTCGCGACGCCCGTCTGCGCGAATGCGGCCGAAGTGGCGAACGCCGTCAGCGCGGCACCGATCAGCATCGTACGAATCTTGGACATGACAATCCTCCTCAAGAAGTTGTGGGCGCGGACCGCCTCGATGCGATCCGTCGCGTCCCCTGCCGCAACACGCAGCAGGTACGACGAAAGACCCGCCGGCCGCACGTCCGGTTCGCGAATCTCTCAGACTGTTACCCACCGTTTCATTTGCTGACGAATCGCTCACAGTCCTTAACAACTGCGGCGCGCGGGCCTGCACGCGCGTGCGCACTCGCGCGGCGGCCCCCGGTGCCGTATGATGCGGGGCGATTCCTCCCGCGCATCGCGCGCCCCCTTCGTCATGCCCAACCTGGATTTCACGCTGACCGGCGAATACGTCGAGCTGCACAACCTTCTCAAGATCACCGGCCTCGCGGACAGCGGCGGCACCGCGAAGATGTTCGTCGCGTCCGGCGCGGTGAAAGTCGACGGCGTGGTCGAACTGCGCAAGACCTGCAAGATCCGCGCGGGTCAGGTGGTGCTGTTCGGCGACACGCGGATCGCGGTTCACGACGCGTAGCGGTTGCCCCTGACCGCGACATGGCCATCGGCGCGCGCGTTCGACACCGTTCGAATAAAGCCGTAAGCTAGCCGTCTCTCAAAATAAATACAGACAGCGCGGGCCTGCACCCGCGCGAGCGCTCATCCCATGTCGCATTCCGGTCTTACGCGGACGGCCGCCGCGCCGCCGTCCCTGTCCAGTCATGCCGCCGATACCGCGCGCCTCGCCGCGCCGCTCGCGATCGCGCAGCTCTCGCAGATGGCGATGAGCGTCACCGACACGGTGCTGCTCGGCTCGCTCGGCCCCGATTCGCTCGCGGCGGGCGGCCTCGGTGCGAACTTCTTCTTCGTCATCGTGACCGTGCTGCAGGGCGTGCTGTCATCCGTCAGCGTGAGCGTCGCGCATGCGCGCGGCGCGCAGGCGGAACATCGCGTGCCGCACATCTATTGGACCGGCTTCGCGCTGTCCCTGCTGCTCGCGATTCCGGCGATCGTCGCGCTGTCGCTGTCCGAACCGATCCTGCTGATGTTCCACGAGCCGCCGACGCTCGCGCATCACGTCGGCGAGTACACCGGCATCCTGCGGTTCGCGGCGCTCGGCAGCCTGATCGGCGTCGGTCTGATGCGCGCGTTCCTGCCGGCGATCGGCGCCGCACGGCGCCTGCTGTGGGTGTCGATCGGCGGCGTCGGCGTCAACGGCGTGCTGAACTACGGGCTGATCCATGGCGCATTCGGCTTGCCGCGGCTCGGCTTCCTCGGTTCGGCGGTCGCGACGACCATCACCATCTGGCTCACCGCGCTCGCGCTGATCTGGCTGCTGCATGGCCGCCAGCGGTTCCGCCATTTCGTAACCGCCGCCCGCCCGAAACTGCCCTTGTTGGGCGAGCTGATCGGCATCGGCTGGCCGGTGGCGATCACGTACGGGGTCGAATCCACGCTCTTTCTCGCCACGGGTCTCACCATCGGCGTGCTCGGCGCGACGTCGCTTGCCGCGCACCAGATCGCGCTGAACGTCGCGTCGGTCGCATTCATGGTGCCGCTCGCGATCGGCCAGGCGGCCAACGTGCGGGTCGGCTACTGGGTCGGCGCCGGCCAGCCAGTCGCCGCGCGGCATGCGGGCTTCGTCGCGCTCGGCCTGGGCGTCGCGTTCATGTCGTTGTCGGGTCTCGTGCTGATCGTCGCGCCGCATGCGATCGTCGGCCTGTATCTGCAACTCGACGACCCCGCCAACGCGGCGACCGTTTCGCTTGCCGCTTCGCTGCTCGGCATCGCCGCGGTGTTCCAGATCGTCGACGGCATGCAGACCGTCGGGTCGGGCGCGCTGCGCGGACTGCGGGACACGCGCATCCCGATGCTCGCGGCGACCTTCGGCTACTGGGGCATCGGTTTCCCGACCGGCTACTGGCTGGCGTTCCATGCCGGCCTCGGCGCTCGCGGCCTGTGGTGGGGACTCGCGGCCGGCCTCGCAAGCGTCGCCGTGCTGATGGCCTGGCGCTTTCACCGGAAGACCTCGTCGCTCGTCGCGTCGACGCGTTGAGTTCGGCACGACGCAAAATCGCGCCCGGCGCTATGCTTGTCGGTTGAAGACCCAAGACGCCGCGCCAGCGGCGCGACTGCCTCACGATACGCCAGATGCCGCGCGACCCGCGGCCTTTCCCCTTCCCAGGAGGAGTGCATCATGAACGAAGCAGTTCGGATGGAACGCGACACGTTCGGCGAAATCGCCGTGCCGGCCAACCGGCTCTGGGGCGCGCAAACGGAACGCTCGCTGCAGAATTTCCGGATCTCGACGGAAAAGCAGTCGCCCGAGCTGATCCACGCGCTCGCGATCGTCAAGCGCGCCGCGGCCGCCGTGAACCAGTCGCTCGGCGTGCTGGCCGACGACAAGGCACGCGCGATCATCGACGCTGCCGACGAGATCATCGCGGGCAAGCATCCGCGCGAATTCCCGCTCGCGGTCTGGCAGACGGGCTCGGGCACGCAGACCAACATGAACCTCAACGAGGTGATCGCGAACCGGGCGAGCGAGCTGCTCGGCGGCGAGCGCGGCGAAGCACGCAAAGTCCACCCGAACGACGACGTGAATCGCGGCCAGTCGTCGAACGACGTGTTCCCGACCGCGATGCATGTCGCGGCCGCCTACGCGATCGTCAACCACTTGCTGCCCGCGCTGCGCACGCTGCGCGCGACGCTCGACGCGAAGTCGAAGGCCTTCGCCGACATCGTGAAGATCGGCCGCACGCACCTGCAGGACGCGACGCCGCTCACGCTCGGGCAGGAATTTTCCGGCTACGTCGCGCAGCTCGACCAGGGCGTCCGGCACGTCGAATCGGCGCTGCCGCACCTGTACGAACTCGCGCTCGGCGGCACCGCGGTCGGCACCGGGCTGAACGCGCATCCGGAATTCGCGGTGCGCGTGGCCGACGAGATCGGCCGGCTGACGAAGCTGCCGTTCGTGACCGCGCCGAGCAAGTTCGAGGTGATGGCCGCCGCCGACGCGCTGGTGTTCGCGCACGGGGCGCTGAAGACGGTCGCGGCCGGCCTGATGAAGATCGCCAACGACGTCCGCTGGCTTGCAAGCGGGCCGCGCTGCGGGCTCGGCGAACTGTCGATTCCGGAAAACGAGCCGGGCAGCTCGATCATGCCGGGCAAGGTGAACCCGACGCAGTCGGAAGCCGTGACGATGCTGTGCTGCCAGGTGTTCGGCAACGACGTCGCGGTCAACGTCGGCGGCGCCAGCGGCAATTTCGAGCTCAACGTGTTCCGCCCGATGATCGCGCACAACGTGCTGCAGTCGGTGCGGCTGCTCGCCGACGGCGCGCAGAGCTTCAACGATCACTGCGCGGCGGGCATCGAGCCGAACCGCGCGCGCATCGACCTGCTGCTGAACGAATCGCTGATGCTCGTGACGGCGCTCAACCCGCACATCGGCTACGACAAGGCCGCGCAGATCGCGAAGAAGGCGCACAAGGAAGGCACCACGCTGAAGGCCGCCGCGCTCGCGCTCGGCTACCTGACCGAGGCGGAATTCGATGCGTGGGTGCGGCCCGAGCAGATGATCGGGTCGCGGTAATCGCGCAGTCGACGCAATGACGGGGCGGGCGAGCCGCGTACGCGGCGCCCGTTGCCGTCAGACGGTGCCCTTCGCCACTTCCTCGGGCTTCATCTCGACGATCTTGTCGAGCGCGGCGCGCACGTCGGCCGCATATTTTGCGAGCACCTTCTGCTCGTCGGTCTCGGGCACGAACGGCGGCACCGGCACCGGGTTGCCGTTCTCGTCGACCGCGACGAACACGACGAGGCAGTCGGTCGTCTGGCGCAGCACGCCGCCCTTCGGATCGCCGGCGTGCACGGACACGTGGATGTGCATGCTGGTGCGCCCCGTCGCGACGACGCGCGCCTTCAGCTCGACCAGGTTGCCGACGAGGATCGGACGCTGGAAGCGGATGTTGCCGACGCTGACCGTCACGCAATAACGGCTCGACCAGACCGCCGCACACGCATACGCGACCTCGTCGATCCACTTCATCAGCGCGCCGCCATGCACCTTGCCGCCGAAGTTCACGGACGACGGCTCGGCGAGGAAGCGGAATACGGTTTCGGTGCGGTCGAGGGCGGCCGGTACGGGGGACGGTTGGGACATCGTGATAGCTCCAGGCGGCGGGGGCACTGCAATCGGCGCATTATACGTTGCACTGCGGCAACACGTCGCGGCGCCCGCCGCGCGGCAGCGGCGGCAAGCCCGCCTGCGCGCCGAGCCGGCGTCGGCATCGGAAATCGGCGCCCGTCAGCGGCGCACCGTGATGCCCTGGTCGATCGTCCCGTACATCTCGAGGCTGCCGCCCCGCTCGCCGGCGCCCGCGCCGCCCTGCGCACAGGCCGCGCAGAGCAACGCGGCCGCCAACAGGCAGAAAATCGTCTTCATCGTTGCATCGTGTCGCATCCGGCGGCCCACTGCCGCCACGTCCGGCCATTCTACGCGCGCGCCGCCTACGACCGCGGGTCGCGCACCGCCTCGCCGCATCCGACATTTCATCCGAACGCGAAACATCGAATGTGCGCGAGCGCCTACACTGCAGTCATTCCGCCTGACGACACACGATGATGACCGATCAAGACGACCACCACTTTCCAGGCCTGAGCCGAATCGGCGCACTGATCGCCGATCCCGGGCGCGCCGCGATGCTGTGGGTGCTGATGGACGGCAGCGCACGGCCGGCCGGCGAGCTGACGATGATCGCGGGGCTGTCGCCATCCGCGGCGAGCGCGCACCTCGCGCGCCTGACCGAAGGTGGCCTGCTTGCGCTCGACGTGCGCGGCCGGCACCGCTACTACCGGCTCGCGTCTGCCGACATCGCTGCATCGCTCGAGGCACTCGCGAACGTGGCACGCGCGGCCGCGCCGAACCGCCCGGTGCCGCCGCCGTCACGCACGGTGCCGGCCGAACTGCGCTATGCGCGCACCTGCTATGACCACATGGCCGGCGAACTCGCGGTCCGCATCTTCGACGGGCTCACCGCACGCGGCTGGCTGCAGGCGGACGGCGATGCGATCGAAGCCACGGAACTGGGCACGCATGCGCTCGCGCAGTGGGGCATCGACGTAGCACAGCAGCGCACGCGCCGCCGCCGTTTCGCATGCGGCTGCCTCGACTGGAGCGAGCGTCGCCCGCATCTCGGCGGCGCGCTGGGCGCGGCGCTGCTCGACAGCTTCTGCGCGCACGGCTGGATTGAGCGCACCGCGCGTCCGCGCGTGCTGCGCGTCACCGTGCCCGGGCAACAGATTTTCGACGACTGGCTTACGTCCGCTTGACGCGCGCATTGCGGCCCGACGACAACGACGCGCGATGGACAGGTTTTGTTACATCGCGTGCCATTCGACTTACAAAACACCGAGCACTGAAACAGGCCGAGCGGATATTGTGAACTCAACGGCACGAATCGACGCGCCGCGATAACGACGAAGACGCTCATCATGGCCTCCCTGTTCACGCTCAAGCGAACCGCCCGCTGCACGCTGCTCGCGTTCGCCACGCTGGCGATCCTGCCCTCCGCATTCGCGCAAGCGACACAGGCCGCGGCGTATGCGGCCGCCGCCCGACAGCCGGGCGGTGACCCGCCGAGCCGCGTCGCCCGGCTCAACTACATGTCGGGTGCCGTGACGACGGAGCCCGCCGGCACCGACACGTGGTCGTACGCCGCCGTGAACCGGCCGCTGACGACCGGCGACCAGCTGTGGAACGACGCCGGCGCACGCTCGGAGCTGCACATCGGCTCGACGGCGGTGCGACTTGGCGAATCGACGAGCCTGTCGGTCCTGAACCTCGACGACAACACGACGCAGCTGAAGGTCGGGCTCGGCACCGTATCGACGCACGTGCGCGATCTGCCGTCCGGCGGGACCTACGAAATCGACACACCCAATCTCGCGCTCGGCATCACGGGCCCCGGCGACTATCGCGTCGATGTCGCGCCGAACGGCGCGACCACGACGGTCACCGTCCGCAACGGCAGCGCGACCGTCTACGGCAGCAACGGGCAGTATCCGCTGTCGCCCGGGCAACAGGTCGTGTTCACCGGCACCGACCTGCAGGTCGCACAGCAATCGGCCGCGCCGGCCCCCGACGCGCTCGACCAGTGGGCCGCCAGCCGCGATGCGGCGGAGCAGCGCTCGGTATCGGCCCGCTACGTATCGCGCGACGTTCCCGGTTATCAGGATCTCGACGCGAATGGTACGTGGCGCGAAACCCCGAATTACGGCGAGGTCTGGGTGCCGAACGACACGCCGGCCGACTGGGCGCCGTATCACGACGGTCACTGGATCTGGCAGGCGCCATGGGGATGGACGTGGGTCGACGATGCCCCGTGGGGCTTCGCGCCCTATCACTACGGCCGCTGGGCCTATGTCGACGACAGCTGGGCATGGGTGCCCGGCCCGATGGTCGTCAGCGAGCCGCCTGTCTACGCGCCGGCACTCGTCGCGTTCGTGGGCGGCGGCGGCGGGCCCGACTGGAGCGTCGCGCTGACGGTCGGCGGTGTCGCCGCGGCCGGTTGCGCGTGGTTCGCACTCGGCCCGGGCGAACCGTGGCATCCCGGCTGGGGTGGCTGGAGCCCGCATTACTACGATCGCGTGAACCGGAACATCGTGGTCAACAACGTGACGGTCAACAAGACCGTGAACGTGACGAACATCACCAACATCACGAACATCAACAAGACGTACGTGAACTTCCGCGCGCCGCACGCGATCACTGCCGTGCCGGCGTCCGCGTTCGTGCACGGTCAGCCGGTCGCGCACTTCTCGCAGCACGTCGATCCGCAACAATGGCGCAACGCGCACGTGATGCCCGGCACCCCCGGCATTGCGCCGGTGCGCCAGAGCTTTACCGGCGGACTGCGCACGGCCAGCTACCGGCCGCCGGCAGCGATCGGACAGCACACGTTCGTCGCGACGCGCAATCCGGCGGTGCCGGCAGCGTATCGCGACCAGGCGGCCGCGCACCTCGCCCGGCAAGGCGGGCGCGTGCCGGGCGCAGGCGCGCCCGTCGCGAGGACAAACGTGCCGGCCGACTATGCGGCTCGCCCGGTCCGCGTGCCGGGCAACCCGAAAGCCGGTGCATGGGCGATGCGCAACGTGCAGCTCGTGAATCCGCACGGCCCCGTCGTGCAACCGGCGCACGCGCCGCGCGACGGGCAGCCAGCCCCGGCACAGGCACTGACTGCACGGCCCGGTGCACCGATGCCGATCATGCCGAATGGCGCGCGACCGACGAACGGCGAAGCCCCCAACGCGCCGCGCTTCGCGAACGGCGCCACGCCGCCGGCACCGGGCAATCCGGCCCCGCATCAGGCGCTCGGCGCCGGAAATGGCGTCCCGCACCCGCCGACGGCCGCCAACGCACCGACCGCGCGCGACAGCACGCATGCAGCCGCGGCGCCCGTGTGGATGCAGCCGCACACGCCGATGGAGCGTCAGCGCCCGACGCCGCCGACGGCACTCCACGCAGCAGGACAGAATGCACTGCCGCCCGTGCGCGGCGCGGCGCCGGTCCCGCATCCGGAAGCGGCGCCCGGCGCGCAACCCGGCGGGCGGCAGGAAACGCCGCGCGCGTTGCCGCAACCACGACCCGATACGACCGCGCAGATTCCGCAGCCACGTCCGCGCCCCGATTTCACGGCACCGGCCCAGCATGCACAGCCGCGACCCGAGCGCGCCGCGCCGGCACCGCAACCGCGCCCCGAATTCGCACAACCGGCACCACGGCGCGAAGTCGCACCGCCGCGCGTGAACGAGTATCGCCCGCCCGCGCCGGCCGTGCATGAAATGCCGCGACCGCAACCGCAGGCTCCGCGCATGGAGCCGCGGCCGTCGATGCCCGCGCCACGCATGGAACCGCGGCCGCAACCGGCACCGCACGTCGAGGCGCCGCGCCCGAGCAACCCGCCGCCCGGCGGCCACGACGAGCGGCATCGCCAGTAACCGCACCCGATGAAACGAAAAGGACCGACCGGCGAATGCCGGTCGGTCCTTTTCCATTCTGCCTGGCGCGGGTCGTATATCCCACGCCGCCGTCGAACGCCGGGGGTCAGACCGCCATCGGCGCGGTCAGCGGCTCATGGTGCCGGTAGCCGACGAGCGAGAAGTCGGACGGCTCGATCTGCTCGAGCCATTCGGGCGCATAAACGCCCGTCTTCGCGTAGTCCGGCACGCGCTCGGCAATCTCGAGCCGCGGGCTCTCGTACGGTTCGCGCGTGAGTTGCTGCCGCAGCATGTCGAGCTGGTTCTCGTAGATGTGCGCGTCGCCGATGAAGTACGTGAACCAGCGCGGCGTATAACCCGTCAGCCGGCCGACGAGCGACAGCAGTGCGGCGCCTTCCGTCAGGTTGAACGGCGTGCCGAGCCCGACGTCGTTGCTGCGGATGTACAGGCACAGCGAAATCTCGCGCTTCGTGACGTTCGGCAGGAACTGATACAGCAGATGGCACGCGGGCAGCGCGATCTGGTCGAGCACGGCCGGATTCCACGCGTGAAACAGGATGCGGCGATCGGCCGGGTTCTCCATGATCGTGTCGAGACACTGGCGCAACTGGTCGATCGCCTTGTACAGCAGCACCTTCGGCGCACCGTCCTCGTCGAAGCGGGTGACGATTCGGAACCCGCGGCGCGTCGCATCGGCGATCTGCGCGTCGGCGCCCGCGTCGAGCACCTTGTAGCCGGGCCACTGGCGCCATTGCACGCCGTACACGTCGCCCAGGTCGTCGGCGCCTTGGCGGTACGGGTTCGCGAGCCACTGCGCATTGTCGTTCGCGTTCGCGTCCCACACCTTGCAGCCAAGCGCGCGGAAATCAGCCGCGCTGCGCGATGCCCGCAGGAAGCCGACCAGTTCGCCAATCGCGGACTTGAACGCGAGCTTCTTGGTCGTCACGGCCGGGAAACCTTGCTGCAGGTCGAACCGCAGCATCGCACCGGGCATGCTGATGGTGCGGATGCCCGTGCGGTTCTCCTGCCAGGTGCCGGTGTCGAGGATGGTGCGAACGAGGTCGAGGTACTGTTTCATGCGGGTTCCTTCGGCCGCGAGGGCGGCCGTCACCCGCCAATTTTAGCAAGCGTGATGCGGAACCTCCGGTAACGGCGCCGAAAACCCTCCGAGCGGCTCGCTGCGATCGCGCATCCCATGCGCGCACATCAGCCTGTACAGCGTGACGCGCGACACGCCGAGTTCGCGCGCCGCATCGGCAAAACGGCCACGGTGGCGCAGCAGCGCCTGCTCGATCGCCTGCCGTTCGGCCGCTTCCCGCGCCTCGGTGAGCGAGACGGGCGCCAGGATCGCGAATTCGTTGAGTTCGAGATCGGCCGCGGTAATCATCCGGCCCTCCGACATCACGATCGCCCGGCGCACGCGATTGATCAGTTCGCGCACGTTGCCCGGCCACGGATAGCCGTACAGCGCGGCGATCGCATCCGGGGAAAAGCCGCGCAGGCGGCGATGCGCATCGCCCTTGAAACGCTCGAGCATGTGACGCGCCAGCAGTTCGATATCCTTGCCGCGCGCGCGCAGCGGCGGCTCCTCGATCTTCAGCACGCACAGCCGATGGAACAGGTCCTCGCGAAACCGCCCGTCGCGCAGCGCCGCTTCCATGTCCACATGCGTCGCGCAGATCACGCGCACGTCGACCGGCACCGATACATGCGCGCCGAGCCGCTCGATCTTGCCTTCCTGCAGGAATCGCAGCAGGCTCGCCTGGCTCTCGAGCGGCAGGTCGCCGATCTCGTCGAGAAACAGCGTGCCGCCGTTCGCGGCCTCGACACGGCCGATCTTGCGCTGGTTCGCACCAGTAAAGGCACCGCGCTCATAGCCGAACAGTTCGGCTTGCAGCAGCGTCGACGGAATCGCACCGCAATTGATCGCGACGAACGGCGCCTGCGCGCGCGCCGAGCGCTCGTGGATCGCAACGGCCGTCAGCTCCTTGCCGGTACCCGATTCGCCGGAGATGAACACCGGTGCATCGGTTGTGGCGACGCGCCGGATCGTCCTGAAGAGCCCGAGCATCGCGTCGCAGGTGCCGACCATCTCGCCTTCGGCGCGCCCGGCGCCGACGGGCGACGCCACCGGGTCGGTCAGCGCGACCATGCCGTGCGCATGGCCAACGGTCTCGACGATGCGCGACGCCTCATACGGCATCGTCACGTAGTCGAAGCAGTAGTCGCGAATGAGATGCCGCAGCGTGGCGTCCTGCAACTGCCCACGCCGGGTTGCCGCGATCCAGCCGATGTGCTGGATGCTCAGACACGTTTCGAGTTCGCGCAAGTCCGCGGGCCGAAAACCCGGCGAGAAATCGAGCAGGCCCGCGGTTGCCACGCCGTGCTGCACGACCCGCCGCACGTCGCGTGCGCTTTCCGCAAGATCGACGCGCCACCCGCATTCGTCGAAATGCCCGCGCAATGCATCGTTCGGCTCGCGCGAGAAATAGATCACATGCCGCTGCTCGGCTTCCATATGCCCACCCCGTTCATCAACCGTCTAACGATTGCCGCACACGCCAAGTCGCGTGCAAAAGGATCGAACCGGGTCAGC
The DNA here is from genome assembly GCF_001718315.1 of Burkholderia diffusa. Classification (NCBI taxonomy): domain Bacteria; kingdom Pseudomonadati; phylum Pseudomonadota; class Betaproteobacteria; order Burkholderiales; family Burkholderiaceae; genus Burkholderia; species Burkholderia diffusa. The sequence continues at coordinate 1,074,531 of NZ_CP013362.1, read as the reverse complement.
CGAAGCGGCTCGATTCGCCATGCCGATGCGCGGCAATGACTGGCCTCGCATGATGGCGCTTATCTCGCGTCCAGTTATTTTTTTGGCCACGACGGCTTAGTTATAGGCGCTGAATACGACAAACCAGTTGCAGCGCAAACGGGCGAGCGGCCGAATCGCTCAATGGTCGACGTTTATCAATCATCTGCACATATCAAATGCGCAGCGACGCGTGCCTGCATCGACACACGCGCAGATTTTCATCCTTGAAGCGAATCGATTGAATCCGCAGTATTCCCGAGCCCCGTCGTTTCACGCCTGAAACATTTCCCGGCGTTTTCGATTGCGATTCACAATGCGCCCTCACCGATTGCAGACGCGACAACGCTCTTCGCCCGATGGCATGCATTTCGCTGAATGTGCAGTAGATCGGAGAAGGCAGCCATGCGAACACTTTTTTCACGGTCTTGCGTGCAACTGACGATTGCATTTGCGCTCGCGTGCCCGTTCATGCCGGCACGCTCGGAAGAAGGCGCGCGGCCCGGACGCGCGATACTGCTTGCCGATAATGCACCGCGCATGCAACTGGACAACCGCATCGGTATCGTGCCGGTCGCCGCCCCGCAACCGAGTTCTTCAGGCCAGACACGGGTGACGCTGTGGGACGAGCTCGCCCCGCCTGCTCCGGTGCCGATACCGAATCCTGTTCCGCTTCCCGGCAGCGCGCAGCATGCGATGGAGGGAAACGCCGGAAACCGCATCCATCAATAATCCGCACACGACCCACATGCCGCTCAATCGTTGAGGAATACCAACTGAGCGGGATGAGTGAGGCCGTTTCATGCAGCGTCGATATCGCGACGCGAACCGTTTTTGTGTCCGTCCCCCGGCGGGCACTCTTTTTATTCAGGACATCGCGGCGCAAGGCCGCATCTCGTCGTCATCGCCGACGCGGTGCGGCCGACCGGAAACCACCAGTGCGCCCGCATCGATGCGGGCGCGCGCCGCCATTCCGGTAGAATCGGCGCCATTCCGGTTCCCCTCTTTCCCGACCTTCATGACGACATTGACCCTGATCGTCGCGCGCGCCCGCAACGGCATCATCGGCCGCGACAACCAGTTGCCCTGGAAACTCCCCGAGGACCTCGCGTTCTTCAAACGCACGACGATGGGCGCGCCGATCGTGATGGGCCGCAAGACCCACGAGTCGATCGGCCGGCCGCTGCCGGGCCGCCGCAATATCGTCGTCACGCGCGACGCAGCGCGCCGCTTCGACGGCTGCGACACTGTCACGTCGCTCGCCGATGCGCTCGCGCTCGCCGCGCGCGATGGCGTGCCCGAAGCATTCCTGATCGGCGGTGCACAGCTCTATGCGGAAGGCCTGGAACTCGCCGACAAGCTGGTCGTCACCGAAATCGATGCGGACTTCGACGGCGATGCGTCGTTCCCTGCGCCCGATCCCGCGCACTGGCAAGAAGTGTCGCGCGAGCCGCACCAGGCCGCCGCGCCGAACACATTCGGCTATGCGTTCGTCGTCTACGCGCGCAAACGCCGCTGACACCCGGCACACGACAAAAAGCCCGACCGGCGTAAGCGCGCCGGTCGGGCTTTTACGTTTCCTGGCGGCCAATGCCGCGCCGCTTACTGCCCGGCGATCGTCATCTGCTCGATCAGCACCGAGCCCGTTTCCTTCGTACCGCGCACGATCGAATCCGCGCCGATCGCAACGATATGCCGGAACATCTCCTGCAACGTGCTCGCGACCGTGATTTCCTCGACCGGATACTGGATCACGCCGTTCTCGACCCAGAAGCCGGCCGCGCCGCGCGAATAGTCGCCGGTCACGTAGTTCACGCCCTGCCCCATCAGCTCGGTCAACAGCAGGCCCGTGCCGAGCTTCTTCAGCATCGCATCGAAATCGTCGCCCGGCTGCGTTTTCGAACTGCGCAGCGCGAGGTTGTGCGAGCCGCCCGCATTGCCGGTCGTCTGCGTACCGAGCTTGCGCGCAGAATAGGTCGACAGGAAGTAGCCTTCGACGACACCGTCGTTGACGACGCTGCGCGCACGCGTGCGCACGCCTTCCTCGTCGAACGGCGCGCTGCCCATCGCGCGCGGCACGTGCGGATCCTCGACGACCTGCACGTGCGGTGCGAACACCGGTTTGCCAAGGCTGTCGACGAGAAACGACGTCTTGCGGTACAGCGCGCCGCCGCTGACCGCCTGCACGAATGCGCCGAGCAGGCCGGCCGCGAGCGGCGCCTCGAACAGCACGGGCACCTTGCGGGTATCGAGACGACGCGCGCCCATCCGCGCCAGCGCACGCTCGGCCGCATAGCGCCCGACGGCTTCCGGCGCCGCGAGATCGACCGCGCTGCGCTTCGACGAATACCAGTCGTCGCGCTGCATGTGGCGGCCGGTTCCCGCGATCGGCGCGCACGCGATGTAGTGGCGCGAGTACGGGTAGCCGGCGAGGAATCCGCGCGACGTCGCGAGCACGAACTGCGAATGCTGCGCCGACACGCTCGCGCCTTCCGAGTTGCGGATCTGCGGGCTGACCGCGAACGCGGCGTCTTCCGCGCGGCGGGCGAGCTCGACGGCGTCGTCGGCCGTCAGCGCCCACGGGTGGTAGAGATCGAGGTCGCGCGGGTCGGTTTCGAGCAGCTCGGCCTCGGCAAGGCCGGCCGCGTCGTCCTCGGCCGTGAACCGCGCGATGTTGTACGCGGCGGCGACGGTATCCTTGATCGCGGCCGGCGAGAAGTCCGACGTGCTCGCGTTGCCGCGCTTCTTGCCGATGAACACCGTCACGCCGACCATCTTGTCGCGGTTGTGTTCGATCGTCTCGACCTCGCCGCGGCGCACCGACACCGACAGGCCGTCGCCTTCGGAGATTTCGGTCGCGGCGTCCGTCGCGCCGAGGGCCTTCGCATGACGAAGGATGTCCGAGGCAATTTCTTTGAGCTGGTCCTGCGTGTGCGGGAAATAGCGCGCTTGTACGTCGAGATTGGCTGCCATCGTCGTGATATCCGGTGGCGGGCGAGCCGCCCGCATGTTCAAAATGTTGCGTATCCCGCGATCATAGCAAGGTCCGGGGCCACATACCGACAAGCTTGGGGTGTCCGCGCCGCGATACAATGCCGCCCATGACACGCAAAACCCGAATCCAGCCGATCGAGCATGCCGACGACGACACCGGCAATGGCTACGATCGCCCCAGCAAATCCCAGTTGAAACGCGAGATGCACGCGCTGCAGGAGCTCGGCCAGGCTCTGGTCGACCTGCCGAAGGACGCGCTCAAGCGCATGCCGATGCCCGAGGACCTGGCGGATGCCGTGCGCGAGGCGCGCCGGATCACCGATCACGAGGGCAAGCGCCGCCAGCTCCAGTACGTCGGCCGCGTGATGCGCTCGCTGACCGACGAGGAAACGGCGGCGTTGCGCACCGCGCTGGACGCCCAGCGAGGCGTGAACAAGGCCGCGACCGCCCGCCTGCACTGGATCGAACGCACGCGCGAACAGTTGCTCGCCAGCGACGACGCACTGACCGAATTCCTCCGCCAGCATCCCGAAGCCGATATCCAGGAAGGCCGCACGCTGATCCGCAACGCGCGCAAGGAAGCGCAGCAAGGCAAGCCGCCGCGCTATTTCCGCGAGCTGTTCCAGTGGATCAAGACCGCGAGCGGCACGGACGAGAACGACGCAGACGAAGCGCCGGACGAAGCCGGAGACGACCATGACGACGAAGCGTAACCACCCGGACGAACTCGTGGTCGGCCTCGTGTCGATCAGCGACCGCGCCAGCACGGGCGTCTACGAGGACAAGGGCATCCCGGCGCTGCAGGAATGGCTCGCCGGCGCATTGCGCTCGCCGTGGCGCGCCGAAACCCGGCTGATCCAGGACGACGCGCCGACGATCTCCGCCACGCTGGCAGAACTCGTCGACGTCGCGGGCTGCGATCTGGTGCTGACAACCGGCGGCACCGGCCCCGCACGACGCGACGTGACGCCGGAAGCCACGCTGGCCGTTGCGACGAAGGAAATGCCGGGATTCGGCGAACAGATGCGGCAGATCAGCCTGAATTTCGTGCCGACCGCGATCCTGTCGCGGCAGGTCGCGGTGATCCGCGAGACGGTCGATCATGCGGCGCTGATCATCAACCTGCCCGGCCAGCCGAAGTCGATCCGGGAAACGCTCGAAGGGCTGCGCGACGCCGACGGCAAGTCGACCGTGCCGGGCATCTTCGCAGCGGTACCCTACTGCATCGACCTGATCGGCGGCCCGTACATCGAGACCGACGCCGCGGTGGTCGCGGCGTTCCGGCCGAAGAGCGCACAACGCACGCCGCGCTGAGCGCGTGCCGGCCCGCTCAGGCGGCCGGCGCGGACTCGCCTGCCGGCGCCGATGCCGCCGGAATCAGGAAATGCTCGCGGTAGTACTTCAGTTCGTCGATCGACTCGTGGATGTCCGCGAGCGCCGTGTGCATCGCGCGCTTCTGGAAGCCCTTGTAGATCGCGGGCTGCCAGCGGCGGCACAGCTCCTTGAGCGTGCTGACGTCCAGGTTGCGGTAGTGGAAGAACCGCTCGAATTCCGGCATCCAGCGCGCCATGAAGCGGCGATCCTGGCAGATCGAATTGCCGCACATCGGTGACTTGCCGGGCGATACGTACTGCGCGAGGAACGCCTGCAGTTGCGCGGCGGCGTCCGCCTCGGTCACGGTCGACGCGCGCACGCGTTCGATCAGGCCCGAGCGGCCGTGCGTCGACTTGTTCCAGTCGTCCATCTTCGCGAGCGTTTCGTCACTCTGGTGGATCGCGAACACGGGGCCCTCCACGGCGATGTCGAGCGTTGAATTGGTCACGACGACCGCGATTTCGATGATGCGGTCGTTATCCGGGTCGAGGCCCGTCATCTCCATGTCGAGCCAGACGAGGTTCAACTCGTTGCGCACGAGCGCGGGCTGGCTGGCGGAAGCGGCGGTATCGGTCATGAGTCATCCTGGAAAATGGCGGACGGCGCGTGGCGCCGCCCGGGCGGCCGGCATCGCGTGAGCGGGCCCGGTCCGCAAGAACATATAATTCTCGCATAGAACCCTTTGGCGCCTTCGATGTCACCCTTTTCGTTCACCCTGCTGTTCGCGATCGCCGTGCTCGCGATGGTCGTCACCAAGCTGTGGCTCGCGTCGCGGCAGATCCGCTTCGTCGCAGCCCACCGCAACGGCGTGCCCGCGCAGTTCAGCGCCACCATTCCGCTGTCCGCCCACCAGCGCGCGGCCGACTACACGGTCGAACGCACCCGGTTGGCGATGTTTGAAATCGTCGTCAGCGCGGCCGTGCTGGTCGGCCTCACGCTGCTCGGCGGCGTCGGCGCCCTCGACACGCTGCTGACGGGCTGGTTCGGCCGCGGTTACGGGCAGCAGGTCGCGCTGGTCGCCGCCGTGCTCGCGATCACGAGCGTGATCGACGTGCCGTTCGAGTATTACCGCCAGTTCGGGATCGAACAGCGGTTCGGCTTCAACCGCATGACCAAGCGCCTGTTCTTCACCGACATGCTGAAGAACACGCTGCTCGGCGCCGTGCTCGGCCTGCCGTTGCTGTTCGTCGTGCTGTGGCTGATGAATCAGGCCGGCAGCCTGTGGTGGCTGTGGACCTGGATCGTCTGGGTCGCATTCCAGATGCTCGTGCTGCTGATCTACCCGACTTTCATTGCGCCGATCTTCAACAAGTTCGAGCCGCTGAAGGACGAAGCGCTGCGCACGCGCATCGAGTCGCTGATGAAACGGTGCGGCTTTGCGGCGAAAGGCCTGTTCGTGATGGACGGCAGCCGCCGTTCCGCGCACGGCAACGCGTACTTCACGGGCTTCGGTGCGTCGAAGCGGATCGTATTCTTCGACACGCTGCTCGCGCGGCTGTCCGGTCAGGAAATCGAGGCCGTGCTCGCACACGAACTCGGGCACTTCAAGCGCCGCCACGTCATGAAGCGGATGCTCGTATCGTTCGTGCTGAGCCTCGTGCTGCTCGCGCTGCTCGGCTGGCTCGCGCAGCGCACGTGGTTCTATACGGGGCTCGGCGTCACGCCGTCGCTCGACACGAGCAACGCGGGCGCCGCGCTCGTGCTGTTCTTCCTCGTGATCCCCGTTTTCCTGTTCTTCGCGACGCCGTTCAGCAGCCTCACGTCGCGCAAGCATGAATTCGAGGCCGACGCGTTCGCGGCCAGCCAAACCGATGCGCAGGATCTCGTCAGCGCGCTCGTGAAGCTTTACGAGGACAACGCGTCGACCCTCACGCCGGACCCCGTCTACACGGCCTTCTACTATTCGCATCCGCCCGCGTCGCAGCGGATCGACCGCCTGATGCAACACGCATGAGCCGGCCGACCTCCCGCAAGCCGGCTCCGCGCGCATCGAACGCGCCGCGTGTCGAAGGCCGTGTGATCGCGGCGCACGGCCGCCACTACATCGTCGCGCCCGACGACGGCGGCCCGATGCTGCAATGCTTCCCGCGCGGCAAGAAAAGCGAGATCGCGGTCGGCGACCGCGTCGTGTACGAACAGGCGTCGGCCGACCAGGGCGTGATCGTCGAGATCGGCGAGCGGCGCAACCTGCTGTACCGTTCCGACCAGTTCAAGTCGAAGCTGTTCGCGGCGAACCTCGACCAGTTGCTGATCGTGCTCGCGACCGAACCCTATTTCAGCGAGGATCTACTCGGCCGCGCGCTGATCGCGGCCGAAGCCAACGAACTGAAGCCGCTCGTCGTGCTGAACAAGATCGACGTCGAGGCCGCACTGCCGGTCGCCCGCGAGCGCCTCGCGCCCTACCGTGCGCTTGGCTACGACGTGCTCGAGCTGTCGGTGAAGGGTGCACCCGACGATGCGCGTGCGCAACTGATGCCGCACCTCGCCGGGCATTCGACGATCCTGCTCGGCCAGTCCGGGATGGGCAAGTCGACGCTCGTGAACCTGCTCGTGCCTGATGCCGAAGCCGCGACCCGCGAAATCTCGGCAGCGCTCAACAGCGGCCGCCACACGACGACGTTCACGCGCCTCTACCCGCTCGAAGGCGGCGGCGCGCTGATCGATTCGCCGGGTTTCCAGGAATTCGGCCTCTACCACCTGACGGAAGGCCGCCTCGAGCGCGCGTTCCCGGAATTCCGCCCACTGCTCGCGGACTGCCGTTTCTATAATTGCCATCATCTGCACGAGCCGGGCTGCGCGATTCTCGAAGCCGTCGCCGACGGCCGCATTTCACCGTCGCGACATGCGCTTTACGCACAGCTCGTGCACGAGGCGAGCCAGATCGTCCGCTGACCGCACGGCAGACACGAGACGGCCGGGAATGGCCCGGCCTACACCGAGAGGAGCCGCGATGCGCTTCAAGGCCCCCGATCTCGCCACTGCGCAGCATTGGGCGAATGTGCTGCAAGTGGCCGGCATCGGTTGCGAACTGCACAACTGCTACGCGACCGGCGCGCTCGGCGGCCTGCCCGCCGACGCTTGCGCGCCCGAGCTTTGGCTTGACGACGAGCGCGACGATGCACTTGCTCGGCGGCTCCTCGATGCGGCGTCGCACGGCCCGTCGGCGGGCGCAGCTCCGTGGCGCTGCCGCCAGTGCGGCGAGGCGCTCGAGGCCCAGTTCACCGCCTGCTGGCAATGCGGCGCCGTACGCGATCCGCTCGACGACTGAGCGGAGACCGACCAGATGCGCAGCGAAAAGGCCGGCATGCAGCCGGCCTTTTCGTTTCATCGCGCACTACGCTGCCTCATCACGATACCCAGACGGCCAGCGTCAGCATCAACAGCAGGATCATCCACAGAATCACGGCGCGCCATACCAGACCGACCGCCGACTGCAGCGTGCGCGGCGTGCAATCATCACCGACCGTCAACGGGCCGCTGTCGCCGACCGCCAACGCGTCGAGACTCGACGGTTCCGCGAGCGGCCCTGCAAGGCGCGCCCCGAGCGCGCCGCTGCCCGCCGCGAGCAGCACGCCGTCGTTCGGGTCGGGCCACTGGCGCGTGTGATTGCGCCACGCGTAGATCGCATCCTCGAAGTTGCCGACGATCGCGAAGCCGAGCGCGGTCAGTCGCGACGGAATCCAGTCGATTACGAAGAACGCGCGCTGCGCGAATGTCGAGAACGCAGCCGTGCGATCGTCGCCCGGCGTCGACCAGCTGCGCGCGAGATATTCGGAGATGCGGTACAGCACGGCGCCGGCAGGACCGAGCGGCAGCACGTACCAGAAGAACACGCCGAACACGTGGCGATGCGACGCAACGACTGCATGAATCAGCGTATGACGGACGATTTCGCCGACCGGCATGTCGACCGTGTCGACGCCCGTCCACTCGTGCAGGATTTCACGCGCGCGCGGCACGTCGTCGTTGTTGAGCGCGAGATGGATATCGGTGAAGTAGTGGCTGAACTGACGGAAGCCGAGCGTGAAATACACGACGACGACGTTCCAGATGAACGCGAGCACGAAGCTCACCTTGAACAGCAGGAAATAGATCACCGCGACGACCAATACCCACGGCAGCACGACTGCGAGCCATGCGAGCACGCCGTGCTTTTGCTTGCCGGCGTCGAGGCCATGCGCGACGGTTTCCGAGTGAAACTGGAACAGCGCGAACACCGGATTGTTCGGCGACAACGCGCGGACCTGTTCGATGATGAGGGCGAGGAGAACCGAAAAGAAAGTCATGCGTGGCGCCGTCTTCGGAGTTATGTCATTTTTTGCATAACGATAGCACAGCGTAAGCGGCGCATGGCTGCCGACGCGACGGGCCGGCAGCCGGCCGCGTACGCAGGTTCAGGTGGGATGCTATCCGGCTGCCAAGAAGCGGTACAAATTGCGCAACATGCCGGCAGTTGCGCCCCAGATGAAGTAATGCCCGGCCGATTCGCCGTTCGGATAAGGCATCGCAAAAAAACGACGCTCGCCGCCTTCCCAGCGGAACACGCGCACCTGATGGTTCGCCGGACTCATCAGGAACGCGAGCGGCACCTCGAAAATCTCGGCAACTTCAAACGTGTCGGCCTGCACGGTGAACGGCGGATGCACAAGCCCCACGACGGGCGTCACGCAGAAGCCGGTCCCCGTCAGGTAGTCGGGCAGCGCGCCGAGAACCTCCACCGGCTCGGCGGCCAGTCCGATTTCTTCCTTCGCCTCTCGCAGCGCGGTCGCCGTCGCATCGCGATCGAACGGCTCGCGACGTCCACCGGGGAAGCTGATCTGCCCGGCATGGTCGTTCAAGTGATCGGCGCGCTGCGTCAGTAGCACGGTAAGGCCGCTCTCGCGAACGACGAGCGGGATGAGGACAGCGGCGCTGCGCGGGTCGACGCCCTCCTGCAGCCGCACCTCCGCGGGCTCGACGCTCCATTCGAGCGTGCGCGCGAAACGCTCGCGCAGCCCGGGCGGCGTCATCAGGCGGGATTCGATGGACGGCAGGCCGGCGCCGGTGCCTTCGACCGGCAATACTTCGGGATCAATGATGGGGCGGCGATTCAATGGCGGTCTCGAGTTCGTGACGTATCGAGCATATTGTCGCGCCAGAATGAAAAAAGCACCCGGGAGGGTGCTTTTTCCTTACAGCTCTTACTCTTGGGAAGCTGCTGCGGCGCGATCCTTCGACACCAGCTTTTCCTTGATTCGAGCCGACTTGCCCGAACGCTCGCGCAGGTAGTACAGCTTCGCACGACGCACATCACCGCGACGCTTCACGACGATGCTCGCCAGCAGCGGCGAGTAGGTCTGGAACGTACGCTCGACGCCTTCGCCCGACGAGATCTTGCGGACGATGAAGTTCGAGTTCAGGCCACGGTTGCGAATCGCGATCACGACGCCTTCGTACGCCTGAACGCGCTTGCGGTTACCTTCAACCACGTTCACGTTCACGATCACCGTGTCGCCCGGGGCGAATTCGGGGATCGTCTTGCCGGCGAGCGCGCGCTCGATCTCTTCCTGCTCAAGTTTTGCAATCAGATTCATCACTGACTCCTAAAGCCATCTTGTCGGCGTTTGCACCCGCCTGCTTCCAGGCCTGGCCCCGATAGAGGATGGATTCACATCAGGCACCGCGCACGCATGCACGGCACCGCCATTTCCCGCCCGCGACACCGCCTCAGGAGGCGTTCTTCGCTTCGCGTGCGAGGTTCGCGAGCCACGCCTCGTCGGCACGGCTCAACAACTTCTCGCGGCGCGCCCGGACAATCAGGTCCGGTCGCTTCCGCAACGTATTTCTCAATGCTTCCTGGCGCCGCCACCGCTCGATCTCGGCATGATGGCCGCCGAGCAGCACGTCCGGCACGCGCATCCCCTCGTACTCCTCGGGGCGCGTGTAATGCGGACAATCGAGCAGCCCGTCGGCGAAGCTGTCCTGCACGGCCGACTGCGCATCGTTCAGCACCCCTGGCAGCAGGCGCACGACGGCATCCATCATCGCCATCGCCGGCAGTTCGCCACCGGACAGAACGAAATCGCCGAGGCTGATTTCCTCGTCGACGCAACGGTCGAGCAGACGCTGATCGATCGCCTCGTAGCGACCGCACAGCACGATGACGCCGGGTTCCTGCGCCATCCGCACCGCGCGTTCGTGCGTGAACGGCGCGCCTTGCGGCGACATCATCACCACACGCGTGCTCGCGACGCCCTGCTCCGCCTGCGCTGCCTTCGCAGCACCGATCGCGGCCTCGAGCGGCCTGGCCAGCATCACCATGCCCGGACCGCCGCCGTACGGACGATCGTCGACCGTACGGTAGTTGTCCGTCGTGAAATCACGCGGATTCCAGGTACGCAACCCGAAGCGCCCCTGCTTCACGGCCCGGCTGGTGATTCCCCAGTCGGTCAGCGCGCGGAACATTTCGGGAAAGAGCGTGACGACGTCGAACTGCACCGCGCTCTCCGTAACCTGGTTCATTAGTAATCGGCTTCCCAGTCGACGACGATGCGACGTGCCGCCTGATCCACCGTTTTGACGTAGACGCCGACGAACGGAATCAGCCGTTCGTCGGTGGTCGGCCGACCGTCCTTGCCGACTGCCGGATACTCGACGCGCATGATCGAATGCACGCCGTTGTCGATCATCCCGCTCACCGTCCCGAGCGCCACCGATTGCTCGTTGACCACCTCGAGGCCGATCAGGTCGACCCAATAGAATTCGTCCGCGGCCAATGCCGGGAAATCTTCCCGGCGCACGAACACGCGAAAACCGCGCAAAGCAAGTGCGGCATCGCGGTCGCTGACACCCGCGGTGTGCGCAACGACGGTGTCGCCGTGCGTCTTCGACTGCAGGATGCGGGCGGACAACCGCTCCCCACCCCGTTCCAGCCACCAGCGGCGCGCCTTGAGCAGTGCATCGCCGCCGCGACCGGCGTCGGCATGCGTCGCCACCTTGACCCAGCCTTTCAGGCCGTAGGCGTCGACTACCGCCCCGACCTCGACAGCATCATCGGGCCAGGCCTGCGCCGCTTCGAGACTGCCCTGCTCGGCAGCCACACCAGCGCTCGCGACTGTGTCGCGTTCGACCGGCTTGCGGACGAATGCGCCAAACGACGCTCGCCCGCGCCTTGCGTTACCGGAATCGTGACCGGACATTAATGCTCCTTGCAGCCGGCACGACCGGCACACCGCGCCATGTTAGGCAGCCGGTTGCGCCTTTTGCGCTTCCTTCACGAGACGCTGGACGGTCGGCGACAGTTGCGCGCCAACGCCTTGCCAGTACGTCAGGCGGTCCTGAGCGATACGCAGCGATTCGCCCTTCGTAGCGACCGGGTTGTAGAAGCCGACGCGCTCGATGAAGCGGCCGTCACGACGGTTGCGCGAATCGGTAGCAACGATGTTGTAGAACGGGCGCTTCTTCGAGCCGCCGCGAGCCAGACGGATGATAACCATATGAAATCCTTCGGGAAAACCGGGTTCGAAACTACTGAAACGTGCGATTATAGCCGGAAACCAAAGCCACAACAAACACTTACGCGCAAAAATTCCACGGACGCGCTGCGGGCCGGGCATACAATCGCCGTATCCACGACGCTCACCGCCGCCATGCCGCTATTCCGCGTCACCCCGGTGCGCCGCGCGCCGCGCCGCCTCGCGGGCCTGCTGACCGCCTTCGTCACCTGTCTTGCAGCCACCGCGGCCCGCGCCGCGCCGCCGGTGGACAAACTCGTCGTGCCACCTGGCTTCCACGTCGACGTGCTGACCGACGCCGTGCCGACCGCCCGCGAAATGGCATGGTCGCCGCGCGGAATCCTATATGTCGGCTCGCGGGAAGGCCGCGTGCATGCATTTGTGATGCAGGGGGGCCGGATCACGGCCCGCCACGTGATCGCATCGGGGCTCGACATGCCCGTCGGCGTCGCGTATCGCGATGGAGCACTCTATATCTCTGCCGTGTCGCGCATTCTGCGGCTCGACCACATCGACGACCGGCTTGCCAAGCCTCCGGCGCCAGCAGTCGTGACGGACGCGCTACCGACCGATCACAACCACGGCTGGAAATTCATCGCATTCGGCCCCGACGGCAAGCTCTACGTGCCGACCGGCGCACCGTGCAACGTGTGCCTAGCCGATCGCGGTCGATACGCAATCATCGCACGCATGAACGCGGACGGCAGCGGCCGAGAAGTGTTTGCCCGCGGCGTGCGCAATACCGTCGGCTTCGCCTGGCATCCCGATTCGCGCGAGCTGTGGTTCACCGACAACGGGCGCGACCTGATGGGCGACGACACGCCCGACGACAAGCTGAACCGTGCGCCGCGCGCCGGCCTCGATTTCGGCTTTCCATACTGCCACGGCGGCGACACGCCCGACCCTGAATTCGGGAGCACCGACGTGTGCCGCCGCTACGCGCCGCCCGTGCTGAAACTCGGCGCGCACGTCGCGGCACTCGGCATGCGCTTCTATACGGGGCCGATGTTTCCGGCGTCATATCGCAACAACATCTTCATTGCCGAGCACGGTTCGTGGAATCGCAGCACGAAGGTCGGCTACCGCGTGATGCGCGTGGTCGTGTCGGCCGACGGCAGCCACGCAAGCCAGACCCCGTTCATCACGGGCTGGCTGCGCGCGGACGGCACCGTGTGGGGGCGCCCGGCCGACGTACTGCCGCTACCGGACGGCTCGCTGCTCGTCAGCGACGACTACGCAGGCACCATCTACCGCATCACCTATGCGGCACCTTGACGCAGGCAAGGGGTGACCGGGCCCGACCGAGCATCGTAGAATGCGAGCCGGGCCGAGCGCCCCGCGCCGGCCTGCCGGCCACCCATGCCAACGACAATCCGCCGCCATCCATGTCCAGCAGCACCGCATCGCCCCGCCGCTTCCGCTCCAAGACGCTCACCGCAGCCCTCGCATTCCTCATCGGTTCGCTCGGTGCGCACCGCTTCTACCTGTACGGCTTTCGCGACGTGTACGGCTGGGCGCACCTGCTCGCGACGATCGTCGGGATCCCGGGGTTCCTGCTGCTCGCCGCCACCCAGCGCAGTGCCAGCCTCGGCTGGTGGCTCGCCGTGCCGGGTGCGATCTCGCTTCTCGCCGCGTTCCTCGCCGCGCTCGTCTACGGCCTGCGCCCCGACGAGAAATGGGACGCGCAATTCAATGCTGACACCGGCAAGCACAGCCGGTCAGGCTGGACGGTGATCTTCATCGTGATCTTCTCGCTGCTGATCGGCGCGTTCCTGCTGATGACCGCACTCGCGCTGTCGTTCCAGACGTACTTCGAATCGCAAGTCGAAGCGGCGAAGCAAATCTCGCAGTAAGTGCCGACATACGTCGGCCAGATCAGAACAAACTCAGCTGAACGTCGTCACGCGACTTCGCGCCGTTCGCGCCCGCCGCCACGCGCTGCGCTGCCGCCCCAGTCTGCGGCGCACCGCGAAACTGCGAGAGATCCAGAATGCCGTTCGCGCGCTCGTTCAGCCCGAGCCGCTTGACGGCCTGACGGAACCGCTGCCGCAACAGGTCGGCCCAGATTCCCTCGCCCTTCATCCGCTTCGAGAAATCCGAGTCGTAGTCCTTCCCGCCGCGCATGTCGCGCACGCGGTTCATCACGCGCTCCGCGCGATCGGGGAAATGCACGGCAAGCCAGTTCTTGAACAGCGGCGCGACCTCCCACGGCAGCCGCAGGATGATGTAACTCGCGTGTGTCGCGCCGGCTTCCGCACAGGCTTCCAGCACGCGCTCCATGTCCGGCTCGGTGACGAACGGGATGATCGGCGCAATGCTGACGCCCACCGGCACGCCCGCGTCGCGCAATGCGCGGATCGTGCGCAGCCGGCGCGCCGGCGTCGCCGCGCGTGGCTCGAGCGTGCGCGCGAGATCGGCATCGAGCGTCGTGATCGTGACCGCGGCCATCACCTGGCCGCGCTCGGCCATCGGAGCCAGCAGGTCCAGGTCGCGCTCGATCAGCGATGATTTTGTGATCGCGGCGAACGGCAGCCCGTGATCGTGCATCACCTGGATCACGCTGCGCGTGATGCGCAGATCGCGCTCGACCGGCTGGTATGCGTCGGTGTTGACGCCGAGCGCGATCGGCTCCGGCACGTAGCGCTTGCGCGAAATCTCGCGCTCGAGCAATTCGGCCGCGTTGACCTTCGCATAGATGCGGCTCTCGAAATCGAGGCCCGGGGACAGACCGAGATAACTGTGGGTCGGCCGCGCAAAACAGTAAATGCAGCCATGCTCGCAACCGCGATACGGATTGAGCGACACGCTGAACGGTATGTCCGGCGACTGGTTGTGCGTCAGGATGCTCTTCGCACGCTCCTCGAACACCTGCGTGCGCAGTGGAGCGGGTAGATCGGCATCGTCCGATTCGTGCGTCCAGCCGTCGTCGACCGCTTCGCGCAGCGCCGTTTCGTATCGCCCCTGGAGGTTGTCGACCGCACCGCGCCCCTTGCGGGGCGCCGGCGGCGCTATCGGAAATTCGTTGTCGGACCGGCCGTCCATGCGCTCACCCATTCGCCTGCACCCAATACTGTACATTTATACAGTATTGGGTGCATCATGCCAAGGGTGAGATAGAGGGGCGGACTGCGGGCCGCAGCCACGGTCATTCGCCGACCGAGATCGTCAGCGTCTCCTTGATTTCTTCCATCACGACATAGCTCTTCGACTGTACCGCGCCGGGCAGCTGCAGCAGGATGTCGCCCAGCAGCTTGCGATAGTCGGCCATTTCACCAATCCGCGCCTTGATCAGGTAGTCGAAGTCGCCGGACACGAGATGGCATTCGAGCACCTCGTCGATCTTCATCACTTCGCGCCGGAACTGCTCGAACATGTTGCCGCCCTTGTGGCCAAGCGTGATCTCGACGAACACCAACAGCGCGGCGCCGAGCTGTCCCGGATCGACCCGTGCGTGATAACCGGTGATGACACCGTCGCGCTCCATGCGCCGCACGCGTTCGATGCAGGGCGTGACGGTCAGCCCGACCTGCTCCGCGAGGTCCTTCATCGCCATCCGGCCGTCGTCCTGGAGCAGTTTGAGGATGCGGCGGTCGAGCTTGTCGAGCGAGCGTACTGGCTGACGTTGCGTTCTCATTTGTTTATGCTGAAAACCTGAAAAATACGATAACAAAACCTACACATTCGACAATACCATAGCGCAAAAAACTAGATCAGCTAGAGGTTACACGGAGACGCATGTGCGCCCGGCCTCGCCCTGATCCTTCCATCTGGAGCAGCTATGCGAGTCGTCATTCTGGGCAGCGGTGTGGTGGGCGTGGCAAGCGCGTATTACCTCGCGCGCGCCGGCCATGAAGTCACGGTGATCGACCGGGAAGCCGGCCCGGCGCTCGAGACGAGCTTCGCGAACGCAGGTCAGATCTCGCCCGGTTATGCGGCGCCGTGGGCGGCGCCCGGCGTGCCGCTGAAGGCCGTCAAATGGATGTTCGAGAAGCACGCGCCGCTCGCGATCCGCCTTGACGGCACGCGTTTCCAGCTCCAGTGGATGTGGCAGATGCTGCGCAACTGCACGGCAGAGCGCTATGCAGTCAACAAGGGCCGCATGGTCCGCCTCGCCGAATACAGCCGCGATTGCCTGCAGGCGCTGCGTGCCGACACGGGCATCCAGTACGAAGGCCGCACGGGCGGCACGCTGCAGCTGTTCCGCACGCAGCAGCAACTCGACGGCGCGGCCAAGGACATCGCGGTGCTGCAGGAAGCGAACGTACCGTTCGAACTGCTGTCGCCGGCCGAGCTCAAGAATGCCGAACCGGCGCTCGCCGCCGTGTCGCACAAGCTGACGGGCGGCCTGCGCCTGCCGGGCGATGAAACGGGTGATTGCCAGCTGTTCACGACGCGCCTCGCGGCGCTCGCGGAATCGCTCGGCGTGAAATTCCGCTACAACACGCCCATCGATGCACTGGCGATCGCGGGCGGCAGGATCGCCGGCGTGCAGTGCGGCAGCGAGACGGTGCGTGCGGATGCGTATGTCGTCGCGCTCGGGTCGTACTCGACCAGCTTCGTCTCGAATCTGATGAAGATCCCCGTCTACCCGCTGAAGGGCTATTCGATCACCGCGCCGATCGTCGACGAGACGGCCGCGCCCGTGTCGACGGTGCTGGACGAAACCTACAAGATCGCGATCACGCGTTTCGACCAGCGCATCCGCGTCGGCGGCATGGCGGAGATCGTCGGCTTCGACAAGAACCTGCGTGCCGCCCGTCGCGAGACGCTTGAAATGTGCGTGAACGACCTGTTCCCGGGTGGCGGCGACACGTCGAAGGCAACGTTCTGGACAGGCCTGCGTCCGATGACGCCGGACGGCACGCCGATCGTCGGCCGCACGCCGGTCTCGAACCTGTTTATGAACACCGGCCACGGCACGCTCGGGTGGACGATGTCGTGCGGGTCGGGCCAGCTGCTCGCAGACCTGATCTCGGGCAAGAAGCCGGCCATCCAGGCCGACGACCTGTCGGTGCATCGCTACCTGAAGGACGTGGCCGGCCAGACGCGCCCGGCATACGCATGAGTCGGATCGGCCCGCCGCAACGCAGGCCGGTCCGCATCAACGAAAAAGGCGCCCTCGGGGGCGCCTTTTTCATTACAGCGGGTGCGTTGCGGGCCCGATACAGGCTTCCGCCAACTCGCGCATGGTTGACGATCGACGCTTCCGGCCCACCCGCCCTTACGACGACATGTTCCTTGCGACATCGAGCGAGCAGGGCTCGCCGCCCGCCAAAACACCGCGCCCTCTTCCGTCATTGCACAAAAAAGGGGCGCTCATCGCGCCCCTCGTGTTGCGTACTTGCCGCCGAAGCGTCAAGTCACGCCGTGTCAGCCGAGTTCGTTGACCAGTTCCGGCACGAGCGAGAACAGATCGCCGACGAGGCCATAGTCGGCCACGCTGAAGATCGGCGCTTCCGGATCCTTGTTGATCGCGACGATTACCTTCGAATCCTTCATGCCGGCCAGGTGCTGGATCGCACCCGAGATGCCGACCGCGATATACAGCTGCGGCGCGACGATCTTGCCGGTCTGGCCGACCTGGTAGTCGTTCGGCACGTAGCCCGCGTCGACTGCCGCGCGCGATGCGCCCAGCGCCGCGCTCAGCTTGTCGGCCAGCGGCTCGAGAACCTTCGTGTAGTTCTCGCCGCTGCCCAGACCGCGACCGCCCGACACGATGATGCTCGCGCTGGTCAGCTCCGGACGGTCCAGCTTCGTCACTTCACGGCTGACGAACTGCGATTTGCCGGCATCGGCCGCGGCTTCGATCTTCTCGACCGCTGCACTGCCGCCTTCGGCCGCAACCGGATCGAAACCCGTCGCGCGCACCGTGATCACCTTGATCGGATCGCTCGACTGCACCGTCGCGATCGCGTTGCCTGCGTAGATCGGACGTTCGAACGTATCGGCCGAATCGACCGCCGTGATGTCCGAGATCTGCGCGACGTCGAGCTTCGCCGCGATGCGCGGCGCGACGTTCTTGCCATAGGCGGTTGCCGGCGCGAGGATGTGCGAGTAGTCCTTCGCGATGTTCAGCGCGGTCGCCTCGACGTTTTCCGCCAGGCCTTCGGCCAGTTGCGGCGCGTCGGCCAGCAGCACCTTCGTAACACCTGCGATCTTCGCTGCCGCATCGGCCGCGCCCTGCGCGTTGTGCCCCGCGACCAGCACGTGAACGTCACCGCCGATCTTCGCAGCCGCCGCCACCGTGTTCAGCGTCGCGGCCTTGATCGACGCGTTGTCATGTTCTGCAATCACCAGAATCGTCATTTCTTTCCGCTCCCTCTTACAGCACCTTGGCTTCGGTCTTCAGCTTCTCGACCAGCGTCTTCACGTCCGGCACCTTCACGCCGGCCGCGCGCTTCGGCGGCTCGGCCACCTTCAGCGTCTTCAGACGCGGCGCGACGTCCACGCCCAGGTCTTCCGGCTTCACCGTTTCCAGCGGCTTCTTCTTCGCCTTCATGATGTTCGGCAGCGTCACGTAGCGCGGCTCGTTCAGGCGCAGATCCGTCGTGACGACCGCCGGCAGTTGAAGCGACAGCGTTTCCGCGCCGCCGTCGACTTCACGTGCGACCGTGGCCTTACCGTCGGCGATCGTGACCTTCGATGCGAACGTCGCTTGCGGCAGACCCGCCAGCGCGGCCAGCATCTGGCCCGTCTGGTTCGAATCGTCGTCGATTGCCTGCTTGCCGAGGATCACGAGTTGCGGCTGCTCCTTGTCGACCAGCGCCTTCAGGATCTTCGCGACGGCCAGCGGCTCGACGCCGTCGTTCGACTCGACGAGGATCGCGCGATCCGCGCCGATCGCCAGCGCCGTGCGCAGCGTTTCCTGCGCCTGTGCAACGCCGACCGACACGGCGATCACTTCGGTCGCCACACCCGCTTCCTTCAGGCGCACGGCTTCTTCAACGGCGATTTCGTCAAACGGGTTCATCGACATCTTCACGTTCGCGATGTCGACGCCCGTGTTGTCCGACTTCACGCGGACCTTCACGTTGTAATCGACCACTCTTTTCACTGGCACCAGGATTTTCATGCACACGCTCCAAAGTTACGAATACGACCAGAGGCCATTCTATAGCGAGGCCTCATGACTGCGCGGCCAAGCGGACCAATCCATCGTGGCTATCGAGGATAGCGCTCCTCTGCGGCGCGCCGGCAATAGCGAACGGTCGTTCTATTTTAAAAGAGAAAAAACCCGGACGCAAAGCCCGGGTTTTCGATCATCGACTCTAATCGTCACCGGGCGCGCCCAGCACCACGTGTTACCAGGCGGCGATGACCGCGCCGCCAAACTTCTGTTCGATGAACTGCTTCACATCCGCGGAGTGGTAGGCCGCGACCAGCTTCGCGACCCACGGCTTGCCCCGGTCAGCCTCGCGAATCGCGAGAATGTTCGCGTAAGGACCGTTCGGGCCCTCGATCGCGATCGCGTCCTGTTTCGGCTTCAACCCAGCTTCCATCGCGTAGTTGGTGTTGATAGCCGCAGCGTCGACGTCGCCGAGCGAGCGCGGAATCTGTGCCGCATCAAGTTCGACGATCTTCAGCTTGCGCGGATTGTCGACGATGTCGAGCGGCGTCGCCTTCAGCCCTGCGTCCGCACGCAGCTTCAGCAGCCCCTGCTTCTGCAGCAACAGCAGCGCGCGGCCGCCATTGGTCGGATCGTTCGGCACCGCGATGCGCGCGCCGGGCTTCAACTCGGCCAGCGACTTCACCCGCTTCGAATAGATGCCCATCGGAAACGTGACGGTATCCGCGACCTTGATCAGCTTGTAGCCGCGATCCCTCACCTGCGCCTGCAGATAAGGATCGTGCTGGTAGCTGTTCGCGTCGAGATCGCCCGACGCGAGCGCCGCGTTCGGCTGCACGTAATCGGAGAATTCGACGATGCGAATGTCGAGGCCGCTCTTGGCCGCGACCTTCTTCACCACGTCCATGATCTGCGCGTGCGGGCCGCCCGTCACGCCCACCTTGATGGTTTCGGCCTGCGCGTGCGCGCTGGCGCACAGCGCGACCGCGCCGAGCGCGGCCGCGAATTTCAGCATGAAACGTCGTTGCATCGTCTCCCCTACCTGTGAATGTCGTTTTTACTTGTGGCTCAGCCGGCGCACGAGCCAGTCGCCGAACGATTGCACGATCTGCACGAACACGATCAGGATCGCGACGACCGTCCACATTACTTCCGGCAGATAACGCTGGTAGCCGTAACGGATCCCGAGATCGCCGAGCCCGCCGCCGCCGATTGCACCGGCCATCGCCGAGTAGCCGACGAGCGACACGAACGTGATCGTCAGGCCCGCGACGATGCCGGGCAGCGATTCGGGCAGCAGCACCTTGAAGACGATCTGCGACGTCGTCGCGCCCATCGACTGCGCGGCCTCGATCAGCCCTCGATCGACTTCGCGCAGCGCGGTCTCGACCAGCCGCGCGACGAACGGCGCGGCCGCGAGCGTCAGCGGCACAACCGCCGCGGCCGTGCCGATCGACGACCCCGTGACGAGCCGCGTGAACGGAATGACCGCGACCAGCAGGATGATGAACGGCGTCGAGCGCACCGCGTTCACGATGCCGCCGAGCACGCGATTCACACCGAGGTTCTGCAGCACGCCCTGGCGGTCGGTCAGGTAGAGCAGCACGCCGAGCGGCAGCCCGACGAGCGCGCCGACCGCTCCCGAGATGCCGACCATGATCAGCGTCTCCCAGAACGACTGCACGAACATATCGAACATCTCACTCAACATACGAAAGCTCCTCTACCACCACACCTTGCTCGCGCAGGAACGCGAGCGCCTGCCCGACCTTGCCCGGTTCGCCGCCCGCGAGCACCGCGAGCGACCCGAACGCCTGCCCCTGAATCTCGTCGATCTGGCCGTGCAGGATGTTGAAATCGAGTTCGTATCGGCGAATCGTCTCCGACAGGATCGGCTGATCGACCCCCGAGCCGGTGAATGCGAGCCGCAGCAAATGCCCGCTGCCCGTCTTCAGCCGCTCGGCCACGCGTGCCTTCAGCGCGGGCGGCAGTTCCTGCGCGATGACGTCGCCGATCAGCGCGCGCGTCACTTCATGATGCGGCTGCAGGAACACGTCGATCACGCGGCCTTCTTCGACCACGCGCCCCGCGTCGAGCACCGCCACGCGATCGCACACCTGCTTGATCACTTCCATCTGATGCGTGATCAGCACGATCGTCAGGCCGAGTTCGCGGTTGATGCGCTTCAGCAGGTCGAGGATCGCGCGCGTGGTCTCGGGGTCGAGCGCAGACGTCGCCTCGTCCGACAGCAGTACCTTCGGCTTGCTCGCGAGCGCTCGGGCGATGCCGACGCGCTGCTTCTGGCCGCCGCTGATCTGCGCCGGGTAGCGGTCCTTCTGCGCCGACAGCCCGACGAGGTCGAGCAGCGGCAGCACGGCGGCCTCGATATCGGCACGGCTCGCGCCAGCGAGCTCGAGCGGCAACGCGACGTTGTCGAACACCGTGCGCGAAGACAGCAGGTTGAAGTGCTGGAAGATCATGCCGATTTCACGGCGCGCTTCGCGCAGCGCGCCGGCCGGCAGCAGCGTGAGATCGCGCCCGCCAACGACGACGTTGCCTTCGGTCGGCCGCGTGAGCAGGTTGATGGTGCGCACGAGCGTGCTCTTGCCGGCGCCGCTTCGGCCGATGATGCCGAACACCTCGCCCTGCGGGATCGTCAGATTGACGTTGTGCAATGCGTCGACCCAGCCGGTCGGCCCGGGGAAACGCTGTGACAGATTGCGTAATTCGATCATGTAAACAAAACGGCGGCCGCCAGGCGAAGCCCGCCAGTCGGCCGCCGATGCATCTGGAATAGCCGGCGATTTTACCGCAAACGCCTCATTCCACTTAATAATCGATTTCGATCTTTTCATAACCGGACGAAATTAGAGGGGCCCTGTTGGCCCGCCGCGCGAGCGCCGCGACTATGATCCGGAACACCGATGCCAACGACACAGGAGACCCGCCAGATGACCGCCACCACCACGCAGGCCACCGCACCCGCCGCCACCGCAGCGCTGGACACGGCAGCGCCGCCCGCCCCGCGCATGGGCCGGCTGCGTACCGCGGACGGGCTCGAACTGGCGTCGTATCGCTGGCCGGCTGGCGACGGCACGCAGCCGCCGCGCGCAACGATCGCGCTCGTGCACGGCCTCGCCGAGCATGCGGGACGTTACGCGACGCTCGCGGCCAGATTGAACGCGGCCGGCATCGGCGTGCTGGCAATCGATCTGCGCGGGCACGGCCACTCGCCCGGCAAACGCGCGTGGGTCGAACGTTTCGACGGTTACCTGAACGACGCGGATGCTATTTTAAAAGAGAAAAAACCCGGACGCAAAGCCCGGGTTTTCGATCATCGACTCTAATCGTCACCGGGGCGCGCCCAGCACCACGTGTTACCAGGCGGCGATGACCGCGCCGCCAAACTTCTGTTCGATGAACTGCTTCACATCCGCGGAGTGGGTAGGCCGCGACCAGCTTCGCGACCCACGGCTTGCCCCGGTCAGCCTCGCGAATCGCGAGAATGTTCGCGTAAGGACCGTTCGGGCCCTCGATCGCGATCGCGTCCTGTTTCGGCTTCAACCCAGCTTCCATCGCGTAGTTGGTGTTGATAGCCGCAGCGTCGACGTCGCCGAGCGAGCGCGGAATCTGTGCCGCATCAAGTTCGACGATCTTCAGCTTGCGCGGATTGTCGACGATGTCGAGCGGCGTCGCCTTCAGCCCTGCGTCCGCACGCAGCTTCAGCAGCCCCTGCTTCTGCAGCAACAGCAGCGCGCGGCCGCCATTGGTCGGATCGTTCGGCACCGCGATGCGCGCGCCGGGCTTCAACTCGGCCAGCGACTTCACCCGCTTCGAATAGATGCCCATCGGAAACGTGACGGTATCCGCGACCTTGATCAGCTTGTAGCCGCGATCCCTCACCTGCGCCTGCAGATAAGGATCGTGCTGGTAGCTGTTCGCGTCGAGATCGCCCGACGCGAGCGCCGCGTTCGGCTGCACGTAATCGGAGAATTCGACGATGCGAATGTCGAGGCCGCTCTTGGCCGCGACCTTCTTCACCACGTCCATGATCTGCGCGTGCGGGCCGCCCGTCACGCCCACCTTGATGGTTTCGGCCTGCGCGTGCGCGCTGGCGCACAGCGCGACCGCGCCGAGCGCGGCCGCGAATTTCAGCATGAAACGTCGTTGCATCGTCTCCCCTACCTGTGAATGTCGTTTTTACTTGTGGCTCAGCCGGCGCACGAGCCAGTCGCCGAACGATTGCACGATCTGCACGAACACGATCAGGATCGCGACGACCGTCCACATTACTTCCGGCAGATAACGCTGGTAGCCGTAACGGATCCCGAGATCGCCGAGCCCGCCGCCGCCGATTGCACCGGCCATCGCCGAGTAGCCGACGAGCGACACGAACGTGATCGTCAGGCCCGCGACGATGCCGGGCAGCGATTCGGGCAGCAGCACCTTGAAGACGATCTGCGACGTCGTCGCGCCCATCGACTGCGCGGCCTCGATCAGCCCTCGATCGACTTCGCGCAGCGCGGTCTCGACCAGCCGCGCGACGAACGGCGCGGCCGCGAGCGTCAGCGGCACAACCGCCGCGGCCGTGCCGATCGACGACCCCGTGACGAGCCGCGTGAACGGAATGACCGCGACCAGCAGGATGATGAACGGCGTCGAGCGCACCGCGTTCACGATGCCGCCGAGCACGCGATTCACACCGAGGTTCTGCAGCACGCCCTGGCGGTCGGTCAGGTAGAGCAGCACGCCGAGCGGCAGCCCGACGAGCGCGCCGACCGCTCCCGAGATGCCGACCATGATCAGCGTCTCCCAGAACGACTGCACGAACATATCGAACATCTCACTCAACATACGAAAGCTCCTCTACCACCACACCTTGCTCGCGCAGGAACGCGAGCGCCTGCCCGACCTTGCCCGGTTCGCCGCCCGCGAGCACCGCGAGCGACCCGAACGCCTGCCCCTGAATCTCGTCGATCTGGCCGTGCAGGATGTTGAAATCGAGTTCGTATCGGCGAATCGTCTCCGACAGGATCGGCTGATCGACCCCCGAGCCGGTGAATGCGAGCCGCAGCAAATGCCCGCTGCCCGTCTTCAGCCGCTCGGCCACGCGTGCCTTCAGCGCGGGCGGCAGTTCCTGCGCGATGACGTCGCCGATCAGCGCGCGCGTCACTTCATGATGCGGCTGCAGGAACACGTCGATCACGCGGCCTTCTTCGACCACGCGCCCCGCGTCGAGCACCGCCACGCGATCGCACACCTGCTTGATCACTTCCATCTGATGCGTGATCAGCACGATCGTCAGGCCGAGTTCGCGGTTGATGCGCTTCAGCAGGTCGAGGATCGCGCGCGTGGTCTCGGGGTCGAGCGCAGACGTCGCCTCGTCCGACAGCAGTACCTTCGGCTTGCTCGCGAGCGCTCGGGCGATGC
Source organism: Burkholderia diffusa (assembly GCF_001718315.1). NCBI lineage: Bacteria > Pseudomonadati > Pseudomonadota > Betaproteobacteria > Burkholderiales > Burkholderiaceae > Burkholderia > Burkholderia diffusa. The sequence goes on along the minus strand of NZ_CP013362.1, from coordinate 1,050,156 downwards.
CGACGCGCTGCTTCTGGCCGCCGCTGATCTGCGCCGGGTAGCGGTCCTTCTGCGCCGACAGCCCGACGAGGTCGAGCAGCGGCAGCACGGCGGCCTCGATATCGGCACGGCTCGCGCCAGCGAGCTCGAGCGGCAACGCGACGTTGTCGAACACCGTGCGCGAAGACAGCAGGTTGAAGTGCTGGAAGATCATGCCGATTTCACGGCGCGCTTCGCGCAGCGCGCCGGCCGGCAGCAGCGTGAGATCGCGCCCGCCAACGACGACGTTGCCTTCGGTCGGCCGCGTGAGCAGGTTGATGGTGCGCACGAGCGTGCTCTTGCCGGCGCCGCTTCGGCCGATGATGCCGAACACCTCGCCCTGCGGGATCGTCAGATTGACGTTGTGCAATGCGTCGACCCAGCCGGTCGGCCCGGGGAAACGCTGTGACAGATTGCGTAATTCGATCATGTAAACAAAACGGCGGCCGCCAGGCGAAGCCCGCCAGTCGGCCGCCGATGCATCTGGAATAGCCGGCGATTTTACCGCAAACGCCTCATTCCACTTAATAATCGATTTCGATCTTTTCATAACCGGACGAAATTAGAGGGGCCCTGTTGGCCCGCCGCGCGAGCGCCGCGACTATGATCCGGAACACCGATGCCAACGACACAGGAGACCCGCCAGATGACCGCCACCACCACGCAGGCCACCGCACCCGCCGCCACCGCAGCGCTGGACACGGCAGCGCCGCCCGCCCCGCGCATGGGCCGGCTGCGTACCGCGGACGGGCTCGAACTGGCGTCGTATCGCTGGCCGGCTGGCGACGGCACGCAGCCGCCGCGCGCAACGATCGCGCTCGTGCACGGCCTCGCCGAGCATGCGGGACGTTACGCGACGCTCGCGGCCAGATTGAACGCGGCCGGCATCGGCGTGCTGGCAATCGATCTGCGCGGGCACGGCCACTCGCCCGGCAAACGCGCGTGGGTCGAACGTTTCGACGGTTACCTGAACGACGCGGATGCTCTCGTCGCCGAAGCCGCTCGCGACGATACGCCGCTCTTTCTGATGGGTCACAGCATGGGCGGCGCCGTCGCGGCGCTGTACGCGATCGAACGCGCGCCGGTTCGCGGCCACGCGCTAGCGGGCCTCGTGCTGTCGAGCCCGGCGCTCGCGCCGGGACGCGACGTGCCGCGCTGGATGCTCGCGATGAGCCGCTTCATCAGCCGCGTGTGGCCGAGCTTCCCCGCGATCAGAATCGATGCGGCGCTGCTGTCGCGCGATCCGGCCGTCGTCGCGGCCAATCGCGCCGACCCGCTCGTGCATCACGGCGCGGTGCCGGCGCGCACCGGCGCCGAGATCCTCGATGCGATGGCGCGCATTGAGCGCGGTCGCGGCGCGCTTCGCATGCCGGTACTCGTCTATCACGGCACAGAGGACAAGCTGACCGAACCCGACGGAAGCCGTGCGTTCGGCGCACGCGTCGGCTCGCCCGATCGTACGCTGACGCTTTACGAAGGCGGGTTCCACGAAACGATGAATGATCTCGAACGCGACCGCGTGATCGACGCACTGATCGCGTGGATTCACGCGCACGTGCCGGCGCGCTGAGCGCGCGCCGAGCCGCTCCCGGTCAGATGCCGGCCAGCACGCGCAGGTGCGCGACGACGCTGCGTCCGAGCGCCGACAGGTTGTAGCCTCCCTCGAGACAGCTCACGATGCGGCCCTGCGCATGCAGGCGCGCGACGTCGACGACCTGCGCGGTCAGCCATTCGAAATCGGCTTCGACGAGACCGAGGTTACCGATGTCGTCCTCTCGATGCGCATCGAAACCAGCTGACACGAACAGCATCTGCGGCTTGAACGCGTCGAGACGCGGCAGCCAGAACATGTCGACCGCTTCGCGGATCGCCATCCCGTTGCTGCGCGCAGGCATCGGCAGGTTGACCATGTTCGGCGCCTGGTGATCGACGCCCGAGAATGGGTACAGCGGATGCTGGAAGAAGCTGCACATCAGCACGCGCTCGTCGTTCGCGAACGCGGCTTCGGTGCCGTTGCCGTGGTGCACGTCGAAATCGATGATCGCGACGCGCTCGAGGCCATGGACATCGAGCGCATGCCGCGCGGCGATCGCGACGTTGTTGAAAAAGCAGAATCCCATCGCGCGCGCCGGTTCCGCATGATGGCCGGGCGGCCGCACGCTGCAGAACGCATTCGCGTAGCGGCCTTCGATCACGGCGTCGGTCGCCGCGATCGCCGCGCCGGCCGCGCGCAGTGCGGCACGCCACGTATCGCGGTTCATCAGCGTGTCGGGATCGATCTCGACGTAGCCGTCGACGGGCGTCATGCTGCGGATGTAGTCGATGTGAGCCTGCGTATGCACGCGGCCCAGCGCGACCTCGCTCGCGAACGGCGCGGTTTCGTGCACGATCAAGTCGTCGATGCGGCTCGCGATCAGTTGATCCTGGATCGCCGACAGGCGGGCCGGGCATTCCGGATGCCATTCCCCCATCTCGTGCAGCATGCAATCGGGGTGCGTATAGAAGGCGGTTGCCATAAGCTGTCATCCGCGACGCGGGGTGCGTCGCAGGTCTCCATCAATGATGTCCATCGTCTGCCGCGAATTCGCCGCTAACTTACCACAACGGTGCGCTGCTACGCCCCGGCACGCAGGATGCGTCGGGTATACTGCGCCGAACCCCATCGCCCTGTCCGCCCGCTTCGACATGAATTCCAGCAAGCCTGCCGCCCTTTTTTCCGCACTGTTCAGCGTTCGCGTTCCGCTCGTTGCTGCTGCCATCGCCGCTACCGTGGCAGCCGCGCCCGCGGTTGCGCAGACGCAGCCCGCGAAGTCCCCAGGCACGCGCGTCGCACAGGCGCAACCGCAGCAGCCGGTGCCGCAAGGCCAGACCTTCGAAGAGGAAATCGTCCCGCAGCGTTACGCGAACAACGCGAAGGTCGATGCGTTTATCGACGAGATGGTGAGCCGCAACGGCTTCGATTCCGCGAGCCTGCATGCGCTGTTCTCGCGCATCAGCTACTCGGCCACCGCCGTGAAGCTCGTGAAGCCGGCGCCGACGCCTTCGGTGAAGAACTGGCGCGTCTATCGTTCGCGCTTCATCGAACCGATCCGCATCAACGCGGGCGTGAAATTCTGGAAGGCGAACCAGGCAACGCTGCAGCGCGCGTCCGCGGAATTCGGCGTGCCGCCCGAAGTGATCGTCGGCATCATCGGCGTCGAAACGATCTACGGCCGCTACATGGGCAACTTCCGCGTGCTCGATGCGCTGACGACGCTCACGTTCGACTACCCGGACACGCCGAATCGCGACAGCCGCCAGGCAACGTTCCGCAAGAATCTCGAGGACTTCCTCGTCTGGACCCGCGACAACCAGCTCGACCCGACCACCGTGCTCGGCTCGTACACGGGCGCGATCGGCATCCCGCAGTTCCTGCCGAGCAGCATCCGCGAGTATGCGGTCGACTACGACGGTGGCGGCCACGTCGATCTGCGCAGCAGTCCTGCCGATGCGATCGGCAGCGTCGCGAACTACCTGAAGCAGCACGGCTGGGAAACCGATCGCCCGGTAGTCTGGCGGATCACGCCCGACACGGGCAGCCTCGGCATCGCCCAGGCGGCGGCGGACGGTCAGCCCGAACCGCACTGGGCGCTGTCGCAACTGCTGCGCGCCGGCATGACGCTCAACGAGCCAATGGTCAACATCACCACTGAAGCCGGCACGCCGGTCACCGTGGTCGATCTGCCGTCGCCGGGACGCGCGACCGAATACATGCTCGGCCTGAAGAACTTCTACGTGCTGACGCGCTACAACCGCAGCTTCTTCTATGCGCTCACCGTGTACCAGCTCGGCGAAGCCGTGAAGGCACAGATGGAAGCGGATGGCGCGCTGCCGCTGCCGGCAGCGGACACGGAAGCGCCGGCGCAGTAAGCACGGTCCGCAAAGAAAAAAGCGCCGCTCGTGCGGCGCCTTTTTCATCGCGTGACGCTGCTGATGCCGTTCGGGCTCAGGCAGGAAATACGCCGGTCGACAAGTAGCGGTCGCCGCGATCGCAGACGATGAACACGATCGTTGCATTCTCGACCTGACGCGCAATACGCATCGCGACTTCGCATGCGCCCCCCGACGAGATGCCGGCAAAGATGCCTTCGACGGCCGCGAGCCGGCGCGCCATCGTTTCGGACGCGGCCTGGCTCACGTTCTCGACGCGATCGACGCGGCTGCGATCGAAAATCGTCGGCATATAGGCTTCCGGCCACTTGCGAATGCCCGGAATGCGCGACCCTTCTTCCGGCTGTGCGCCGACGATCTCGATCGCTGGATTCTGTTCCTTCAGAAAGCGCGACGTGCCCATGATCGTGCCCGTCGTGCCCATCGCCGACACGAAGTGCGTGACGCGCCCTTCGGTGTCGCGCCAGATCTCCGGGCCCGTTCCTTCGTAGTGCGCGATCGGGTTATCGGGGTTCCCGAACTGATCGAGGATCACGCCCTTGCCTTCGCGCTGCATCTGCTCCGCGAGGTCGCGCGCCAGTTCCATCCCACCCTTTACCGGCGTCAGGATGATTTCGGCGCCGTAAGCCGCCATGCTCTGGCGACGCTCGATCGACAGATCTTCCGGCATGATCAGCACCATCTTGTAGCCGCGGATCGCCGCTGCCATCGCGAGCGCGATGCCCGTATTGCCGCTCGTCGCCTCGATCAGCGTATCGCCCGGCTTGATGCGACCACGCGCCTCGGCCTTGCTGATCATCGACAGCGCCGGGCGATCTTTCACGGAACCGGCCGGATTATTGCCTTCCAGCTTCGCGAGCACCACGTTGTTGCGTGCGCGAATCTCGTCGTCCGGCAGGCGGACCAGTTGCACGAGCGGCGTGTTGCCGATCGTGTCTTCGATAGTTTTGTAAGCCATGGAGATACCGTGAGTGCGAGGCCGATCAATCAAACGATTGTAAACCAGCACCGGGGCTCGCGCCGGCAACCCCATTGCGACGATGGAATAGATGTGCCTCGCGATTCACGAGTGTGCGTGTGCAGCATGCACGCAAAAAACCCGCGGCATGCCGCGGGAAGCCGTCGCAACGACGGCGGCTGAAGGAGCCGTTTGTCTCGCGTACGTTACTTCTGGGCGGTGCGGGCAGGTGCCGCGGCAGGCTTCGCCGCTGCAGGCTTGCCGGCGGCCGGTGCCGCCGCACCCGAGCCGGCTGCACCGACCGTCAACCCTTCCCGCTGAAGGCGCTCGACCGTATGACCGCCCATACCCTTCACGCGCGATGCGAGATCATCTGCATTCCTGAACGGCCCGCGTGCACCGCGCTCGTCGAGAATCGCCTTCGCCCGCGCGGGACCGATGCCCTTGATGCCGACGAGTGCATCCTCGTTCGCGGTGTTGACGTCGACGGCCGCCCAGGCCGATGCGATCGCGCCGAACATCGCGGCGGCGGCAAACCATTTCCTGATCATGTGCTGGATCTCCGATGAAAACGGTCGGCGACTGCCGACCGTGAGACCCAGTCTAGCGATGCGACGCGCGGGTTTAAACTTGGCCGGATAGCCAACGCACGTAGCGATCGACGCCTTCCTGCACCGTCAGGAACGGCGCATCGTAGCCGGCAGCACGCAGTTTCGTCTGATCGGCCTGCGTGAAGCACTGGTACTTGCCGCGCAGTGCGTCCGGGAACGGCACGTATTCGATCAGCCCTTGCTCGACCTGCTGCGCGAGCGTCAGCGGCGGCAGGTTGTCGAGCGCGCGCAGCGTGTTGACGACCGTCGATGCGATGTCGTTGAACGGCTGTGCGCGGCCGGTGCCGAGGTTGAAGATGCCCGATTTCTCCGGATGATCGAAGAAGAACAGGTTCACCTTCGCGACGTCCTCGACCGACACGAAGTCGCGCGTCTGCTCGCCCGGCGCATAACCGTTGTACTCGCCGAACAGCTTGACCTTGCCTTCTGCTCGGAACTGGTTGAAGTTGTGGAACGCGACCGACGCCATCCGGCCCTTGTGCGTCTCGCGCGGACCGTACACGTTGAAGTAGCGGAACCCGGCGATCTGGCTCTTCGCGCTCGGCAGCACGCGGCGGATCACCTGGTCGAACAGGAACTTCGAATAGCCGTAGACGTTCAGCGGCGCCTCGACCTCGCGTTCCTCGACGAAACGCGTCGAGCCGCCGTAGATCGCGGCCGACGACGCGTACAGGAACTGCGCGCCCTGCGCGAGGCAGGCATCGAGCACCGCGCGGCTGTAGCGGAAGTTGTTGTCCATCATGTAGCGGCCGTCGGTTTCCATCGTGTCCGAACAGGCGCCTTCATGGAACACCGCGCGCACCTTGCCGAAATCGCCGCGCGCGAAGCGCTCGACGAATTCCGTCTTGTCGAGATAGTCATCGATCTCGCAATCGACGAGATTCCGGAACTTGTCCGCGCGCGTCAGATTGTCGACCGCGATGATGCGCGACTCGCCGCGCTCGTTGAGCGCCTTGACGATGTTCGCGCCGATAAAACCGGCTGCGCCGGTGACGATGATGGTCATGGTCGTTCTGCCTGAAAAATTGCAAGAAATACGCGCGGCACGCTGGGCGCGCCGCCGAATGCGCTCAGTGAAACAGTTCGTCGTAGTCTACCGTGGCCGTACCCAGCTTGCCGACCACGATGCCTGCCGCACGGTTCGCGAGCACGACGGCATCGACGAGCGGCACGCCGGCACCGAGCATCGTCGCGACTGTCGCGATCACGGTATCACCCGCGCCGGACACGTCATACACCTCGCGTGCGAGCGCCGGCGCATGCAGTTCGCCCGCTGCGGAAAAGAGCGTCATTCCCTCTTCCGAACGCGTGAGCAGCAACGCATCGAGATCGAGTTCCGCACGTAGCGTCGCGACACGCGCGCGCAGGTCGTCTTCCGACTGCCATTGACCGATGACCTCACGCAGCTCGGCACGGTTCGGCGTGATCAGCGATGCGCCGCGATAGCGCGCCCAGTCGCCGCCCTTCGGATCGACGAGCACCGGCTTACCTGCCGCACGCGCCTTTTCGATCATCGTTGTCACGTGAGTCAGACCGCCTTTCGCGTAATCCGACATCAGCACGACGTCGTGCTGCGGCAGCAGCGCATCGAAACGCGCGAGCCCGGCGAGCAGCACCTCGTGCGTCGGCATCGCCTCGAAATCGACGCGCAGCAGTTGTTGCTGGCGTGCGAGCACGCGCAGCTTGATCGTCGTCGGCAATGCCGCATCGCGTTCGAGATGGGGAACCACACCGCTGCCGTCGAGCAATTCGACGATACGCTCGCCCGGCTCGTCGCAGCCGACCACGCACAGAAGCCCGGCCTGGCCGCCAAGCGTCACCGCGTTGCGCGCGACGTTGGCCGCGCCACCGAGCCGCTCCTCCTGGCGCTGCACGAGAACGACAGGAACCGGCGCTTCCGGAGAAATGCGCTCGACGTTGCCGAACCAGTAGCGGTCGAGCATCACGTCACCGACCACGAGCACGCGCGAACGCGCGAGCTGGGCGCGCGGTACCGGCACCACTTCGCGAAGGGTAGTCATCGTGCGTTCATCCACGGGGGGAGGACTGGGGGTCGACATGCGGACGCCCGATCGCATGGTAGTCGATGCCGAGTTCGGCCATCGCGTCCGGCTCGTACAGATTGCGCCCATCAAAGATCACCGGCGCCTTCAGCTCGGCCTTCAGGCGCGTGAAATCCGGGCTCCTGAATTCCTTCCATTCGGTGACGATCACGAGCGCATCCGCTGCGGTCACGGCCTCGTCCTGGGTATCGACGAAGTGCAGGCGCGCGAGCGCGTCGGAGGCCTCGCCGAGATCGAGCGCAAACACGCGGCGCGCCTCGTCGATCGCGACCGGATCGTACGCGCGCACGGTCGCGCCACGCGCGAGCAGCGCAGCGATCAGCCGGCGGCTCGGCGCCTCGCGCATGTCGTCCGTGTTCGGCTTGAACGCGAGGCCCCAGACCGCGAATTCGCGACCGGTCAAGTCCGCGCCGAAGCGCTGCTCGATCTTGCCGATCAGCACGTCCTTCTGCGCCGAGTTTGCCGCCTCGACGGCCTCCAGGATGCGCAGCGGCTGGCCGTTTTCGCTCGCGGTGCGAATCAATGCCTGCACGTCCTTCGGGAAGCACGAGCCGCCGTAACCGACGCCCGCGTACAGGAAGTGATAGCCGATGCGCGGATCGGAACCGATCCCGCGACGCACGGCTTCGATGTCGGCGCCGACCTTGTCGGCAAGATTCGACATCTCGTTCATGAATGAAATACGCGTCGCGAGCATCGCATTTGCAGCGTATTTCGCGAATTCAGCCGAACGAACGTCCATGTAGATCGTGCGCTCGTGATTGCGGTTGAACGGCGCGTACAGCTTCTTCATCTTCTCGCGCGCCACCGTGCCCGTCTCGTCGTCGTCGACACCGATGATGATTCGATCGGGGCGCATGAAGTCCTCGACTGCCGCGCCTTCCTTCAGGAATTCCGGATTCGACACGACGGAGAAGCGATGCGCGACGCTGCCCGCTAGGCCACGCGCGCCGAGTGCCTCGTCGACCACCGCGCGCACGCGCTGCGCGGTGCCGACCGGCACGGTCGACTTGTCGACGATCACCTTGAAACCGGTCATGTAACGGCCGATGTTGCGCGCGGCCTCGAGCACGTATTGCAGGTCGGCCGACCCGTCCTCGTCGGGCGGCGTGCCGACCGCGATGAACTGGATCTCACCGTGAGCAACGCTCGCCTCGATGTCGGTCGAGAAGCGCAGACGCCCTGCCGCGCGGTTGCGCGCGATGATGTCCAGCAGGCCCGGTTCGTGAATCGGCATCCCGCCGTTGTTCAGGATCTCGATCTTGCGCGGATCGACGTCCAGACAGAAGACGTCGTGGCCGATCTCGGCGAGGCAGGAGCCCGTGACGAGACCGACATAGCCAGTGCCGATAATGGTGATTTTCATAGATGTTCCGGTACGTCCCGGTAAATGACTAACTTGGCCGTCGGGCCAGGCCCGGCGACAACCGCAGCGCTTGCTCGCCGAACGCCGGGATCAGCCCGGCATCGCAGGTTCGACGCGGCGCGGCGCATAGGTTTCCCAGCCGCTGCATCCGGGGCACTGCCAGTAGAAGAGCCGTGCCCGGAAACCGCAATTTTGGCACGTATAGCGTGGCAGATTCTTGGTGCGCTGCTTGATCAGCGCACGCATCATTTCAAGTTCCTTACGACGCGGCTCGTCGGCAGCCGCGATCTGCGCATCGAGCAGGTGCAGCATGCCCGACAGGTTCGGCGACTTCTCCATCTGCGTGCGCGCGAGCGTATGCGCCGCTTCCTGGCCACGCAAGCCGGCGATGTGCTGATAAGCGATATCGAGCAGGTCGTTCGACGGATAACGATCGACGTAGCCCATCAGCAACTCGGCGCCCTCGACCGGCTTGTCGAGCGCGACGTAAGCCTTCATCAGCTTGTCGGCGACGAGCGGCAGATACGCCGGATTCTGCGCTTCGACACGCTTCCAGTGCTCGATCGCGGCCGCGTGATCAGCCGCCGCCTGCGCGGCATCGCCGGACAGGATCGTCGCGCGGACGTTCTGCGGGTTCGCTGCAAGCGCAAGCGTCAGTTGCTCGGCCGCGGCCGCGGTGTTCTTGCGTTGCAGCGCGTCCTGCGCGAGTTCGCAATGGAACTGCGCGATTTCGGTGCCGAGCAGCTTGTCGCTCATCGATTCGATGCGCTTCGCGGTATCAATCGACTTGTTCCAGTCCTTCTCGATCTCGTAGATCGTCAGCAGCGCCCGCTGCGCGCCCAGTGCGTAATCGCCATCGGCAAGGCGGTGGAAGGCCTCTTCCGCACGATCGAGCAGGCCGGCCTTCAGGAAATCCTGGCCGAGCTCGTACAGCGCGTGATCGCGCTCGTTCACCGGCAGGTCCGTGCGGCTCAACAGGTTCTGATGCACGCGGATTGCACGGTCCGTTTCGCCGCGACGGCGAAACAGGTTGCCGAGCGCGAAGTGCAGCTCGACCGTCTCGGGGTCGAGCTTCGCGACCTCGATGAACGCGTCGATCGCCTTGTCCGGTTGTTCGTTCAGCAGAAAGTTCAGGCCGCGGAAATACGATCGCGGCAGGTTGGCGCTCTCCGACAGGAGGTTCTTCAGGTCATAGCGTGACGCCGCCCAGCCGAGCGCGAACGCCACCGGAATCGCGAGCAACCACCAGAAATCCAGATCCATGCGAAATATCGAAGCAGAGACGAAAACCGCGCGAAGGTCGCGCGGCGTCGATGTTAAATAACGGGCGGCATCGGCGGCTGGTCGACGACGGCCGGGGTTTCGCGCGCTGCGCGCAGATCGCGTTTCAGGCGCCCGTTCTCGACGCGCAGGCGGAAGATCGACGGCAGCGCGGACAGCAGGCCGGCCAGCAGCCCCACGACGAAGAACGCGAGGCCGATCAGGATCAGCGGCGCTTGCCATGCGTATCCGGCAACGAAATTCAGCGTCGCGGTTTGCGTATTGGCCAGTGCAAGCACCAGCAGCAGCACGAACACCAATACCCGGATCAGCCAGACGATAAACTTCATGTAGCCCTCTCTTTGTTGAGGTTTGCCGTGGCGCGCGACTCCCCTTCGCGGCGCCGAATCGACCCGTATTGTAAAGGAAGCGTTTCCGCGTCACCGCACATCCTGCGGGCACACGTTGTCACGCGGCCTCCGGAAATGAAAAAAGCGCCCGCAAGGGGCGCTTTTTTCTTCAGCCTTCGCCGGACGGATTCCGGGCAAACCGAACGACGCTCAACGCTCGTCGTCCGGATCATCAGCTTTCAGCGGCTCGCCGGCGCGACCGTCGACGCGTTCACGCAATTCCTTGCCAGGCTTGAAGTGAGGCACGAACTTCTCGGGCACCTGCACTTTCTCTCCCGACTTCGGATTGCGTCCGACGCGCGCCGGACGACGGTTGAGGCCGAAGCTGCCGAAACCCCGAATTTCGATACGATGCCCTTTCGACAGGGCGTCGGACATCGCATCGAGCATCGTTTTCACCGCGAAATCCGCATCCTTGAGGACAAGTTGCGGAAATCGCAGTGCCAGCTGCGCGACCAACTCGGATTTGGTCATACTTCAGCAGACCTCGTGAGGCTTACTGGTTCTGGCCGTCGAGCTTCGCCTTCAGCAGCGCGCCGAGGTTGGTCGTACCGGTCGCGGCAGCGCTCGTGTCCGACTGCAGGCCGCGGATTGCTTCCTGTTGTTCGGCCGAATCCTTCGCCTTGATCGACAGGTTGATGCCACGCGACTTGCGATCGATGTTGATCACCATCGCGTTGACCTTGTCGCCTTCCTTCAGCACGTTGCGTGCGTCTTCGACGCGATCCTGCGAGATTTCCGATGCACGCAGGTAGCCTTCGACGTCACCCGTCAGCGTGACGACCGCGCCCTTCGCATCGACCGACTTCACCACGCCGTCGACGATCGAACCCTTGTCGTTCATTGCAACGTAGTTGCTGAACGGGTCGCCTTCGAGCTGCTTGATGCCGAGCGAAATACGCTCCTTCTCGACGTCGATACCGAGCACGATCGCTTCGACTTCGTCGCCCTTCTTGTACTTGCGAACGGCTTCTTCGCCAGCTTCGCTCCACGACAGGTCCGACAGGTGGACCAGGCCGTCGATGCCGCCCGGCAGACCGATGAACACGCCGAAGTCGGTGATCGACTTGATTGCGCCCGTGATCTTGTCGCCCTTCTTGAAGTTGCGGCTGAAGTCGTCCCACGGGTTCGGCTTGCACTGCTTCATGCCGAGGCTGATACGACGACGATCTTCGTCGATCTCGAGGACCATGACTTCGACTTCGTCGCCCAGCTGAACAACCTTCGACGGCGCAACGTTCTTGTTGGTCCAGTCCATTTCCGACACGTGGACGAGGCCTTCGATGCCCGATTCCACTTCGACGAATGCGCCGTAGTCGGTGATGTTCGTGACCTTGCCGAACAGGCGCGTGCCCGACGGGTAACGGCGCGAGATGCCTTCCCACGGATCGTCGCCCAGTTGCTTGATGCCCAGCGAGACGCGGTTCTTCTCTTGATCGAACTTGAGGATCTTCGCGGTGACTTCCTGGCCAACCGACAGGACTTCGCTCGGGTGACGCACACGACGCCATGCGATGTCGGTGATGTGCAGCAGGCCGTCGATGCCGCCGAGGTCGACGAACGCGCCGTAGTCGGTGATGTTCTTGACCACGCCGTTGACGATCGCGCCTTCCTTCAGCGTCTCGAGCAGCTTCGCGCGCTCTTCGCCTTGCGTTGCTTCGATCACTGCACGACGCGACAGCACGACGTTGTTACGCTTGCGATCGAGCTTGATCACGCGGAACTCGAGCGTCTTGCCTTCGTACGGGGTCGTGTCCTTGACCGGACGCGTGTCGACCAGCGAACCCGGCAGGAACGCGCGGATGCCGTTGACCATCACGGTCATGCCGCCCTTCACCTTGCCGGTGATCGTGCCGGTGACGAGTTCGTTGTTGTCGAGAGCCTTTTCCAGCGACAGCCACGATGCAAGGCGCTTCGCCTTGTCGCGCGACAGGATCGTGTCGCCGTAGCCGTTTTCGAGTGCGTCGATCGCGACGGACACGAAATCGCCCGACTGCACCTCAACCTCGCCCTGATCGTTCAGGAATTCCTCGATCGGAATGTAAGCCTCGGACTTCAGGCCTGCATTGACGACCACGAAGTTGTGGTCGACGCGCACGACTTCGGCGGAAATCACTTCGCCGGCGCGCATGTCTTGGCGGGTCAGCGACTCTTCGAACAGAGCCGCAAAGGATTCGGTATTCGGGGTGGAGGTTTGCAGGTCGGACATAAAAATCTGATTGTGCATGGATCGCTGTGCCACGCCGGCCGGAATGGCAGGCTGAAAGGGCCAGATCGAAGCCACACGGGGTTAAGGGTTCGAAACACGCTCCGCGCTTCTCGCACAAAGCACCTACTGCTGCCTGCCTTTTCAGGCGGGCTGACCGAGCGCCCGGTACCACTGCAGCACCTGGTCGACGGCTTCATCGACCGAAAGCGCCGACGTATCGAGCAGCTTGGCATCTGCCGCAGGCTTCAGCGGCGCGGCCGCGCGATTGCTGTCGCGCGCGTCACGTTCACGAAGATCCCGGAGCAAGTTATCTATATTAGCAGAAAAACCTTTTTGCATCAATTGCTTATGCCGTCTGGCCGCACGCGCCTCGGCGCTGGCCGTCAGAAACACCTTCAGCACGGCGTCCGGGAAGATCACGGTGCCCATGTCGCGGCCATCGGCGACGAGGCCCGGCGTCTTGCGGAACGCACGCTGGCGTGCGACGAGCGCCGCACGCACCGGCCCGTGCACGGCAATCGCCGACGCACGGTTGCCGACCGCTTCGGCGCGGATGTCGTTCGACACGTCAACGCCGTCGAGCTGCGCGCAGCCCTCGCGGAACGTGATGTGAAGATCGTCGATCAGCTTCACGAGCGCGTCGATGTCCTCCGCCGCGATACCGTAGCGTACGCTCGCGAGCGCCGCGAGACGGTACAGTGCGCCGCTGTCGAGCAGGTGGAAACCGAGATGCGCGGCGACGAGCGCCGCCACGGTCCCCTTGCCGGAAGCGGTGGGACCGTCGATCGTGATGACGGGTGTCGGGTGAAAGGGTCGGGTCGATTTCATCGGGACTGTCGGGTCAGGCTTTGGCGAGCGCGGCGAAGCGGTCGAAATAGTCGGGGAACGTCTTGCCGACGCACTTCGGATCGTTGATCCGCACGGGCACGCCGCCCAGGCTGACGAGCGAGAAGCACATCGCCATCCGGTGATCGTCGTACGTGTCGATCGCTGCGTTCGGCGTGAGCCGTTGCGGCGGCGTGACGACCAGGTAATCGGGGCCTTCCTCGACGATTGCGCCGACCTTGCGCAGCTCGGTCGCCATCGCGGCGATGCGGTCGGTTTCCTTCACGCGCCAGCTCGCGATGTTGCGCAGCGTGCTCGTGCCGCTCGCGAACAGCGCCGCGACCGCGATGGTCATCGCCGCGTCGGGAATCAGGTTGAAATCCATGTCGATCGGCTCGAGCTTGCCGTGGTCATGGCCGATGCCGCGCACCTCGATCCAGTCGTCGCCCATCGCGACGTTCGCGCCCATCTGCATCAGCGCGTTCGCGAAGCCGACGTCGCCCTGGATGCTCGCGCGCCCCACGCCCTCGACGCGCAGCGGGCCGCCGCCGAGCGCGCCGGCCGCAAGGAAGTACGAGGCCGACGACGCATCGCCCTCGACCATGATGTGCCCCGGCGAACGATAGCGGACACCGGCCGGCACGACGAAGCGCTGCCAGCCGTCGCGCTCGACGGTCACGCCGAAGCGTGCCATCAGCCGGATCGTGATGTCGATGTACGGCTTCGAGATCAGTTCGCCGTCGACTTCGACGACGATCCTGCCGTCCTTCGCCTTCACGAGCGGCAGCGTCATCAGCAGCGCGGTGAGGAACTGGCTCGACACGTCGCCGCGCACGCGGATCGGCGCGTCGACCGTGATCGCCGCAGGCTTGATTCGCAGCGGCGGAAAGCCTTCGTTTTGCTCGTAGTCGATCTGCGCGCCGATCTGACGCAAGCCGTCGACGAGGTCGCCGATCGGCCGCTCGTGCATGCGCGGCACGCCGTGCACGCGATAGTCGCCGCCGTTGACCGCGAGCGCCGCGGTCAACGGTCGCACCGCGGTGCCCGCGTTGCCGAGGAAAAGATCGGCGGTCTTCGCGGTGAACGCGCCGCGCGTGCCGGTGACGACACAGGTGTCACCGTCGCGCGCGAGCTTCACACCAAGCTTGCCAAGCGCGTCGAGCATCACACGCGTGTCGTCGGAATCCAGCAGGTTGGTGATCGTCGTATCGCCTTCGGCAAGCGCCGCGAGCAGGAGCACGCGGTTCGAGATGCTTTTCGAGCCGGGCAGGCGCACGGTACCCGCTGCGCCGGAATACGGACCGAGATCGAGATAGTCCATGGGAATCGTCCTGTTTCCTGTTATTTCTTGACCGGTTCGGCAGCAGGCCTCGCGCCACGTTCCTGCCATGCCTTGCGTGCAGCGCGCGAGCGCGTGAACACGGCTTCGAGCGCCGCGCCATCGCCGGCGTCGATCGCCGCACGCAGCCGGGCGAGCACGCGCGTGTAGCCGTCGAGCTCATCGAGCAGCGCCACGCGATTCGCGACACACACGTCGCGCCACATTTCCGGGCTGGACGCCGCAATCCGTGTGAAGTCACGGAAGCCGCCCGCCGCGTACGAGAATTTCAGTTCGGCATCCGCCTCGCCGAGAATCTGCTCGACGAGCGCGAACGACAGCACGTGCGGCAGATGACTGATCGACGCGAACACGCGATCGTGCTGCGCTGTGCTCATTGTGCGCACGTCGGCGCCGGTCGCCCGCCACATCGCATCGATCCGCGCGACCGCTTCCGGCGCGTTCTCCGGCAGCGGACACAGCACGACGTTGCGCCCGACGTACAGATCCGGCAGCGCGGCCTCGACGCCGCTCGATTCGCGCCCGGCGATCGGATGGCCCGGCACGAATTGTGCGATCCGCGCACCGAGCGCATCGCGTGCCGCCGCGACGACGTCGGACTTGGTGCTGCCGGCGTCGGTGACGATCGTCGCAGCGTCGAGCCACTGTGCGATGCGCGCGAGCAACGGGCCCGTTTGCGCGACGGGCGCGGCCAGCAGCACGAGATCGGCACCAGCAAGCGCGTCGCGCAATTGCGCATCGTCGTCGAGCGCCACCGCACGATCGATTACGCCGAGCGCGAGCGCACGCTCGACCGACGCACGTGCACGGCCGACGCCGACGACTTCGCCCGCACCGCCCGGTGCACGCTCGCGCAGGGCGCGCGCCAGCGATCCGCCGATCAGGCCGACGCCGAAGATGACAAGTTTGTTGAATGCAAAGCCTGACACGACAAGAGCCAAGTGACGCGCGCGGAACGTCGCCCCGCGCACGGAAATCCAGATTTCGGGCAACGGGTTCGCATCCGGCGCGGCCTGCACCGGATACCGCCCGAACCCGCCTTGGGCAGCGCCGCCCGGCCTGCCCTGCCCGCTTCGCCGCGCCGCCTGTTCGCTGATGGCGACCGGCCGCTACGCGTCAGCGCGCGCGCGGATACGAACCGAGTATCTTCAGGAACGCGGCCTTCTGGCCGAGCTCCGCGAGCGCGGCCGCCACGGCTGGCTCATCCCGGTGCCCTTCGATGTCGATATAGAAGTAGTACTCCCACGTGCCGACCCGCGCCGGGCGCGACTCGAAGCGCGTCATCGACACACCGTGCCGCGCGAGTGGTTCGAGCAGCTTGAATACCGCGCCCGGCTCGTTCTTCACCGACACGATCAGTGACGTCTGGTCATGACCACTCTGCCCGGCAGGCTGCTTGCCGATGATCACGAAGCGCGTGCGGTTGTGCGGATCGTCCTGAATCAGCGAGAACGCGATCTGCAGGCCGTAGTGCGCGGCCGCTCGGTCGCCGGCGATCGCCGCGACGCTCGGGTCCGCCGCTGCGAGACGCGCGGCCTCCGCATTGCTCGACACCGCTTGCCGCTCAAGCTGCGGCGCGTTCGCGGCAAGCCACTGCTGGCACTGCGCGAGCGCCTGCGCATGCGCGCAGACGCGCGTCACGCCGTCGAGCGTGCCGCGCTGCGTGAGCAGGTTGTGATGAATCGGTAGCGCGAGTTCGCCGCTGATCAGCAACTGCGTCTGCAGCAGCAGGTCGAGCGTGCGCGACACCGCGCCTTCGGTCGAGTTCTCGACCGGCGCGATGCCGAACGCGGACGCGCCTGCCTCGACCGAGCGGAACACCTCGTCGATCGACGGACACGGCAGCCCTTCGATCGACTGGCCGAAATACTCGAACATCGCCTGTTCGCTGTACGTGCCGACCGGCCCGAGGAATGCGACGTGGATCGTCTGTTCGAGCGCGCGGCTCGCGGCCATGATCTCGCGCCAGATGGCGCTGATGTGCTCGCTTGCAAGTGGCCCCGCGCTCATGTCCTGCAGACGCGCGATCACCTGCAGTTCGCGCTCCGGCCGGAACACCGGCGCGTTGAAATGCTTCTTGACCTCGCCCACCTCGAGCGCCACCGCAGCACGCTGATTGAGGAGCGCGATCAGCTGCGCGTCGATCGCATCGATGCGGTCACGCAGCGGTTTCAGGCGGGAATTCAGTTCGTCGTCCATGCGTAGTTGCCGTGCTGTTTGAACAGCGCCGCGCTCAGGCGCCGCGCTGTTCGAAGTCCTTCATGTACTCGACGAGCGCCTTCACGCCCTCGAGCGGCACCGCGTTGTAGATCGACGCCCGCATGCCGCCGACGGACTTGTGGCCCTTCAGCTGCAGCAGCCCGCGCGCCTTTGCGCCGGCAAGGAAGTCTTCATTGCGCGTTTCGTCGGCCAGGAAAAAGGGCACGTTCATTCGCGAACGCGCCGCCGGCTCGACCTTGTTCAGATAGAAGCTGCTCGCATCGATCGTGTCGTAGAGCAACTTCGCCTTCTCGACGTTGCGCGCCTCGATCGCCTCGAGGCCGCCCTGCCGCTTCAGCCACTGGAACACGAGGCCCGCGATGTAGATCGCATAGGTGGGCGGCGTGTTGTACAGCGAATTGTTCTCGGCGACCGTCTTCCATTCGAATGCCGACGGGCAGATCGACAGCGCGCGATCGAGCAGATCCTCGCGAACGATCACGACCGTCACGCCGGCAATCCCGATGTTCTTCTGCGCGCCGCCAAACAGCACGCCGTACTTCGCGACGTCCATCGGGCGCGACAGGATGTGCGACGACACGTCCGCGACGAGCGGCACGTCGCCGAGATCGGGAATCTCGAACGTCTCGACGCCGTCGATCGTCTCGTTCGTGCACAGATGCACGTAAGCCGGATCGTTCGACAGTTGCCATTCGGCGCGGGCCGGCGCGCGAGTGAAACCGTCGGCCGTCTTACCGGATGCGGCCAGATGCGGCGTGCCGTATTTCTTCGCTTCGTTGAATGACTTCTGCGACCACGAGCCCGTCACGACGAAGTCGGCGGTCTTGCGCGAACCGAGGAGGTTCATCGGCACGATCGCGTTCTCGGCGATGCCGCCGCCCTGCAGGAACAGGATCCGGTGGCTGGCCGGCACATCGAGCAACTCGCGCAGGTCGGTCAGCGCCGCCTCGTGGATAGACATGAATTCCTTGCCGCGATGGCTCATCTCCATCACGCTCATGCCGCTGCCGTGCCAGTCGAGCATTTCGTCGGCGGCCTGCCGCAGCACTTCCTCGGGCAGCGCCGCAGGACCGGCGGAGAAATTAAAGACGCGCATCGTGAAAACCTCGGGAGGGACGCGACCGGCTTGCCGCCGGCAGAAAGAACCGCGCCAGAAAAGGAATGGCCGCTTGCGCTCGCGCGCAAACGGCCATTATCGCACTGTCATCAGGCTCTCGCCAAACCCGGCCGAACGGCCGGGCGGCGTGCCCGGACGGCTTACTTGCCCGGCTTGACCGCCGCGACTTCCTTGTCAGCCTGTGCGCGCGTTGCCTGGATCGCTTGCGGCATGTACTTCTGCATCAGGCCGTTGACCACGTCGCGGCCGACCTGATCCTGGACCTGGATGAACTTGCGGCCCGTCGGGCTCTTGTAGAACGTCGTCAGATCCTTGATCTCCGACGTGCTGTAGTACTTCGCGTATGCGTCGTACTGAGCCGACATCGCGTCGCTCTGGAATTGCTGCGTGCCGAACACCTTGCCCGCGCCGTCAACCAGCTTCGGCACCGCGTTCTTCTGCAGCGTCGGCACGGCGGCTTGCTTTTGCTTGTCGTTCAGCGTCTTGTTTTCCGACAGCGCGTCCGACAGGATGGCCGGCACGAGCTGCTTTGCCTGCATCTCGGCGCTGTTGCCGATAGCCGACACGAGCTTCGGCGCATCGATCGCGTCGAGCAGATCCTTGATCGCCGCCTTCTTGTCGGCGTCGATCGGCGCAGCTGCCGCGGTCGCAGCCGGTGCGGAATTCGACAGCGCTTGCGCCATCGCGAACGTCGGCACCAGTGCAGCCAGCAGAACCAGTTGCTTGAATTGCTTTTGCATCATCACTCCCTCTTGGAAATATGAATGGTTGCTCGCCGACCGCGGCGCTTCTGCGCCCGCGGCGGCTCGAGTCTCATCCGTTCTCAGGCTTCGCCGTCCGACGCCTCGTCGGCCTCGCCATCGCCCTCCTCGGCTTCCGCGATCTGCTGCAGGCCGGAGAGCTTGGTACCCTCATCGAGACTGATGAGTGTAACACCTTGCGTGGCGCGTCCCATCTCGCGAATCTCGGACACGCGGGTACGAATCAACACGCCGGCGGTCGTGATCAGCATGATCTGATCCTCGGCGTCGACGAGCGTCGCCGCGACGACCTTGCCGTTGCGCTCCGACGTCTGGATCGCGATCATCCCCTTCGTGCCGCGGCCGTGACGCGTGTACTCGGTGATCGGCGTGCGCTTGCCGTAGCCGTTCTCGGTCGCGGTGAGCACGGTCTGCTCCTCGCTGCCGGCAACCAGCAGCGCGATGACCTGCTGCCCGTCGTCGAGCTGCATGCCGCGCACGCCGCGCGCTTCCCGGCCCATCGGGCGCACATCGTTCTCGTCGAAGCGCACGGCCTTGCCGGCGTCGGAGAAGAGCATCACGTCGTGCGCGCCGTCGGTGATCGATGCGCCAATCAGATAATCGCCTTCGTCGAGACCGACCGCGATGATGCCCTTCTTCATCGGGCGGCTGAATGCCTCGAGCGGCGTCTTCTTCACGGTACCGAGCGACGTCGCCATGAACACGAACTTGTCGGCCGAGAATTCCTTGACCGGCAGCACGACGTTGATCTTCTCGCCGTCCTGCAGCGGGAACATGTTGACGATCGGACGGCCGCGCGAGTTGCGCGAACCCTGCGGAACTTCGTAGACCTTCACCCAGTACACGCGGCCGCGGTTCGAGAAGCACAGGATGTAGTCGTGCGTGTTCGCGATGAACAGCGTCTCGATCCAGTCGTCTTCCTTCATCTGCGTCGCCTGCTTGCCGCGGCCGCCGCGCTTCTGCGCGCGATACTCGGACAGCGGCTGCGACTTCACGTAGCCCGCGTGCGACATCGTGACGACCATGTCCTGCGGCGTGATCAGGTCTTCGGTATTCAGCTCGGTCGCGTTCAGCTCGATCTTCGAGCGGCGCGCGTCGCCGAATTCGGCCTTCACCGTCGTCAGTTCCTCGCCGATCATCGTCGTGATCCGCTCGGGGCGCGCGAGGATGTCCAGCAAGTCGGCGATCTGCGCCATCACTTCACGATACTCGCCGATGATCTTGTCCTGCTCGAGACCGGTCAGGCGCTGCAGACGCATCTGCAGAATTTCCTGCGCCTGCGTGTCGGACAGACGGTACAGCCCGTCGGCCTGCATCCCGAACGCCGGATTCAGGCCTTCCGGACGGTACGCTGAGCGGCCGCCCGCCGACGCGTTTTCGGTCTCGGCGCGCGTCAGCATCTCGCGCACGAGCGACGAATCCCACGGCTTCGCCATCAGCTCCTGCTTCGCGATCGGCGGCGTCGGCGCAGCCTTGATGATCGCGATGAACTCGTCGATGTTCGCGAGCGCGACCGCGAGACCTTCGAGCACGTGGCCGCGTTCGCGGGCCTTGCGCAGTTCGTAGATCGTGCGGCGCGTCAGCACTTCGCGTCGATGCGACAGGAAGCACTGCAGGATTTCCTTCAGGTTCAGCAGCTTCGGCTGGCCGTCGACCAGCGCGACCATGTTCATGCCGAACGTGTCCTGCAGTTGCGTCGCCTTGTACAGGTTGTTCAGCACCACTTCGGGCACTTCGCCGCGCTTCAGCTCGATCACGACGCGCATGCCGCTCTTGTCGGACTCGTCGCGGATGTCGGAGATGCCCTCGAGCTTCTTCTCGTTGACGAGCTCGGCGATGCGCTCGAGCAGCGAGCGCTTGTTCACCTGGTACGGCAGTTCATCGACGATGATCGCCATCCGCTGGCCGCGGTCGATCTCTTCGAAGTGCGTGGCCGCGCGCATCACGACGCGGCCGCGCCCGGTGCGGTAGCCGTCGCGCACGCCGGCGACACCGTAGATGATGCCGGCCGTCGGGAAGTCCGGCGCCGGGATGATCTCGATCAGCTCGTCGATCGTCGCTTCCGGGTTGTTCAGCAGGTGCTGGCACGCGTCGACGACTTCGTTCAGGTTGTGCGGCGGGATGTTGGTCGCCATGCCGACCGCGATACCCGACGAGCCGTTGATCAGCAGGTTCGGAATGCGCGACGGCAGGACCGACGGCTGCGTCTCGTTGCCGTCGTAGTTCGGCTCGAAGTCGACCGTTTCCTTGTCGATGTCGGCGAGCAGCTCGTGACCGATCTTCGCCATGCGAATTTCGGTGTAACGCATCGCCGCGGCATTGTCGCCGTCGATCGAGCCGAAGTTGCCCTGTCCGTCGATCAGCATGTAGCGCAGCGAGAAGTCCTGCGCCATCCGCACGATCGTGTCGTACACCGCGGTATCGCCGTGAGGGTGGTACTTACCGATCACGTCACCAACGATACGCGCCGACTTCTTGTACGCGCGGTTCCAGTCGTTGTTCAGTTCGTGCATCGCGAACAGTACGCGCCGGTGCACGGGCTTCAGGCCATCGCGGACATCCGGAAGGGCACGTCCGACGATCACGCTCATCGCGTAATCGAGATACGAACGGCGCATTTCCTCCTCTAGGGAGGTGGGCAG
Source organism: Burkholderia diffusa (assembly GCF_001718315.1). NCBI lineage: Bacteria > Pseudomonadati > Pseudomonadota > Betaproteobacteria > Burkholderiales > Burkholderiaceae > Burkholderia > Burkholderia diffusa. Next base: position 1,028,427 of record NZ_CP013362.1, on the reverse strand, counting down.
GGTCTCTTTGGCGAATTGATCCATGTATCCGTATCGTTTCGGAGCGAAGACGGCGAACGCCTTTCGCGTGGGCGCTGCATGCGCAACGCAACGCGAGATTCTAACATGCGCCCATCAGCCGCCAATTCGCCACCCCACTATATGTAAACAGCAAAAATCTCCGCCCACGGAAAATGCATCGTCGAACCGGCGGCGATCGCGCCCCTTCAGAAGGATCCGGGTCGCCCGGACCCCTATCACGCCCGCGCGTAAACCCTTGCGGCCTTTCATGCAATTTCGCGGACACGCCCTTGACAATCCCTGAAAGTTACGGCAGGCGGGTGTTGCGCATGCACCACAAAGTTGAAGCGATCTTGGGGTGGGGAGGATTTTTTTTCGTAGGAAGGGAACGATATGGCAAAATGCCAACGCACTGAAAGTTAGACGCTGCTCGAAGTCTACACAGAGCGGTGCCGCGTTTTTTGTGCCGCACCAATGTTATACTTCGAGCAATGTATGACTTGTCACCGTCAACAGGCTCGCAGTAAACCTGCGGTAATCTCAATTTCGAGAGGAGAAATATGAATAAACTTTCAAAGCTCGCGTTCATTGCAGCTACCGCAGTTATGGCTGCATCCGCTTCGGCACAGTCGGTGCCGGCGTCGCGTCAAGCCGTCAACGACAACTGGGTGAACGGCACGGGCGAATGGGTGTGGATGAACGGCACGAACGAGCTCTGCTGGCGTGACGCGTTCTGGACGCCGGCCACCGCCAACGCGAAGTGCGATGGCGCACTGGTCGCCCAGGCACCGCAGCCGCCGGTCGCTCCGGTTGCTCCGGCCATCACGAGCCAGAAGATCACGTACCAAGCCGACGCACTGTTCGACTTCGACAAGGCAACGCTCAAGCCGCTGGGCAAGCAAAAGCTGGACGAACTGGCTTCGAAGATCGAAGGCATGAACACGGAAGTGGTCGTCGCAACGGGCTACACGGACCGCATCGGTTCGGACAAGTACAACGACCGTCTGTCGCTGCGCCGTGCGCAAGCCGTCAAGTCGTACCTGGTCAGCAAGGGTGTCCCGGCCAACAAGATCTACACGGAAGGCAAGGGCAAGCGCAACCCGGTCACGACCGGCTGCAACCAGAAGAACCGCAAGCAACTGATCGCCTGCCTCGCACCGGACCGCCGCGTGGAAGTCGAAGTGGTCGGTACGCAAGAAGTCCAGAAGACGACCGTCCCGGCGCAGTAAGCCGCGGTTTTCGACTGCTTCAAAGCCCCGCTCCGGCGGGGCTTTTTCTTTGACGCCCGTCCAGGCGCTCGCTGGCCTCGCTGTGCGCCCCCTTATATACTCGGGGCTTGAAGTACCGACGTACCGCCCTCCTTCCGTAGCCCGTTTGCCGACATGACCAACGCCGATCCGCACGAACTCCAGAAATTCAGCGACCTCGCCCATCGGTGGTGGGATCCGAATGCCGAATTCAAGCCCTTGCACGACCTGAATCCGGTCCGGCTCGGCTGGATTGATTCGCATGCGCACCTCGCCGGCAAGCGCGCACTCGATATCGGCTGCGGCGGCGGCATCCTGTCCGAATCGATGGCCGGGCTCGGCGCCCAGGTGAAAGGCATCGACCTGTCGACCGAAGCGCTCGGCGTAGCCGACCTGCACAGCCTCGAGAGCGGCATCACCGTCGACTACGAGGCGATCGCCGCCGAAGCGATCGCCGAACGCGAGCCGGGCACTTACGACGTCGTCACCTGCATGGAGATGCTCGAACACGTGCCGTCGCCGGCCGGCGTCGTCGCGGCGTGCGCGACGCTCGTGAAGCCGGGCGGCTGGGTGTTCTTCTCCACGCTGAACCGCAACCTGAAGTCCTACCTGTTCGCGGTGATCGGCGCCGAGTACATCGCGCAGATGCTGCCGAAGGGCACCCACGACTACGCGCGCTTCATCCGCCCGTCGGAACTGGCGAGCTTCGTGCGCGCGACCGATCTGCACATCGTGGAGATCAAGGGCATTACCTATCACCCGATCGGCAAGCGCTTCGCGCTGTCGAACGATACCGACATCAATTATCTCGTCGCGTGCCGCCGCGGCGCGTGACCCTCCGACCGGCATGACGATTCCCCTTTCGACCGAGCGGCCTGCATTCGACGCGCCGCGTCTGTTGCACTGCGACGCCGTGCTGTTCGACCTCGACGGCACGCTGGCCGACACGGCGCCCGATCTCGCCGCAGCGGTCCACAAGATGCAGCGTGTGCGCGGCCTGCCCGAAACGTCGCTCGACGTGCTACGACCACTGGCATCGGCCGGTGCGCGCGGCCTGCTCGGCGGCGCATTCGGCATCGGCCCGCAATCGCCCGGCTATGAAGCGATGCGCGACGAATTCCTGACGAATTACGCGGCCGACATCTGCGTGCACACGGTGCTGTTCCCCGGCATCGGCGACGTGCTCGATGAACTCGACGCACGCGGCGTGCGCTGGGGCATCGTCACGAACAAGGCGATGCGCTTCACCGCGCCGCTCGCCGACCTGCTAGGCCTCGCGCCGCGCGCGGCCTGCATCGTCGGGGGCGACACAACGCCGCACTCGAAACCGCATCCGGCCCCGCTGCTGCATGCGGCGGAACAAATGACGCTTGCGCCGGCGCGCATCGTCTACGTCGGCGATGATCTTCGCGACATCCAGGCCGGCAGCGCTGCGGGGATGGCGACGGTCGCGGCCGCGTACGGCTACTGCGGCGACGGCGTCGCGCCGGCCGACTGGCAGGCGCAGCATCTCGTCGGCACGACGCAGGAACTGCGCGAACTGCTGCGCGATGTTGGGCTATAATGGTCGATCTTATCCGCGGGGGCGACCTGGTTTCGACAGGGGTTGTGAAGCGGCTAGGGCATGTCGAGGACCCGTCACCTCGTTAATCAATGGGAAAAACGTAACTGCAAACGACGATACGTTCGCACTGGCAGCCTAACGGCCGCCGTCCTCTGCCTAGTTCACTGACGGGCTAGCGTCGCAAGACCGGTAGCAATACCGCCAGAGGTCATTTACGTCAGTTAAGCCCTGTCGGCGTCGCGACGCCAGGGTCGAAAACTTAGCGAATCGCCGTAGTGCAGCGTGTTCGTCCGCGTCGCTGCGGTTAAATCAAATGACTGAACTAAACATGTAGAACTAGTCGTGGAGCGCTTCTGGACGCGGGTTCGATTCCCGCCGCCTCCACCAAATTCCGCGCTCTGGCGCACGAACCCCGCATGACGCGAGTCTGCGGGGTTTTTTGTTGCAGGAGCGGCCGAACGCCCCATCCTTCCGAAAAAGCGCCCAGCCCGGACGGGCCGGGCGGAATGCCGCCGTATTCCGGCGGCAGGAGGTGACGGATGTTCGACGTCGCTCGCACGGTGATCGACTACTGCGGACGGCCCCGCGTCCGGCGCGCGTCACCCCTCAGCACGGCCTCACCGAACAATACGCAGCTTAGCTGCCGCGATACAGCGACTTCATTTCTTCCGCACTGGCCGGGCGCACGCCGATCGCACGCGAACCCGATACCGATGCGCCCTGCACCTGCGCGCCATAACCGCTGGCGTCGGCGCCTTGCGCCTGGGCGAGCGCGCTGCGCTGTTGCTCTGCGACACGCGCCGTGGCGGCCTGGATCGCTTCCGGATAGTGCGGATCTTCGCCGCGGGCGGTGTTGTAACCGGCCTGCTGGAGCTGAACCAGTTCGGCGCGAACCTGTGCGCGGGTCAGTGCCGAGCCGGACTGCGCGAACGACACGACCGGGGCAACGAGGGCAGCAGCAACGACAACGGCTTGAACGAGCGACTTCATGATGACCTACCTCCAGATTTGTCTGATTTCGCGGTGAACACCCGTTCATCGCTGACAAACCGAAGTTTATGTAGGCGCGTGCTTAAGAATAAGGCAGGTTTCAGGAAGACATCCTTCCCGAAACAAGGGTTAACCCTAGTGTGACGCGTCCCCGGCCCAGCACCGCGCGATCGCACTACGCGAGCCCCAACCCCAAAGCATGACCCCCGCAAGGCTGCACGCGCTGCGGGGCTCGAAAAGAACCGCGCGGCATCGGCGCGGCATGGACAAACGATCGCGGCGACGATGACTGGCGCGTCAGCGCTCTGCTTATTGAGTGTCCATCGGACACTTCAGGTTGCAGCCGTTCGGATCCCCCAAGTCGCCCTTGCGGCGCAATGCCGACTTCTTGCCGCTCTGATATTTCTGCGACGGCGTCGAGGCCGCGAACGGCATCTGCGGATGCTCGTTCAGGCGGAACTGCTCGCTCAGGATCCCACCGGGCACGCCTGGTGAATTCTGCGCGAGCGCCAACGGCGAAACGGCAACAAGAAGCCCTGCGGTCAACGCTGCCGCGGAGAAGGGAACGGAAAGTTTCATGGCGGGATGACGCCTGAACGGCGTGCTTGTTGGAACGTTGATCAAGCGGCAAGCGTAGCGCAAATCCCTCGCTGCTGCAGCGCGGTTCGCGGGCGCCTCCGTTACCGTACATTGCCGTCGGGCATACCGCTCGCGGCGATACCGGCGAATCCTTCCGCGACGCCGGTCAGCGTCCCGCACGCGGCCGGATCGTAGCCGTCGAGATGCGCGACGCGCTCGACGAAGCGCGCATCGCGCAGCAACGCAAGTACGCCGGCGAGCGGTCGCGAGTCGAGTTGCGCGCGGTCGCACGCAAAGTAATAGTCTTCGTCGACGACCGGGATGAAATCGAGCCCGAAGTGATGGGCGGCCGGCTCGACGCCGAAGCCGAGATCGGCCATCCCGCTCGCGACGAACGCGGCGATCGCCGAGTGCGTGAGTTCGGCCGACGCATAGCCGTCGATACGCTCGGGATCGATGCCGATCGCGCGCAATGCAAGATCGAGCAGCATCCGCGTGCCGGAGCCCGGCTGCCGGTTGACGAAGCGAATGTCGTTGCGGGCGAGATCGGCGAGCCCGCCGACCTGCTTGGGGTTGCCGCGCGGCACGAACAACCCCTGCTGGCGACGCGTCAGATGAATCAGCACGTGACGCGTGTCGTCGAGCCACGGCCGATAGATCTGCGCACACTGTTCGCGGAACGCGCCGCGCGGCAGATGAAAACCGGCCAGCTCGCATTCGCCGCGCGCGAGTGCCTGCACGGCTTCGACGCTCTCGCGATACTTGATGTCGACGGCTGCCTGCGCATCGACAAGCGCGGAAACGAGCGCCGCAACCGCGTAGCCGTGCGATGCATGGATGCGCACGGCGCCGTCGCGCTGCGCAAGCCGCCGGTTTAAGTCACTCGCCACCTCGGCTGCCAGCGCGCGCAGGTTCCCGTCGAGACGGCTGCGCGCGAGCCGCTGCGCGTCGACGACCGCCTGCCCGAGCGCCGACAACGTCGATCCCTTGCCACGCGCGGTCTCGATCAACTCGCCGCCGACGCACGCCTCCAGCGCCCGTAGCATGCCCCACGCGTGCCGATACGACAGACCCTTCGCCTGCGCGGCCTGCGCGATGCTGCCCGTATCCGCCACGAGTTCCAGCAATGGGGCGACGTCGGACAGGCTCGCCGTCCGACCCTCCGTGTCGCGTACGGTCAGATACGCGTCGCATTCGATTCGAACCAATTATGTACTCCGATTTCCTATTGCGACCGCGAAATCTTCCGCTTATCGTTGCTCAAAATCAATCAGGACGAAGTCCCGGTGTGCACTATATGAATTAGTGGCACATATGAGACTTTGGAGGAGCATAACCGATGTCCCCCAATTCCCCTGCGCCCGACGCGCTCGTCGAGCGCCACGCGCGTGCCGGCCGCTCGCTCGTCGCGATCCTGCATGCGATCCAGGACGATGCAGGCTACGTGCCCGCAGGCTGCGTCGCGCCGCTCGCGAAGGCGTTGAATTTATCGCGCGCCGAAGTGCACGGCGTGCTCACCTACTATCACCACTTCCGCACCGCGCCGCCCGCGCGTGTGACGATCCAGATGTGCCGCGCCGAGGCGTGCCGCAGCATGGGCTGCGAAACACTGGCCGCGCATGCGCAAGCGCGCACGGGCTGCCGGTTCGACGCGGCGCACGGCGATGGCGCCGACGCGCACGCGCCGGGCGACATCGCGCTCGAATCGGTCTACTGCCTCGGGCTGTGCGCGCAATCGCCGTCGATGACGGTCAACGGCGTGCTGCATGCAAAGGTCACGCCGGAGAAGTTCGACGCCCTGCTCGCCGCCGCGACCGCCCACACACAGGAGGTCGCATGACGACCCGCATCTACGTTCCGCGCGATTCGTCCGCGCTGGCGCTCGGCGCCGACGCCGTCGCCGCCGCGATCGTCGCGGAAGCCGAGCGGCGCGGCGTCGCGATCGAACTGATCCGCAACGGTTCGCGCGGGCTGCTGTGGCTCGAGCCGCTCGTCGAGGTCGGCACGGCCGCCGGGCGCGTGGGTTATGCGAACCTGTCGGCCGCGGACGTGCCCGCGCTGTTCGACGCGAACTGGCTCGACGGCGGCGCGCATCCGAGCGGCGTCGGCTTCGTCGACGCCCTGCCCTATCTCGCGCGCCAGCAGCGCCTCACGTTCGCGCGCATCGGCCTGACCGATCCGCTGTCGATCGACGACTACCTGAAACACGACGGCCTCGCCGGCCTGAAGAACGCGCTCGCGCTCGACGGCGGCGCCGCATGCGAATTGCTGATCGAATCGGGGCTGCGCGGCCGCGGCGGCGCAGCCTTCCCTGCCGGCATCAAGTGGCGCACCGTCCGGCAGGCCAGCGCAACGCAGAAGTACATTGTCTGCAACGCGGATGAAGGCGATTCGGGCACGTTCTCCGATCGCCTGATCATGGAAAGCGATCCGTACTGCCTGATCGAAGGGATGATCATCGCCGGCATCGCGACGGGCGCGACGCTCGGCTACATCTACGTGCGCAGCGAATACCCGCACGCGATCGCGGCACTGGAAACCGCGATCGAGCGCGCCCGTGAAGCCGGCTGGCTCGGCGAACGCGTGCTCGGCTCCGCGCATGCATTCGACCTGCACGTCGCGAAGGGTGCCGGCTCGTATGTGTGCGGCGAGGAAACGGCGCTGCTCGAATCGCTCGAGGGCAAGCGCGGCGTCGTGCGCGCGAAGCCGCCGCTGCCCGCGCTCGCCGGCCTGTTCGACCAGCCGACCGTGATCAACAACGTGATCACGCTCGCAACCGCGCCGGTGATCTTCGCGCGCGGCGCAGCGTTCTATCGCGACTACGGGATGGGCCGCTCGCGCGGCACGCTGCCGTTCCAGCTCGCGGGCAATATCCGTCATGGCGGCCTCGTCGAGCTCGCGTTCGGCGTCACGCTGCGCGAGCTGCTGTTCGACTACGGCGGCGGCACGGCGAGCGGCCGGCCCGCACGCGCCGCACAGGTCGGCGGCCCGCTCGGCACCTATTTGCCCGAACACCAGTGGGACGTGCCGCTCGACTACGAGGCCTACACGGCGATCGGCGCGGTCGTCGGCCACGGCGGCATCGTGCTGCACGACGACACGTCGAATCTCGCGGAGCTCGCCGAATACGCGATGAAGTTCTGCGCGATCGAATCGTGCGGCAAGTGCACGCCGTGCCGGATCGGCTCGACGCGCGGCGTCGAGACGATCGCACGCATTCGCCAGGGCGACACGTCGGAGCGACAAGTCACGCTGCTGCGCGATCTGTGCGACACGATGCTCGCCGGCTCGCTGTGCGCGATGGGCGGCATGACGCCGTACCCGGTACTGTCCGCGCTCGACCATTTCCCCGAAGATTTCGGGCTCGCCGCCGGCAAGCAAGCCGCTTCGGGTCCGGTCAAGGCCGCGGCCTGACCCAGAAGGAGCCCTGAATGTCCCTCGACACGAACAACGTCCGCCAAGGCGGCTGCGGCTCGGGCCAATGCGCGTGCAAGAGCGCCGCCCAGGCGCGCATGCGCGATCCGTTCGACGAAACCGACTACGGCACGCCGCAACGGCATGCCGATACCGACGTCACGCTCGAAATCGACGGCCAGCCGGTGACGGTGCCGGCCGGCACGTCGGTGATGCGCGCCGCGATCGAAGCCGGCGTCAACGTGCCCAAGCTCTGCGCGACCGACTCGCTCGAACCGTTCGGCTCGTGCCGTCTGTGCCTGGTCGAAATCGAAGGCCGGCGCGGCTATCCGGCATCGTGCACGACGCCCGCCGAAGCCGGGATGAAAGTACGTACGCAGTCGGACCGGCTGCAGTCGCTGCGCCGCAACGTGATGGAGCTGTACATCTCCGATCATCCGCTCGACTGCCTCACCTGCCCCGCCAACGGCGACTGCGAGCTGCAGGACATGGCTGGCGTGGTCGGGCTGCGCGAAGTGCGCTACGGCTTCGACGGCGCGAATCACCTGCGCGAGCAGAAGGACGAATCGAATCCGTACTTCACATACGATCCGTCGAAGTGCATCGTCTGCAACCGCTGCGTGCGCGCGTGCGAGGAAACGCAAGGCACGTTCGCGCTGACGATCGCCGCGCGCGGTTTCGAATCGCGTGTCGCCGCCGGCGAAAGCGAATCGTTCATGGCATCGGAATGCGTATCGTGCGGCGCCTGCGTCGCCGCGTGCCCGACCGCCACGCTGCAGGAGAAGTCCGTCGTCCAGCTCGGCCAGGCCGAGCACTCGGTCGTCACGACCTGCGCGTACTGCGGCGTCGGCTGCTCGTTCAAGGCCGAGATGAAGGGCACGCAGGTCGTGCGCATGACGCCGTACAAGAACGGCCTCGCGAACGAAGGCCACGCATGCGTGAAGGGCCGCTTCGCGTGGGGCTACGCGACGCACAAGGACCGCATCACGAAGCCGATGATCCGCGAGAAGATCACCGACCCGTGGCGCGAAGTCAGCTGGGAAGAGGCGCTCACGTACGCGGCGACGCAATTCCGCAAGCTGCAGCAGAAATACGGCCGCGATTCGATCGGCGGCATCACGTCGTCGCGCTGCACGAACGAGGAAACCTACCTCGTGCAGAAGCTCGTGCGCGCAGCGTTCGGCAACAACAACGTCGACACGTGCGCACGCGTGTGCCACTCGCCGACCGGCTACGGCCTGAAGACGACGCTCGGCGAATCGGCCGGCACGCAGACCTTCGCGTCGGTCGGCCAGGCCGACGTGATCGTCGTGATGGGCGCGAATCCGACCGACGGCCACCCGGTATTCGGGTCGCGCATGAAGCGGCGCATCCGCGAAGGCGCGAAGCTGATCGTGATCGACCCGCGCCGCATCGACGTGGTCGACGGCCCGCACGTGAAGGCCACCTACCACCTGCAGTTGCGCCCCGGCACCAACGTCGCGATGGTCAACGCGCTCGCGCACGTCATTGTCACCGAAGGGCTCGTCGCCAACGCATTCGTCGCTGAACGCTGCGACACGCGCGCATTCGAGCAATGGCGCGATTTCGTATCGCGTGCCGAGAACTCACCGGAAGCGACGGCGGACGTGACAGGTGTGCCGGCCGCCCTGGTGCGCGAAGCCGCGCGCCTTTACGCGACGGGCGGCAACGCCGCGATCTACTACGGCCTCGGCGTGACCGAACACGCGCAAGGCTCGACAACGGTGATGGGCATCGCGAACCTCGCGATGGCTACCGGCAACATCGGCCGCGAAGGCGTCGGCGTCAATCCGCTGCGCGGCCAGAACAACGTGCAAGGCTCGTGCGACATGGGTTCGTTCCCGCACGAGCTGCCTGGCTACCGGCACATCAGCGACGCAATCGTGCGCAGCCAGTTCGAGGCAGCATGGTCGGCCACGCTGCAACCGGAACCGGGGCTGCGCATCCCGAACATGTTCGACGCGGCGCTCGACGGCAGCTTCAAGGGGCTTTACTGCCAGGGCGAGGACATCGTCCAGTCGGACCCGAACACGCAGCACGTCGCGGCCGCGCTGTCGTCGATGGAATGCATCGTCGTGCAGGACATCTTCCTGAACGAGACCGCGAAGTACGCGCACGTGCTGCTGCCGGGTTCGACTTTCCTCGAGAAGGACGGCACGTTCACGAACGCGGAGCGCCGGATCTCGCGCGTGCGCAAGGTGATGCCGCCGCTTGCGGGTTACGCCGACTGGGAAGTGACGCTGCTGCTGTCGCAGGCGCTCGGTTACGACATGCACTACACGCATCCGTCGGAAATCATGGACGAGATCGCGCGGCTCACGCCGACCTTCTCGGGCGTGTCGTACGAGAAGCTCGACGCGCTTGGCAGCATCCAGTGGCCGTGCAACGAACAGGCGCCGGACGGCACGCCGACGATGCACATCGACGCGTTCGTGCGCGGCAAGGGCCGGTTCGTGATCACGCAGTTCATTCCGACGCCGGAAAAGGTCACGCAGCGTTATCCGCTGATCCTGACCACGGGCCGCATCCTGTCGCAATACAACGTCGGCGCGCAGACACGCCGGACTGAGAACGTCCGGTGGCATGAAGAAGACCGCCTCGAGATTCATCCGCACGATGCGGAGGATCGCGGGATCCGGACCGGCGACTGGGTCGGCATCGAATCGCGGGCCGGCCAGACGGTGCTGCGTGCGCTCGTGTCCGACCGCATGCAGCCGGGTGTCGTGTACACGACATTCCACTTCCCCGAGTCGGGCGCGAACGTAATCACGACGGACAGTTCCGACTGGGCCACGAACTGCCCGGAATACAAGGTCACGGCCGTGCAGGTGATGCCGGTTGCGCAGCCGTCGGACTGGCAGCGCGCGTATGCGCGCTTCAACTCGGAGCAGCTCGACCTGCTCGAGCACCGCGTCGCCACGCCGGCCGCCGCGACGACGGGCAAGTGAGGACGCGATGGACAACGGACACCTGATCGACATGGCCAACCAGATCGGCGCGTTCTTCGAATCGATGCCCGATCGCGAAGAAGCGCTGGCCGGAATCGCCGAACACATCCGGCGCTTCTGGGAGCCACGGATGCGGCGCGCGTTGCTCGCCGCGCTCGACGATCCGTCGAGCGAAGCCGCGCAACGCGCCGCGCCGATCGTGCGCGACGCGATCGCCGCACACCGCGCATCGCTCGTGCCGGCAGCCGCTCCCGCCTGAGCGCACCGCTACGCGGGCACCGGCATGCCCGCGAACCAGCTTTCGCAATGGCGCAGCAGCGCGTTCGCGTCGGTTGCCGTGCGACCGCGCACCGCGATGTAGCCATCTGGACGCAGCAGGTAGAACGACGGCCTCGAACGGCCATATACCTGCGCGAGCCCTTCGGCGCCGTCGCTTTCGGCATCGGCGACGCGCCACGTTCTCACGGCCCCCGGCATGATTCGCTCCAGGCCTTCGACGAGCGCACGCGCGTCCGCAGGCATCGGCGGCACGTCGTCCGCATTGCCCGCGTCGGCATCTGGCGGCTCCTCGAGCATCAGCAGCGTAAAGCTCGCCGGATCGTGCAAGTCGTATAGTCGCGCGGTCCCGGGCGCCCGGCCGAGCGGCCCATCGACCACGTGCACGAGCGCGTCGGGCGCACGCTCGCCGGCGCGCGGCCCGCCATCGAGCACGCGTTCGAGCGTGAGCGGGCTTTTTCGATATTGCACGCCGAGCTCGCTGACGGTGCGGCGCACCGCGTCCCGCACCGGCCCGAACGACGCCAGCAGCGGCACGACATGATCGCGCAGCAGCTTCATCGCGCCGTGGTCGGCTTCGACGATCTGCGTGATGAAGCCTGTCTGCCGCAATACGTCACGCTCGATCGGATGGCGCTCCGCATGATACGTATCGAGCAGCCGCTCCGGCGTGCCGGTGCCAAGCACGCGCGCGAGCTTCCAGCCGAGATTGAACGCTTCCTGGATACCCGTATTCATGCCCTGCGCGCCCGCCGGGCTGTGAACGTGCGCGGCGTCGCCCGCGAAGAACACGCGCCCGTGACGCAGCCGGTCGATCATCCGGCTATGCAGGCGGAAATACGCCGACCACGCGAGATCGCTCGGCGCGATCGACGCGCCGACGCGAGCACGCACGATCGCCTCGCATTCGTCGAGCGTCGGGGGCGGCGCGTCGGGCGATGCGTCGGCGCCGGGTGGTCGGTCGGCGACAAGCCGGTAGCGGCCGCCTCCCATCGGAAACAGCCCCGCGATACCGTCGGGCGTCGTGAACAGATGGATCTCCTCGTCCGGCCAATCGGGTATCGCCGCGAAATCGGCGAGCAGGAAGGTCTGCTCGAACGCATGCCCGGCGAAGCCCAGGCCAAGCAGATGGCGCACCGTGCTGTGCGCGCCGTCGGCGGCGATCAGGTACGACGGTGCGAACGCCTGTTCGCGACCGTCGGCGCCGCGAATCGTCACGTCGAGCGACGTAGCACCCGCGTCGCACGCTGTCAGCGTGACGCCGCGTTCGACCGTCACGCCGAACCCGGCCAGGTGCTCGGCGAGCAACCGCTCGGTGATGCTCTGGTCGAGAAACAGCAGATACGGATAGCGCGTTTGCAGCGGATCGAAATCGAGCCGTGCGATCACGCGGCCATCCGCATGCAGCGCGGCCGCATGCGCGCGATGCCCCAACGCGAGAAACGGTTCGATCGCGCGATGCTGCTCCAGCAATTCGAGCGTGCGCGCCTGGATGCCGATCGCGCGCGAATGCGGCGCGGGCGCGGCGAGCCGATCGATGATGCGTACCGGCACGCGGGCACGCGCGAGAGCCATCGCAGCGGCAAGGCCGGTCGGACCCGCACCGACGATCAGCACGGGCGGGATATCGAGCAGTGTGTCCGCCATGAGAACCTCGATGACACGCGATTGTGCAAGTCTACGCCGCTCCGCGTGACGGGGCCATATGCCGACCGGCCGATCTGGGGCGCCCGCGCGCAGTGTGGGAAAATACGCGCTTTCCGTCAGTTTTCGCGTCATGGATTCCGCATTCGACCGAGCGTATGCCGCGCACCGCGCGGGCCGCCTCGCCGAGGCCGAGCACGGCTATCGCGCCGCACTGGCCTCCAATCCCGCCGACGCCGACGCACTGCATCTGTTCGGCGTGCTGCGGCATCAGCAGGGCCAGCATGCCGAGGCGGCCGATCTCGTCGGGCGTGCGGTCGAACTGCGCCCGAACGATGCCGCGCTGCAGCTCAATCTCGGCAATGCGCTGAAGGCGCTCGGCCGACTCGACGAAGCGATCGACCGCTTTCGCAACGCATTGACGCTCGCGCCCGAATTTCCGCTTGCACACTACAACCTCGGCAACGCCTATGCGGCGCTGCAGCGCCACGAGGATGCGCTCGACGCGTTCAGTCGCGCACTTCAGCTCACGCCCGACGACGCCTCGATCCACAACAACCTCGGCAACGCGCTGAATGCCCTCGGCCGCCACGACGACGCGCTCGCCGCATTCCGTCGCGCCCTCGAACTGCGGCCCGGGCATGCCGGTGCGCACAACAATCTCGCGATGGCCCTGAACGCGATGGGCCGGGCCGACGACGCGATCGCGCACTTCCAGGCCGCGATCGCCGCGCAGCCGCGCTTCGTCGCCGCGCATTTCAATCTCGGCAACACGTTCGAGGCGGTCGGCCGTCACGGTGAAGCCGCCGCCGCATTCGAAGCCGCGCTGGCGCTGCACCCGCCGTTCCCGCTCGCCCTTTTCGGGCTCGCGAACGCGCTGTGCGCGCAGGGACGCCAGCGCGAAGCGCTGCCCTACTACGAACGCGCGGTCGGCCTCGATCCGTCGTTCAGTCTCGCGTGGTTGAACCTCGGCAACGCGCATCACGCACTCGGCGCGCACGAGATGGCGCTGCGCGCGTTCGACCAGGCGCTGCGCGTCGCTCCCGACCTCAAACTCGCGCACCTGCATCGCGCCGTCACGCTGCTGACGCTGGGCGACTTCACCCGCGGCCTGCCCGCATACGAAGCGCGTCACGACACGCCGGGCGCGACACCGCTCGGCACGCTGCCGCGCTGGCAAGGCGAGCCCATTGCATCGCGCACGCTGCTGATCCGCGCGGAACAGGGCTTCGGCGACACGCTGCAGTTCGTCCGCTTCGTGCCGCTCGCCCGCGCGCGCTGCGCGCGCGTCGTGCTCGAAGTGCAGCCGGAACTCGTCGCGCTGCTCACGCCGGCCGCGGCACGCTGGCGCGTGACGCTCGTCGCACAGGGCGCCGCGAAACCGCCCGCGGCTGACATCGCATGCACGCTGATGAGCCTGCCGTTCCTGCTCGGCCTGCAGCCGGCCGACATCGTCGCGGGCAGGCGCTACCTCGACGCGCCGGACAGCGCGCACCGGCGTTTTCGCGGCTCGCTCGGCGGCCAGTCGAAACGCAAGTTCGGGCTCGCATGGTCCGGGCGCCGGCAGGCGCAGGAAAACCGCTCGATGCCGTTCGACGCGCTCGCGCCACTGCTCGCGCTGCCTGACATCGACTGGATCGTGCTGCAGCCGGCGCTCGACGAAGATGAACGCGCGCGCGTCGACGCGCATCCGCGCGTGCATCGCCTCGACGGGCGACTGAACGACTTCGCCGACACGGCCGCGCTGATCGAACGGCTCGACGGCGTCGTCACGATCGACACGGCGGTTGCGCACCTCGCGGGCGCGCTCGGCAAGCCGTTGTGGATCATGCTGCCGTCCGCAGCCGACTGGCGCTGGTTCACTGGCGCCGACTGCCCATGGTATCCGCATGCGAGGCTCGTCCGCCAGTCCGCACCGGGGCAGTGGCTCGACGTGGCGGCAGCGGTCGCAGGCGCGCTGCGAGACGCCTGACTGCCGCCAAACGCAGATGAAGAAAGGGAGCGCAACCGCTCCCTTTCTTCATTCGACGCGATGCAATACTGGCGGCGTCAGGTCGCCTTGTACTGGTTGCGCGACTCGGGCGTGCGGTACAGCACGAGCTTCGCGATCAATCCGCAGATCGCGGCGACGCTCAGCCACAGCCCCGGAGCCGCCTTGTTGCCTGTCTGGTGGATCAGCAACGTCGAGATCGCCGGCGTGAAACCGCCGATCGTCGTCGCAAGGCTGTACGCGAGCGAAAAGCCGGCCGTGCGCACGTCGGCCGGCATGACTTCGGTCAGCGCGACGACCATCGCGCCGTTGTACGAGCCGTACAGGAACGACAGCCACAGTTCGACCGCCAGCAGCCGCAGGAACGACGGATCGGCCACAAGCCACAGCACGGCCGGGTAGGCCGACAGCAGCGTGAGCACCGTGAATGCGATCAGCACCGGGCGGCGGCCGATGCGATCCGACAGCGCGCCGGACAGCGGCAGCCAGACGAGATTGGACAGGCCGACGCAGACCGTCACGACGAGCGCGTCGAGCGACGACAGATGCAGCACTTCCTTGCCGAACGTCGGCGTGTACGCGGTGATCATGTAGAACGACACCGTCGTCATGATCACCATCCCCATGCCGGCGATCACGACACCCCAGTTCGCGAGCATCGAGCGCATGATCTCACTCATCGTCGGGCGATGACGCTTCGCGAGGAATTCGTCGGTCTCCTTCAGCGAACGACGGATCAGGAACAGGAACGGGACGATCAGACAGCCGATCAGGAACGGAATGCGCCAGCCCCACGCGGTCATGTCCTCGACCGGAAGCGCGCGATTCAGCAGCACGCCGACGAACGCGGCGAACACGACCGCCACCTGCTGGCTGCCGGATTGCCACGACGTATAGAACCCCTTGTGGCCTTTCGTCGCGATCTCCGACAGGTAGACCGACACGCCGCCCAGCTCGACGCCCGCGGAAAAGCCCTGCAGCAACCGGCCGAGCAGCACGAGCATCGGCGCGAGCACGCCGATCGTCGCATAGCCGGGTATCGCGGCCACCGCGAGCGTGCCGAGCGCCATCAGTCCGAGGGTCAGGATCAGCCCCTTGCGGCGGCCGTGGTGGTCGATGTACGCGCCGAGCACGATCGCGCCGACCGGGCGCAACAGGAAGCCCGCGCCGAACACCGATAGTGACAGCATCAGCGAAGCGAACGCGTTGCCGCTCGGGAAATAGGTCTTCGCGATGGCCGACGCGTAATACCCGTAGACCATGAAGTCGTACATTTCCAGGAAGTTGCCGCTGACGACCCGAAACACGGTACGAACCTTCGATTCCCGCGTGACGGCGTGTGTTGCAGTGGACATGTCTTTCTCTCGGCGCGGATGGCGCGACATCGGCGCCGTGTGGTTCCGACGATGCGTGTGGCACGGACCGGCACGCTCGAACATCACGGCCAGCCCGCGGCACGCCGCGCGCCGACGCGCACGCCGGCATGGTCCGCAAATGATGCCACGCGAAGCCGACAATTGCCTTGGGCCGGGGCCGCGACCACCATCGCCGTGGTCGTCTCGTACGAATCGCCTCAAAAAACGTACCAAAATCAGATTGATCTGATCGACCGGTCGCCGTCGACTGACCACAATGCCAAGACTTGCCACGCTACTCGCGCCGCCGCCGGCATCGTTGCCCGTGTCGCACCGCGTACCGCCCTCATGATTCCAACGCCCCTCGTTTCCGTCGAAGGCCCGCTTGCCCGCCCTCGTGTCGCGCCGCTCGACGGCGTGCCGCCGTTCGGCCGCGAATGGACGTTCAGCGGCCTGCCCGGTACCGGGCGCGACACGCGTTGCGTTGCCATCCTGAAGACCTCATGCATCGACGTCGAAGCACCGCATCGCACGTGCCACTGGCAATCGCCGCCCGCCGCGCGTCCGGTGTCTGCAGGTATCCCGGCCGTTGCGGCACGCGCCGCCGGCCAGCACGTCGAGCGCACCGGCGGTCGCGCGCATGACCGGCGTGCGCGGCACGCCGCCTGCTGGAGCATCGGCGCACTCGGCATCATCGGCTGGTTGATCGCCGCGCACGAGCCGTTCCCGGGTTTCGCGCCCGCGATGCAGGCCGCCGGCCTCGTGCCGGAACATGCCGCGCAGTCCATGGGCGCCGTGCAAACGGCCGCGGTGGCCCCCGCCACGCCGAACATCGCGCCGGCGCAGTCCATCGCGGCGCGGCCGGTTGCGACGCATTCCCCAGCGTCGCCCGTCGCACGCGATGCGACGATCCATCCAGGACCGCGACACGCCGACACGACTCCGCTGGTTCAGCGCGTCGCCGCCTCGGCGCAGCCGACGCCTCATCGGCCGGACGACAGGCGCACGACAACGGCACGCGTGCACGCACCTTCCGCGCCGCGATTCACAGCCCGCCCGTCAGTCGCGCACTACGCGTCGCGCGCGCCGACGTCCGATCTCGTCGGTTCGCCAGCGCATCCCGGCGCGCCGGTCGACCCGCTCGACGATCCGCTCACGCTTATCGCGATGGCAAATGCGCTGCACGCCGATCGCCCGGAACCGGCGGTCAATGCGCCCGGCGCCGGTTTCGACTGGACAGCGCAACTGTCCCACCGCCGCCTGACCGACGTACCGGACACGCTCACCCGCTGACACGCGCCCAACAAAAAACCCGGCGAAGCAGGCTTCGCCGGGTTTTCGTTCGTCCGTCGATCCATCGGACCGAATCGTCACTTGTGCGCAGGCAAACCCGTTTCGGACTGCCGCTCGAGTTGCCGTACCTGCTCCTGCAGATCGCGCAACTGCACCTGTGCCGCCCGCTTCTCGATCTGCAGCGCCTGCGTCTGCTCCTGCGCCGCCTTCTGCCGCTGCGCGACCTCGGCTTGCTGGCCGCGCGCGACATTCAGATCGGCCTGCAGTTGCTGCGCTCGATTCGCCTGCAGCGCGATCACGCGTTCGAGGAACGTCTTCTGCGCCTGGAGTTCAGTGCGACGAATTTCGACGTCCGCAAGCTGCGCCGTCTGCTGGACGAAGTTCGCGTACACCATTTCCGCGCGGCTCTTCTCCTGCGATCTGATCACGCGCCACAGATGCTTGTCCTGAAACAGCGCGACGCAATACGTCATCTCGCGCGGATCGAACATCAGGCTTGCGCCATAGCTGCCGTTGTAGGTCGTGCGCATCTCGACGATTCGTCCGTCGTGCAGCAACTGCGTGAGTTCGGCGACGTTGCCTTGTGCGCCTGCCTCCGTGGCGGAGGCCGCGGAGGCAGGCGCCGCAGTCGAAGCATCGCCGCTCAGGCTCGTCATCGCGGGGCGCGTGCCCGCGACCGGCGCCGTCGCATCGGACCACGCCGCGCCCGCGTGCGCGCAGGCGGCCAGCGCAACGATCCACGTCGCGCATCGTGCAGGGGAAAAATCTCGGAAGGCCAACGTCAGACTCCGGCGAACGAATCGGGAGTCGCGATTATCGTTCAAAACGAAACGACCGCATCTCGAATTTATCGTGATGCGGCCTGTCTTCCTGCCAGGCAATAGGAAAACGGGTTACAGGCGGGTCTCGCGTGCCGCGCGCAGGAACGCATCGAGCAGCGGCGTGCAGTCGAGCAACTCGGCGCCGCCGGCTCGATGGAACTCCGGGTGCCATTGCACGCCGACGACGAACGGTGCACGCCGGTAGCGAATGCCTTCGATGATCCCGTCGCCGGCCGACACGGCCTCGATGTTCAGATCGCGGCCCAGATCGCGGATCGCCTGATGGTGGATCGAGTTCACGATCGCTTCGCTGCGCCCGGGGAACATGCTCGCGAGCGTCGACGAATCGGGGAAGCGGATCGCGTGGCGATGCTGGTCGTAATGCTCGCTCACGTGCGGATTCGCGGTCGGCACGTCCGTCGCGATGTCCTGGTAGAGCGACCCGCCGAACGCAACGTTGATCAGCTGGCAGCCGCGGCACACGCCGAGCACCGGTTTGCCCGACTCGACGAACTCGTGAAACAGCTCGAGCTCGTACATGTCACGCACGCGGTCGCCCGGCCATTCGGGACGTGCATCCGACGCCGCGTACGTTTGCGGCGACACGTCGGCGCCGCCTTGCAGCAACAGGCCGTCGAGATGCTTCGCGTAGTCGCGCAAACGGATGTTGCTCGGATGCAGCATGCCCTGGTGACCGACGGTCGGGATCATGAACACGAGCACGTCGCGCGACATCACCCAATGCGCGATCGATTCCTCGAGATACTGCAGCGTCTTGCCGCGCAGCCCCTTCGCGCCCGGCTCCGGATGGAAGATCCGCGCCGACACGCCGATGCGCAGCGTACGCTGCGTGATCCGCTGGCCGGCGCGATCGAAGATCCGGCGCGCGCGTGCCGCGACGATCCGGCCGAACACCGACCACGGCGTGTCGCTTTGCTTCAGGTATGCGGGCGGCGCGTTCTGCGCGCTCGCGGGCGGCGGGCGCGGCGTGTCGAAATCGGGCTGCGCGCCGAAACCGGGCGGTGCGGCACCGGGCTTCGGCGGCACTGCACTGCCGTCGGCAGCGGCGCCTGTCGTGCCGGCAGCGCCCGGTTCGGACGCCGCCGTGACGGGCGATGCGCCGTCCGCCGCGACGACCTGCGCGGCGGCGGCCTGAGCGGCGGGCGCCTCCGGCGTATGCGCGGGACCGGAACGGGGGGAATCGGTGGAAGCGGACGAGGTGCCGGGCAGACCGGCCGGGGAAGGCGTGTTTTCGCTCATGACGATGGGCTGGTACGTCGCTCGCGCGTGTGGATTGACGAGGATTCATTATGCTTCAGTGCTCGATCGCGCGGTAAACGAGCAACATCCTGTCGATATTGTTGCAACTCGTCGCATCGATCGCATGGCATGTCGCCGGACCCATTTCATGGATTCGATAGTCGCCCGGGCACACTGGACAGCAGTGATATATCACAATAATATTCACGCATTGCCCATGCTCCCCCGCTCGCCCGCACATGATCGCGCCCTGTCCGGCCACCGCGCCGCCGCCTGGATGAACGCCCTGACCGACGCCCCGCGCGACCCGCCTGCCGCATCGGCGGTCAGCCTCGCCGATCGTGCGTATGCGCTGATCCAGCGCGACATCATCACGATGCGCCTGAAGCCCGGCGCCGCGCTCAATGAAGCCGACCTCGTCGCACGCACCGGCATCGGCCGCACGCCCGTGCATCAGGCCGTTCACCGGCTGGTGCTCGAAGGGCTGCTGTCCGTGATGCCGCGCAAGGGCCTCATGGTGCAGCCGCTGTCGCTCGACGACATCGTCGCGGTGACCGACGTGCGCCGCATCAACGAAGCGCATTGCGTCGAACTCGCCGCCCGCCATGCGACGCCCGACGATCTCGCGCGCATGGCCGCGCTGCTCGACGACGGGCAGGCGTGCGTCGACACGCACGACGTCGAGGGCATGATGGCGCTCGACCGCGCGTTTCATCAGGCCGTGGCCGCGGCGGCACGCAATACCGTGCTCGCGGAAATCCTGCGCGCGCTGCACGAACGCTCGCTGCGCTTCTGGTTCGTCACGCTGTCCGAGCCGCACCACTTGTCCGACGTCCAGCGCGAGCACCGCGAACTGTTCGAGCGGCTGTCCGCGCGCGATGCAGCCGGCGCGCGCACGGCCGTCGAACGCCATATCGATTCGTTTCGCGCCACCCTTGTCCAACATCTTCGTCCCTGAGCCGCCTATGACCGCCTTCACGCCCTTCCCCCCGCTCGCCCAGCTCGCCGCCGACCTCGCCGCGGGCAGGACCACGAGCCGCGCGCTCGTCGACGTCGCGCTCGAACGGATCGCCGATCCGTCCGGCCAGGGTGCGGCCGTCTTCACCGAAGTCGACGCCGACAACGCGCGCGCGGCCGCCGATGCCCACGACCGCCTGCGTGCCGCGGGCACCGTGCTGTCGCCGCTCGCCGGCATTCCCGTGTCGGTGAAGGATCTGTTCGACGCCGCGGGCCAGGTGACGCGCGCCGGCTCGCGCGTGCTCGACGGTGCGCCGCCCGCCAAGACCGATGCGGTCGCCGTCGCGCGGCTCAAGCGTGCGGGCGCGGTGCTGGTCGGCCGCACCAACATGAGCGAGTTCGCGTTCTCGGGGCTCGGCCTGAATCCGCACTTCGGCACGCCGCGCTCGCCGTACCGCCGTGACGTGCCAGGCGACGCGCGCATTGCCGGCGGCTCGTCGTCCGGCGCGGCGGCGTCCGTCGCCGACGGGATGGCGGCCGTTGCGCTCGGCACCGACACCGGCGGCTCGATCCGCATTCCGGCCGCGCTGTGCGGGCTCACGGGCTTCAAGCCGACCGCGAGCCGGATCCCGACGCAAGGCGGCGTGCCGCTGTCGACCACGCTCGACTCGTTCGGCCCGATCGGCCTGACGGTGGCCTGCTGCGCACTCGTCGACCGGATGCTCGCGGGCCTCGAGCCGCACGTGCCGGCCGCACGGCCGCTCGAAGGCGTGCGGCTCGGCGTGCTGACCAACTATGTGACGGACGGCGTCGATGCCGACGTCGCCGCCGCGCTCGACGCATCGCTGAAGCACCTCGAAGCCGCCGGCGCGATCGTCACGGAAGTGCGCTTTTCCGCGCTCGACCGGTTGCCGGACATCAACCGCTTCGGCTTCTCGCCGATCGAGGCATACGCGTGGCATCGGCCGCTGCTCGCGCAGCACCGCGACCAATACGACCCGCGCGTGCTTTCGCGCATCCTGAAGGGCGAGCCGGCGAGCGCGGCCGACTATCTCGACCTGCTCGCCGCCCGCCAGGCAATGCTGGACGAAGCGGCACACACGGTCTGGTCGCGCTTCGACGCGCTCGTCGCGCCGACGGTGCCGGTCGTGCCGCCGCGCATCGCCGAACTCGAAGCGGATGACGCCGCCTTCACGCGCACCAACGCACTGATCCTTCGCAACCCGAGCGCGTTCAACTTCCTCGACGCCTGCGCGCTGTCGCTGCCGTGCCACCCCCGCGACGCAGCGCCGGTCGGCCTGATGCTCGCGGCCGCGCCGCATCGCGACGACGCGCTGCTCGCGATCGGCCAGGCGGTCGAAGCCGTGCTGAACACGATCCGGTGACCGCACGGGCGCAATGACGGCGGGAAATGCCCCGGACCAAGCGGCTGCGGCGGGGCGCCGCACGCGCGCTGTCAGTTTCGTGCCAGATCGTTCGCGCTAAAATCGCGCGATTGTTTATCGGACCGACCAACGACAGGAATCCCGCCGACATGAACGACTCCACGCTCGCACTCCGCCGTGAACGCCGCCTGCTGATGCTGCTCGGATGGGTGTGCATCGCCCTGCTGGCCGGCGCGCTCTATCTGCAGTACGTGAAGAACGAAGATCCGTGCCCGCTGTGCATCATCCAGCGCTACTTCTTCGCGGCGATCGGGATCTTCGCGTTCCTGGCGGCCGGGATGCGCAACTGGCGCGGCATCTGGGTGCTCGAGCTGCTAATCGCGATCGCCGCGGCCGGCGGCGTCGGCACCGCCGCACGGCATCTGTCGATCCAGATGAATCCGGGCTTCAGCTGCGGCTTCGACACGTTGCAGCCGATCGTCGACAGCCTGCCGCCCGCCCAGTGGTTCCCCGGCATGTTCAAGGTCGCCGGCCTGTGCGAAACCGTCTACCCGCCGATCTTCGGCATCCTGCTGCCCGGCTGGGCGCTGATCGGCTTCGCCGCGATCCTGATTGCCGTCGCCTCGAGCCTCTGGCGCCATCGCCGCAAGCTGGCAGGCTGATTGGGCGCCGCGTCCCGCGGTCCGGCCGACCGGTCGAGGCCGCGCGGGCGCTTCGCGCTGCTCGCCCGGCTGCACCGGCGCAGCCCCAACGCAGCCGCATCCTGCCGGCCGCGCGTAAACACCTACCCTCGCCGCAACCTGGGTTTCTGGGCGAACGCATCTGGCGCGACATTCGCGCGCGCCCCGCCCCGCATGCGTTTCGGCTCGATGCCCGTGCATCCGCGCCCCGATCCCGCGCGGCGGGCCTATGATCGACATGATCGCCGTCTGATAGCCCGGATCACCGCCCGGCAATGTTTCCGCCGCGTTGCGGTGCTATCTTCGCGACTGGATGGCGATCTACGTGCGCGAGGCCAGCGGTCTCACCTTCTGCGTAACGCGCGCCCGATCCGCAATGTCGACTGGATTCATCATGACAACGCAAACCATCCGCATCCGTCACCCTCATGGCGTCCGCATGTTCCGCGGCGTCGTTCGCGCGCGCCTTCGGCGCACGGCCACCTCATCGAATCAGTCGGGCAGCCGGCCCGCGCCCCTCTCGTCCGTCCTCGTTGCCGCCGCGCCCGCCAGCCCGCGCCGCGCGTCGTGCCGCGTCGTCCCGACCGGAGCGTGCTGATGGAAGCCTGGCTCGGCGATCTGCAGCAACTGCTCGCGCACGGCGAAGCGGCCGTACTCGTGACGGTCGCACATACCGACGGCTCCGCGCCGCGCGAGGCCGGCACGAAGATGCTCGTCACGCGCGACATGGCCCGCCATACGATCGGCGGCGGTCATCTGGAATGGAAGGCGATCGAGATCGCGCGGCATCTGCTGAAGGACGGCGCGCACGTGCGCCACGCGCGCCGGCTCGAACGGCTCGCGCTCGGCCCGAGCCTCGGCCAGTGCTGCGGCGGCGCGGTCGTGCTCGCGTTCGAGCGGCTCGACGTCGGCGACCTCGGGTGGATCATGTCGCTCGCGAAGCGCGTCGCGGCGGGCGCCGCGACCGTGCGTAGCGTATCATTCGGCCCCTCGCCGGGCGCGCCGCTGCTGAGCGAGCCCGAATCGCCCGCGGCGCGCGCCGATTGCCTGCTGTGGGAAACCGGCGGCGTGTCGCTGATGACCGAAACGATCGCACCCTATGCGTTCCCCGTCGTGCTGTTCGGCGCGGGACACATCGGCACCGCGCTCGTAAAGGTGCTGGCGACATTGCCATGCCACGTGCGCTGGATCGACGGACCCGACGCGGCGTTCCCGCCGGCCGACGCACTCGCCGGGATCGGCAATCTCGCGATCGACGCGGTGGCCAGCCCGGCCGACGCCGTCGACACGGCGCCGCCGCACGCATACTTCGTCGTGATGACGCACGACCACGCACTCGATTTCGTGCTGGCCGAACGCATCCTGCGGCGCGGCGACTATGCGTATTTCGGGATGACCGGCTCGCACACCAAGCGCGTGCAGTTCGATCATCGGCTGGCGGCGATCGGCATCGATCCTGCCCAGATCGCGCGGATGCGCTGCCCGATCGGCGTCGAAGGCATCGTCGACAAGGCGCCCGAAGTGATCGCGATCTCGGTGGCCGCGCAACTGCTGCAGGCCGTCGAGGCGAACGCGCCCGCGCAGGCTTCCCCTACATTCTGACCGACCAAGAACAACGCCATGACTCCGACATTCAAGGACAAGATTGCCCGCGCTCCGAAAGCCGAGCTGCACATCCATATCGAAGGCTCGCTCGAGCCCGAACTGATCTTCGCGCTCGCGCAGCGCAACGGCGTGAAACTCGCGTACGAGTCAATCGACGCATTGCGCGCCGCGTATGCGTTTACTGATTTGCAGTCGTTCCTCGACATCTATTACGCCGGCGCGAGCGTACTGCTGACCGAGCAGGATTTCTACGACATGACGGCCGCGTACTGCGAACGCGCACTCGCCGACAACGTCGTTCACACCGAGCTGTTCTTCGATCCGCAGACGCACACCGAACGTGGCGTGCCGATCGAGACGGTCGTCGCCGGCATCGATCGCGCGCTCGCCGATGCCGAACCGCGCGGGCTGTCGAGCAAGCTGATCCTGTGTTTCCTGCGCCACCTGTCCGAAGACGATGCGCTCGCGACGTTCGAATCCGCGTTGCCGCTGTTCGAACGTTATCGCCACCGGCTGATCGGCGTCGGTCTCGATTCGTCCGAGCTCGGCCATCCGCCGACGAAGTTCGCGCGCGTGTTCGAGAAGGCCCGTGCGCTCGGGCTGAAGCTCGTCGCCCATGCGGGCGAGGAAGGCCCGCCCGCCTACATCTACGAAGCGCTCGACGTGCTGAAGGTCGACCGGATCGACCACGGTGTACGCAGCATCGAGGACGCGGCGCTGGTCGAGCGCCTCGCGCGCACGCGTACGGCGCTGACCGTATGCCCGCTGTCGAACCTGAAGCTGTGCGTGTTCGACGACATGACGAAGCACACGCTGAAGGCGCTGCTCGATCGCGGCGTCGCAGTGACGATCAACTCCGACGATCCGGCCTATTTCGGCGGCTACGTGAACGACAACTACTTCGCGACGGTCGACGGGCTGCAGTTGACGGACGCCGAAGTGCACGCGGTGATCCGCAACGGCTTCGAGGCGTCGTTCGTCGACGCCGCGCAGCGCGATGCGCTGATCGCGCGTCTCGATTCGTACTGGCAGGCCGCGTGACGGCCGGCATCGAGGCTCGCTAGACAGATGAAACACGTCGACGACATCCGCTTCGTGGCGACCGGTCCGGCCCTGCGCCACGCCGGTCGCGTGCGAGCACCGCGCACGCACGTCGGCGTCGCGCCCGTCGCCCGCGTGGCGACGGCGTTGTGCGATGCCGCGCGCCGAAGCCTGTCGTTGCGGCGCGTCGTGCAGTTCGCCGCCGCGCCGGTCGCAGATGCCGCTACGATTGCCGCCGCGTTCTCGACGTCGTCCGCCAGCAACCCGGTGATGGCGGACGCCACGCTCGCGTGCGCGATCGCCGACCGCGGCGCTCCGGCCGCCGCGCTTCGCCGCATCGCGCATGCCCGCGCAGCGCCAGCCATGCCGTCGCCCGCGCGGCGCCGACCGCTTTCTTCTGTTCGCCTTACCTTGATGCAGGACCATTCGTCATGACGCAAACCGCTTTCCGTTCCCAGCTGCTGACCTTCAACGGCGACCCGGCGCAGTCGAGCCAGGCCGCGAACCACGAGACCGACGGCCTGCTGATCGTCGACGACGGCAAGGTCGTCGCGGCCGGCCCGCATGCGCGCCTCGCCGCGACGCTCGCGCGCGACGCGGTCGTCCACGATCTGCGCGACAAGCTGATCGTGCCCGGCTTCATCGACACGCACATCCACTATCCGCAGACGGACATGATCGCGTCGCCGGCGCCCGGCCTGCTGCCGTGGCTCGACAAATACACGTTCCCGACCGAGCGCCGGTTCGGCGATCCGGAACATGCGCGCAAGGTCGCCGACTTCTTCGTCGACGAACTGCTCGCCTGCGGCACGACGAGCGCGCTCGTCTACTGCACCGTGCACAAGCAGTCGGCCGACGCGCTGTTCGCGGCGAGCGACGCACGCGACCTGCGGATGATCGCGGGGAAGGTGCTGATGGACCGCAACTGCCCCGAGTTCCTGCGCGACACCGCGCAATCGGGCTATGACGACAGCGCCGAGCTGATCGGCCGCTGGCACGGCAAGGGCCGCCAGATGTATGCGGTTACGCCGCGCTTCGCGCCGACGTCCACCGAGGCGCAGCTCGAGGCGTGCGGCGAACTCGCGCGTCGCCATCCGGACGTGTTCGTGCAGAGTCACGTCGCGGAAAACGTCGATGAAGTGAAATGGGTGGCCGAGCTGTTCCCCGGGCACCGCAGCTATCTCGACATCTACGACCGCTACGGACTGCTGCGCCCGCGCGCGGTGTACGGCCATTGCATCCATCTCGACGACGAGGACCGCCGCCGGATGGCCGAGACGCGCACCGTCGTCGCGCACTGCCCGACGTCGAACTTCTTCCTCGGCAGCGGCCTGTTCGACTTCGACAAGGCCGGCGAATATGACGTGCCTGTCACGCTCGCCACCGACGTCGGCGGCGGCACGTCGTTCTCGATGCTGCAGACGATGAACGAGGCGCACAAGGTCGCGCGGCTGTCGGGCCATCACCTGAGCGCGACGCGGATGTTCTGGCTCGCGACGGCCGGCGCCGCGCAAGCGCTCGATCTCGCCGACACCGTCGGCACGCTCGCGCCGCGCACCGAGGCCGATTTCGTCGTGCTCGACCCGCAGGCCACGCCGCTGCTCGCGCGCCGCACGAAACGCGCGGAATCGCTCGAGGAGCTGCTGTTCGCGTTCGCGCTGCTCGGCGACGACCGTGCCGTGTACCGCACGTATGCGGCCGGCCAGCTCGTGCACGAGCGCGGCGCCGCACGCCGCGCCGCCGCGTAACGCACTTGCCACACTGCTGCTCCGGCGTGCGTCGCGACGCACGCCGGAGCAACCGGATTCGCACCGCGCACGCCACGCACCGTGCTAGAATTCGCCGCTCATTGGGGAGTAGCCGCTCCGCTCGATGTCCCGCGCCCCGGGCGCGCATCGTGACGGAGGCGTCCGTCAACAGACTTGGCCGTTCGGCCATGGCGGGCGCAGCCACCAAGGCCTGGCGAGACCGATGGTTCACTGCGCGCCGCATCAGGGCCCGGCGCGCGGCGGATCGTCGCTCGCACGCATAACATCGGCCCGTGGAAACCCCGTACGTGTCCCAAGCCTTCCTGATCTCCACCGGCGCCGTCGCCCTCGCTGAAATCGGCGACAAGACCCAACTGCTGTCCCTCGTGCTGGCTGCGCGCTATCGCAAGCCCCTGCCGATCATTCTCGGCGTGCTCGCCGCGACGCTCGTGAACCATGGCTTTGCCGGTGCGCTCGGCGAATGGCTCGGCGCGCTCGTCACGCCGTCGATCATGCGCTGGGCGCTCGCGTTCTCGTTCATCGCGATGGGACTGTGGATCCTCGTGCCGGACAAGCTCGATGCGGACGAAGCCAATGCGAACCGCTCGCGGCTCGGCGTGTTCGGCGCGACGCTCGTCGCGTTCTTCCTCGCTGAGATGGGCGACAAGACGCAGATCGCGACCGTCGCGCTCGCCGCGCGCTTCCAGGATTACATCGGCGTGGTGGCCGGCACGACCTTCGGGATGATGCTGGCGAACGTGCCCGCGATCCTGCTTGGCGACCGATTCGCGCACCGCCTGCCGACGAAGCTGGTGCACGGCATTGCGGCCGTGCTGTTCGTCGTGCTCGGCGCGCTGGCGCTGCTGGGCATCGGAGCCTGACGTACGCAGGCAAACGACGCGGCCGGGCGGCCGCGCCGGTGTCGATACCGTGTTACTTCGCGACGGCCGCGCCCGATGCCGGCACGGCCGGCACCGCACGCTCGTTGGCGGCCGGCGCGGCCGGCCCGCCGTGCTTGTCGACCGGCAGCCGCACAGTGCGGATCGCGCCGTTCGCCAGCGGGAAATCCGCGAGCGCGCTGCGCGCGAGGAACGGCATCGCATACAGCAGCGCACCGTTGTCGCCGGTGGTACGTGCGGTCACGTTATAGACTTCCTTGCCGGTCGCGCGCTCGGTGATCCGGATGCCGAGCGTGTAGTCGAAGACCTGGTAGGTCTGCGCGACGTAGCCCGCCGGCATCGGCCCCCAGGGCCCCCACGGGCCCCACGGCCCGCCCCGCCAGTACGGCCCCGGCCCCGTGAACCACGGGTCGTAGTAGACCGGCTGCGGCACCGTCACCAGGTCGCTGCCGACCCCGTAGGCCAGCCCGACCAGATAGCGCGCCTGCGCGGCCGGCACTTGCCGGAATGCGTACGCGGACAGTTCGTTCGCGACGATCGGCTCGTAGGTCGACTGTTCGATGCTGTGCTTCTGCGCATCCGTGCGCGTGAAGGCGTAAGTGCGTGTCGCGTCGCTGCCGCTCCAGTCGGAGAAGGCCGTGACCTGCGTCGTCACATAGCTGGTGCAGCCCGTCAGCAGCGCCACGCACAGCATCGCGGCCCAGCCCGCACTGCGTTGAATCCATTCGCGTTTCATGTCGATCCTCGTCGATCCGTCACCCGTTCGTCGCACCGCGCGAACTGCACGGGATGCCGATAATACGCGGACTGCCGGAACCGGTAAAAAGTTCGCCCGGCACGCAGCCGCAAGCCTTTGTACAATGGCCCGGTTCGCCCGGCTCGCGCCGCGGGCCCGATCCCCACTCCACCGATCTCGACGACCATGTCCGACAACGCCTCCTCCACCGTGATCCGCCGCGCCGACTACACGCCGCCGGCTTTCCTCATCGATTCCGTCGCGCTCGAATTCGACCTCGCGCCGGCCCGCACGATCGTCAGGAATACGATGCGCGTGCGTCGCAATCCGGACGCGGCGCCTACCCCGCACCTGGAGCTGATGGGTGAAGCGCTCGAATTCCTCGGTGCAGCGCTCGACGACAAGCCGTATGGCGCGGTGCGTGCGCACGAACACGGGCTGACCGTCGAAAACGTGCCCGACGCATTCGAGCTCACGCTCGACAGCGCGTGCGCGCCGGACCAGAACACGACGCTGTCCGGCCTGTACGTGTCGAGCGGCAACTTCTTCACGCAGTGCGAGGCCGAAGGCTTTCGCCGCATCACCTACTTCCTCGACCGCCCCGACGTGATGGCCTCGTACACCGTCACGCTGCGCGCGGACAAGACCGCGTATCCGGTGCTGCTGTCGAACGGCAACCTCGTCGACTCGGGCGAGCTGCCCGATGGCCGCCACTTCGCGAAATGGGAAGACCCGTTCCGCAAGCCGAGCTATCTGTTCGCGCTGGTCGCGGGCAAGCTCGTCGCGATCGAGGAGAAGATCACGTCCGGTTCCGGCAAGGAAAAGCTGCTGCAGGTCTGGGTCGAACCGGCCGATCTCGACAAGACCCGGCACGCGATGGATTCGCTGATCCACTCGATCCGCTGGGACGAGAAGCGCTTCGGCCTCGAGCTCGATCTCGACCGTTTCATGATCGTCGCCGTGGGCGATTTCAACATGGGCGCGATGGAGAACAAGGGGCTCAACATCTTCAACACGAAGTACGTGCTGGCGAACCCCGAGACCGCCACCGACACCGACTTCGCGAACATCGAATCGGTGGTCGGGCACGAGTACTTCCACAACTGGACCGGCAACCGCGTGACCTGCCGCGACTGGTTCCAGCTGAGCCTGAAGGAAGGGCTGACGGTGTTCCGCGACCAGGAATTCTCGGCCGACATGGCCGCGGGCGACGATGTCGAATCCGCGGCGCGCGCGGTCAAGCGCATCGAGGACGTGCGCGTGCTGCGCCAGCTGCAGTTCGCCGAGGACGCGGGCCCGATGGCCCATCCGGTGCGTCCGGAAAGCTACGTCGAGATCAACAACTTCTACACGATGACCGTCTACGAGAAGGGCTCGGAAGTCGTGCGGATGTACCAGACGCTGTTCGGCCGCGACGGCTTCCGCAAGGGGATGGACCTGTACTTCAAGCGCCACGACGGTCACGCCGTGACGTGCGACGACTTCCGTCACGCAATGGCCGACGCAAACGGACGCGATCTCGCGCAATTCGAGCGCTGGTACAGCCAGGCGGGCACGCCCCGCGTGTCCGTGCGCACCGCGTACGACGCGGCCGCGCGTCGCTACACGATCACGCTCACGCAAGGCTACGGCGATGCGTCGCCGGCCGCGCGCGAGACGCAGCAGGGGCCGCTGCTGATTCCGTTCGCGATCGGCCTGATCGGCCGCGACGGCCGCGACCTGCCGCTGCGCCTCGATGGCGAAACCACCGCGTCGGGCACGACGCGCGTGCTCGACTTCACCGATACCGAACAGACCTTCACGTTCGTCGACGTGCCGGAACAACCGCTGCCGTCGCTGCTGCGCAATTTCTCGGCACCGGTAATCGTCGAGTATGACTACAGCGACGACGACCTCGCGTTCCTGCTCGCGCACGACAGCGATCCGTTCAACCGCTGGGAAGCCGGCCAGCGCCTCGCGACGCGCGCGCTGCTGACGCTCGCCGCACGCGCCGCCGCGAACGAGTCGCTCACGCTCGGCGAGAAATTCATCGCCGCATTCCGCCGCGTGCTGACCGATGAAAGCCTGTCGCCCGCGTTTCGCGAACTCGCGCTGACGCTGCCATCGGAAACCTATCTGGCCGACCAGATGGCGGAAGCCGATCCGGCTGCCGTGCATCGCGCGCGCCAGTTCGTGCGACGCCAGCTCGCGAGCGCGCTGCGCGCGGAGTGGCTCGCCGCGTACGAGCAGCACCAGACGCCGGGCGCGTACGACCCGACGCCCGACGCATCCGGCCGCCGTGCGTTGAAGAACCTCGCGCTCGCGTATCTCGCCGAACTCGAGGATCCGGCCGATGCCGTGCGCATCGCGACCGCGCAGTACGACGCGGCGAACAACATGACCGACCGCGCCGCCGCGCTCGGCGGGCTGTTGTCCGCCGCGGCGTCGGGCGCGAACGACGCGGCCGCGCGCGCACTCGATGACTTCTACCGTCGATTCGAGAAGGAAGCGCTCGTGATCGACAAGTGGTTCGCGATGCAGGCCGCGCAGCGCGGCACGCCCGCGCAGCCGACGCTCGCCAAGATCCGCAAGCTGATGGCGCACCCCGCGTTCAACCTGAAGAACCCGAACCGCGCACGCTCGCTGATCTTCAGTTTCTGCGCGGCGAACCCCGCGCAATTCCACGCCGCGGACGGCTCGGGCTATGCGTTCTGGGCCGAACAGGTGCTCGCGCTCGATGCGATCAACCCGCAGGTCGCCGCGCGCCTCGCCCGCTCGCTCGAACTGTGGCGCCGCTTCACGCCGGCGCTGCGCGACCGGATGCGCGAAGCGCTCGAGCAGGTCGCCGCCGGCGCGAAATCGCGCGACGTGCGCGAAATCGTCGAGAAGGCACTCGCGTAACGTCACGCACGCGATTCGCCTCGCGCGCCATCCGTCGAAGCCGGCGCCGCCCCGTGGCGGCGTCGGCTTTTTGTCGTACGAGCGTTGCGGGGTCGGAGCCGGACCACGGCACCCCGGTTTTCCCGCCGCTGACGGGTCGCTCCAGCGCGCAGCGCACGCCGGAACCTGGCCGGCTCGGCCGTCCGGTCATGTAACCGGACGAAAAAAGGCGGCGGCTGGGAAGGCGCGCCGGGTAAAATTGCGGCAATTCAAGGATTCTTTGGCCTTTCGGAGTCTGTCATGTCCATTGCCCGCCGCACCACGCTGTCCAAGTTCCTGATCGAGCAGCAGCGTGAGACCAACAACCTCCCCGCCGACCTCCGCCTGCTGATCGAAGTCGTTGCCCGCGCGTGCAAGGCGATCAGCTACAACGTATCGAAGGGCGCGCTCGGCGATGCGCTCGGTACCGCCGGCAGCGAGAATGTCCAGGGCGAAGTGCAGAAAAAGCTCGACATCCTGTCGAACGAAATCCTGCTCGACGCGAACGAATGGGGCGGCAACCTTGCCGCGATGGCATCGGAGGAAATGGAAACGTTCTTCCCGATTCCCGCGAACTACCCGCGCGGCGAATACCTGCTCGTGTTCGACCCGCTCGACGGCTCGTCGAACATCGACGTGAACGTGTCGATCGGCACGATCTTCTCGGTGCTGCGCTGCCCGGACGGCAAGCAGGCCACCGAGGAATCGTTCCTGCAGCCGGGCACGGAGCAGGTCGCGGCCGGCTACGCGGTGTATGGCCCGCAATCCGTGTTCGTGCTGACGACCGGCAACGGCGTGAACTGCTTCACGCTCGATCGCGAAGTCGGTTCGTGGGTGCTCACGCAAAGCAACATGCAGATTCCGGCCGATACGCGCGAATACGCGATCAACGCATCGAACGCACGCCACTGGTACGAACCGGTCCAGCGCTACGTCAACGAGCTGAACGCCGGCAAGGAAGGCCCGCGCGGCGACAACTTCAACATGCGCTGGATCGCGTCGATGGTGGCAGACGTGCACCGGATCCTGAACCGCGGCGGCATCTTCATGTACCCGGCCGACAAGCGCACGCCCGATCGTCCGGGCAAGCTGCGCCTGATGTATGAAGCGAACCCGATGTCGTTCATCGTCGAACAGGCCGGCGGCGCGGCGACGACGGGCACGCAGCGCATCATGGAAGTGCAGCCGACCGGCCTGCACCAGCGCGTGCCGGTATTCCTCGGTTCGAAGAACGAAGTCGAGCGCGTGACCGCCTATCACAACGAAGGCAAATAAATTTGCACTGCAGCACTAGACGGAGGTGCGAGACATCAGTACAATCGCGCCTTCGCGATGTGGCCCTGACAGGCTGCATCGCAGTGAAGTGAAAGCGGGAGGTCCGCCGGATCGAAGGTGTCGCGAAGCAGCAGCAGCAAGCTGAAAAAATTTCGCAAAACCTATTGCCAAGATCTCGGATTTCACCATATAATTTCATTTCTCTGCTGCCGGTGTAGCTCAGTTGGTAGAGCAGCGCATTCGTAATGCGAAGGTCGTAGGTTCGACTCCTATCTCCGGCACCAAGATATAAAGGCCTGATAAGCATGCTTATCAGGCCTTTTCTCTTTTCCGGCCACGCTTCCGATACACGAAGCCGTGCGCCAACACCCTCCCCCGTCATTTCCGCTTGCGGGCATCTCCGGACTCCCGCGCCGCGCGCCGGCAATTACAATCACCGGACCACCCGGCCCTCCCCACCCCAGCATCATGCGCATCTGGCGCCTCGAACGACCGCACCTCGGCGGACAACTGGACGTGTCCCGTGCCACCGGTCTCGTCACCGCGATCGGCGGGGGCGAGCCGAATGCGTTCGCTGCGGAAATCCTGAAGCTGTTCGACGATGCGCTGTCCATCACGCAGTGCACGATCTTCGCGTACGAGTTCGGCAACCGGCCACGCACCATGTCGGTCGCCGATCATCGCGGCGGTCGCTACCTGCGTGACGTCGCCGATACCTACGCGCGACATTTCTATGCGCACGACGGCAACCAGAAGATCGTGTCGGCCACCGGTCGCGGCACGCACCGCCGCGACGTGCTGCTGCATCAGCAGGCCGGCGACGAGATCGGCCACGACGCATATCGCGCGGCCTGCTACCGCGGCCCCGACGTATCCGATCGCCTCGCGTTGCTGATGCAGCCGAACGACTCGACCTGGCTGTCGATCAACCTGTATCGCGCGCACCGCAGCGGCGCGTTCCAGTCGCGCGAGATCGCGGCCATCGAAACGCTCGCACCGCTGATCGCGCAGGCCGCGCAGCATCACTACGCGCTCGCCGGCGCGGCGCAGATCGGGATCCCGCAACTGATGCTCGCGCGGCTGCGTGGCGCATGCCCGGCACTGTCCAAGCGCGAACTCGACGTGCTGCGCGGCGTGCTCGAAGGCCAGACCGCGCAAGAGATCGGCGAGACGATCGGCGTGAAGGCCTCGAGCGTCATCACCTACCAGAAACGCGCGTATCGACGCCTCGGCATTTCGAGCCAGCGCCAGCTGTTTGCGCTATGCCTGCAACCCTGAACCGCGCTCGCCGGTCCTGATCGCATCAGGGTATGTCCCGGCCCGCCGCCAGCCTTGCGCTGTACCCGGAATGGGGACACCGGTGTTCGGTACGGCTTCCATACTGCATCCAGCCAGCCGCACGCATCGCGTCGTCGTGTGCGCGCATTCAACCAGTGCAACCTGGAAGCCAACGATGGGCATCGAATTCAAGCCATATCCGTTCGTCGCCGCGCGCCATCTCGCGCACCTGCCGACCTGCAGCAACGGTGTCGACATGCAGCGGCACCGCGTCGCGATCGTCGGCGGCGGGCCGGTCGGCCTTGCCGTCGCGCTCGGCCTCGCCAATCATGGCATCCGCAGCGTGCTGATCGAAGCCGACGATTCGGTCTGTCACGGCAGCCGCGCGATCTGCATCTCGCGACGCAGCCTCGAGATCATCGAGCGACTCGGCGCACTCGACGCTTTCCTCAGCGTCGGATTGCCGTGGAGCGGCGGACGCAGCTTCTATCGTCACGAAGAAGTGCTGCATTTCACGATGCCGCAGGACGAAAACCAGAAGCTGCCGCCGATGGTGAACCTCGCGCAGCATCACATCGAGCAGTTCCTGCTCGATGCCGCATTGCGCCGCCCCGAGCTCATCGAAATCCGCTGGCAGACGAAGGTCGCGGGTGTCACGCGGCACACTGACGGCGTGCGCCTCGACGTCGATACGCCGCTCGGCGGCTATGCACTCGATGCCGACTGGATCGTCGCGTGCGACGGCGGGCGAAGCACGATGCGCGAAGCGCTCGGCCTGTCGCTGCACGGCACCAGCTATGAAGGCCGTTACGTGATCGTCGACATCGCGCTCGACAGCGATCGGCCGACCGAGCGGCTCGCCTACTTCGACCCTGCGTCGAACCCCGGCTCGACGGTGCTCGTCCACAAGCAACCCGACAACGTATGGCGGATCGACTACCAGTTGCGCGACGATGAGGATCCCGAAGCGGCCGTGCAACCCGAGAACGTGATCCCGCGCGTACAGAGCCTGCTCGACATGATGGGCGAGCGCGGCGACTGGTCGCCGATCTGGATCACGATCTACAAGGCGAACGCGCTGACGCTCGAACGCTACCGGCACGGCCGCGTGCTGTTCTGCGGCGACGCCGCGCACCTCGTGCCGATTTTCGGCGTGCGCGGCGCGAACTCGGGCATCGACGACGCCGACAACGTCGCGTGGAAACTGGCGTACGTGATTCGCGGCCTCGCGTCGGACGCGCTGCTCGACAGCTATTCGGACGAGCGCGTGTTCGCCACGCACGAGAATCTGCGCTACGGCACCAAGAGCACTGAATTCATGGCGCCACCGTCGTTCGCGTTCGACCTGATGCGCAAGGCCGTGCTGACGCTCGCGGTCCGGCATCCGGCGTTGCGTTCCCTGATCAATCCGCGGCAGACATCGGCCATCGCCTACACGGCGTCGCCGCTCAATGCGGACGAACGCGATGCGTTCCCGGGTGGGCCGCCACCCGGCTCGGTGCTCGCCGAGTGTCCGCTGATGCTGCAGGCGTCAAGCGACATCGGCAACGACAACGGCGCGCGTCGCGGCCACCTGACCGATCTCGTTGGCTCGCGCTTCACCGCGTTGCGCTTCACACGCGATGGAGCGTCTGATCCGTCGTTCGCCGATCTCGAACGACACCTGCACGGCGCCGGCATACCGTTCGCGCTGGTCACGCTCGCGCGGCACGCGGCGCCGCATCACGCGGGATGTGGCGGCTACGATGCCGACGGCCGCCTGTTCGACCTGTACGGCGCGCGCGACGGCACGGGCTATCTCGTGCGTCCGGACGGACACGTGCTCGGACGCTGGCACGATGCATGCCCCGCCGATCTAAGCGATGCGCTCGAACGCGCGCTTCGCCCGCACACGTCAGCCGATATTCAGGAAAACACATGATTACCGATACCGAACGCGACATCCTCTACACTGACCTGTGCCGCACGATGACCCGCATCGGCGAAACCGATGCGTCGCTCTTTCTCGCCCGCTTCGCGCTGCTGGCGATCGAGGCAATCGGCGACGCGGCGACCCTCTCCCGCCTGATTGCCGACGCCGGCGACGGCCTGCCCGACATGGGGGCACCGGCGCCAACGCACGAACAATGACATATGACGCACCGCTCGCGGCCAACATCCATTCCTTACAAATTTATTTCATAGACAGACGAATCCCCTGGAAAAACCCGTTAAGGGTGCATAACATTACTTAACGATTCCGACCCGTCTATCGCGTTACATTGCGTGGGCGACGCGGCGGGTCGCATGCCGCCTTCATGCAGCTTGCGGCGAAACAGCCGACGTCCGGTCATTTCGACTCAACACAAGGAGAGGATCACCATGACTCATGGCTTGATTATGTGGCTCATCATCGGCGCGATCGCCGGCTGGCTGGCGGGCCTGCTCGTCAAGGGCGGCGGGTTCGGCCTGATCGTCGACATCATCGTCGGTATCGTCGGCGCGGTGATCGGCGGCTGGCTGGCCGGGCTGCTCGGCATCAGCCTCGGCAGCGGCTTCATCGGCTCGGTGGTCGTCGCTGTCATCGGCGCCGTGATCCTGCTGTTCGTGATCCGGCTATTCAGGCGCGCGGCCTGACGATCTTCTCGCGCGCCTTCGGGCGCGCTTTCGTTTCATGTTTGTATCGAAGCGGCGCGCGGGGCATTGTCCGCGCGCCGCCTTCCGGTTTCATCGGCGCTTGCCACGCTGCAACCAGCCGTCGAGCACGTCGGCCGTCAGCAATCCGCTGCGCGCCTCGCGTGCGCCATCCCGTCCGATCCACACGGTACGCGGCATTTCTCCCCGCCATCTCTCATCGAGCGCCGCCCGCAGACGCTCGGGCATCGGCTCCGCGTTCGCATACTGCGCGACCTGCGGCGGCAGGTTCATCTGCGCGAGCGCCTGGGCGATCGCCGCACCGTTGTCGTCGATCGCGTCCATCGAGACCATCGCGAGCCGCACGTCCGGATGTCGACGCTGCCACGCGACCAAATGCGCGGCGTTCTCGCGGCAGTATCCGCAATCGAGCGACCAGATTTCGACGACGACCGGCCGTTCGTGCGCCGTCGCGTACAACTGCCCGACCTCGGCCGCGCGCAACGGTTGCAGTTCGCCGGCCCACGCCGGCACGCTCGCGAGCAGCGCGCCGATCAGAACCATCCATTGTTTCATTGCACGCCCTCCACGGGAATCAGACGGTAGCCGTCGTTACGCGTGCGCCACGACAGGTAGATGCGCCCCGCATCGTCGAGCAGTTGCGGGTTGTCGCTCGCGCCCGTCGTCGACGCGATCTCGCGCGGCGCCGACCAGTGCTCGCCGCGATCGTCCGAGCGGCGCAGCTTGATGTGCATCGTGTCGCCGTCGAACGCCTTCCATGCGAGCCAGACGACATCACCGCGTGCGACGAGCGCCGCATGCGACGCCTGCTCGGCCGGCACCGCCGGATTCGCGCCGAACACCCAAGGCGTGCCGAGCGGCCGGCCATCGGCGCCAATGCGCGAATAAAACGCGTCGGCGCGGCCGTCGACCACGCCGAACCACGCGATGTGCCGCGTGCCGTCCGCCGTGATCGCGAGCGCCGGCCCATGCTCGGGGCACGCTTCGACATGCCAGTTCGAGAATGTCGCGCGCACCGGCACGACGGGCGCCGACGCCGACAGCGGCAAGACCGCGAGCGCATGGTCGCGGATCTGCCCGGGGAACACGTTACGCCACACGGCTTCGATATGTCCGGCCGGATCGATCGCCATCGCGATGCGGCAGCATTCGCACGTGTGATCGGTCACCTTGCGCTCGGGCTCGAACGACGCGCCGCCGTTACGCGACACAGCGTAGTAGACGGCCGCGCCGTCGTATGCCTGCTCTGCCGTCTTCGCCGCGACGAGATCGCGCTTGTCGATCCACGCGATCGCGATGTTGCCGGCCGGATCGACCGCCATCATGTCGAAGCGGTGCGTGATCGCCTGCCGGTCGCGATGCACGGTGAGCGGCACGCTCCAGGTCGCGCCGCCGTCGAGCGAACGCGAGAAGCGCACCATGCCGGTGTACGGCGCATCGAGCGGCATCGACCACGATACGTACACCGCGCGACCGTCCGGGCTCGTCGCGATCTTCGGCCGATTCTCCGCACTCGTGTAGATCGGCTCGGGCATCGCGTTGACGGTCGCGAGCGCGGACAGCGTGCGGCCCGCGTCATCCGAGTGCGCGACGATAACGTGCGCGCCTTCGACCCATGCGACCCACAACCGGTGCCGCACGTCGAATGCTGCACCGGTCGCGAGCGGCTGCTTCTGCTGCGCCGGCGCGGCGTGCATGCTCATGTGCGCGGCATGCGGATCAGCGGCCGTCGGAGCGTCGTGCGCGCCGGCAGGCGACAGCACTGCGAGCCACAACGCGCAGCCTGCCGCGAACGATTTCACAGTGACCATTTCAGTTCTCCGAAGAAAGTGCGCCCCGGATACGGGTGGAACACGTAGTAACGACGATCCGTCAGGTTGTCGATGCCGACCGACGCGGTCCAGTGACGATCGAACCGGTAGCGCGCCTTCAGGTCGACGACCGTGAAGACGCTCGTGCCGCCGTACACGTCCGGATTCACGTCGCTGTTGTCGAGCGTATTGAACTGGCGGCCCGAGTAGCGGACGCCGACGCTCGCGAGCCAGTGTTCGTCGAAGCGGTACGACGCGAGCAGGTTCGCGCGCATGCGCGGGATGCGCGGAAAACGCGAGCCGACGTACGCCGGATTGGCGGTGTCGGCCAGGATCTGCGCATTGCTCGCCGACACGTTCGCGTCGATGTCGAGTCCGCGCAGCCCGACGTTCTGGCCGCTGAATGCGAGCTCGACGCCGCGTACCCGCACGCGATCGACGTTCGAGATGTTGGTGACGCTCGACGCGCCCGACACCGTCGTCTGGCTGTAGATCGAATCGCGCAGGTCGCTCTGGAACACGCTCGCGCGCATGACGCCGACGCCCACGTCGCGTTCGGCCGTGAAGTCCCAGTCCATTGCCTTTTCCGGCCGCAGATTCGGGCTGTTGTTGACGATCGCGTTGTTCGAGATCGTCCCCTGGAACAGCTCGCCGACCGTCGGGAAGCGCGTGCCGGTCGCGAACGACACGCGGAAGCGCCAGACGTCCGTCGCGTCCCATTGCAGCGCGACTTTCGGCGACAGCGCATTCGCGCTGCGGTCCGCGTAGCCGAGCATGCCGTTGGCGTTGCCGAGCGCGCCGCCGTATGCATCCCAGCGCTCGTAGCGCAGGCCGAGGGTCGCGAGCCAGCCGGGCGCGAAACGCCACGCGTCCTGCGCGAACAGCGCCTGCGTGCGCGTGTCGCCCCGGTAGACGCTCGCGAGCGACGTAGTCGGCCCGGCCAGCCAGTCGGCCGTGTTGTACGTGACGTTGCGCAGGAAATAGTTGTCGTAGTGATAGCCGAACGTGAATGCGTGGCCCTTCACTTCAGGCGCCGCGGCCTTCAGGTCGAACGTGCGCCAGCCCGTGCCGTCGCCCTGGAACAGCGTGCCCGCGCCGCCCTGCACGGTTGATGCCGCGCGCAGTACATCGCGCGACACGTCGTACGCGGACACCACGCCCGACAGCCGCCAGCCCGAATCGAGCCGGCCGTTCAGGCCCAGCGCGTACAGCCAGTTCTCCTGGTCGCCGCGCTGTGGCGCAAACGCGTTCGGCGCGACGGTCATGTTCCGGCCGCCGATCGACACGTTGCCACCGTAGACGGGATTGCCGGCCGCATCGCGCAGGAAGGTTTCGCCGTGCTGCCGGTAATGGTTTTCCCAGTGCCCGAGCGTCAGTGTCGCGTCGATGCGGTCCGTAAATGCGTAGCCCATCCGGACCGTCTCGTTGATCTGCTCGGTCCGTTCGATGTTCTGCGCGCCGACGATCGTGCGCGGCTTGCCGTTCGGCCCGATGTCGGCAGCCGCTCCGGTCACGGGCACTGCGGCGCCAAGCTTCGGGTTGTAGACAGAATTGGGGCTCGCATACTGCATCGGCTGGCCGTCGTTCTCCAGCCGATCGAGCGACAGCGAAAACCAGAACTTGCCGACGCGATTGGCGATCCGCGCGGTCTGGTGATTACCGCCGAAGCTGTCCGCGAACCCGTAGCCGTCGTGATAGCGCTGCGTGAAGAACTGCGTCGACAGCGACGCCTCGAGTGCATCGGGGCGTCGCGTCGTCAGCAG
Source organism: Burkholderia diffusa (assembly GCF_001718315.1). NCBI lineage: Bacteria > Pseudomonadati > Pseudomonadota > Betaproteobacteria > Burkholderiales > Burkholderiaceae > Burkholderia > Burkholderia diffusa. The sequence goes on along the minus strand of NZ_CP013362.1, from coordinate 988,315 downwards.
CACGGTCGAGCCGATCGCGTTGCCGGGATAAAGCGCGGAAAACGGACCATACAGCACATCGACGCGTGCGATATCGTCGGGTGCGATCAGCGACCAGCGCGGCGGATACGCATAGCTCGAACCGAGCAGGTTCGACAAGAGCAGGCCGTCGGCATAGACGAGCCCGCGCGCACTCTGCAATTCGTTGAAGTCGCGGCCGGCGAATACGCTGTTGCGATCGCCGATGTAGCGCCTGCGAACCATCAGGTTGGGTGCGTACTTCAGCGCGTCCTCGGTGGTGACGTTGGTGTGCGCGTCGATCTGCTCGCGCGTGATCGACTCGACGACGGCCGGCGTATCCGGATCGACGGCTTGCCGCTGGGCGGTGACGCTGATCGCGGTCAGCGTGTCGCCCGTCGGCGCGGGCGCGGCTGCGGCAACCGGTACGGCATGGCCGGCCGGGTTGCACGAGCCGCCGGGCACCGGATCGGCGGATACGCCATCGACCATGGCCGCCTGCGCGGCAGGCCAGGCAAAAACGGCCGCGCAGGCGAGTGCGAGCCGGCTGCGCGACGGCCGCGCGGCGAAATTGAACGACATGGATGAATTCCTGAAAACGTGACCGGACGCCTCCGGGCGCGAACCGACGCGCCGCGCGCATGCGGCGCGGCGCGCGGACCGGGCCGCGGGCGGCACGCGCGCCACCCGGGCGCGCGGACGATATCAATCAGATCGGAACGTTTTCAGGCGGACCGCGCGGCTGCGCGAGGCGGATGCCCTTGCGGGGAAAAACGGGAACGGCCGGGGCGACCGCCCGGTACGCGAATGCGCGCACGAAGCCCGGCAACGCGGGCAGGCTCGTGCCGAGCGCCACGTTCGCGGCGAAGCCGGGACAGTACACGCAGTGCGGCACGCCGGCATGGTCGAACGACGACGTGCCGCGCTCGTCGCCCGACTGCGCGAGAACGATCTGGCGCGCGCCTGCCGCACTGCACAATTCGAGCGTGAGATCGCCGGACCCGGTCGATGCGAGACGCGCGTAGCCGACGACGGGCGACAGTACGTTCAGTACGAGCGCCAACCATACGAGGCCGATCCATCGCGTCGTTCGTTTCATCTCGGTCCAGGAAAAAGTGCGCGCAAGTATAACAAGCGGCCCGATAGTTGCCGACATGCGGGATTCAATAGTCGGCATCGCACGAGGCGTAGCAGCGCATGTGCCGTTAATACAACAGAGACAAAATCTAACGATTCGCCACTGGCATAAATCCAAGCACGAGGTTGATAATTATTGAACCCGCTGGAGAAATGACCATGGACGAAAGACCAACCCGCATGCCCCCGCCCGAGCAAGTAATGAGCCCGGATCCGGAACCTGTCGGCGTGGAATTCCTCGCCGAATTGCCCGAGTATGTGCGGGCATTCTTCGACGAGCAGCACAAGCTGTACTCGCCGAAGTGAACCTGCGTTCCGTTCCGTAACCGCCACGTGTCGATCGATACCGTGCGGTTCATCGCTGCGTTTTCGGCGCAGATCGCTACGCACCCGGGCTGCAACGGCCTGCCGGTGCCGGATCGGCGCGTCCGCTGATTCTTCTGTCGCGTCGTTCCGCCGCGCGACTGTCTTCGTCTATTCTTCTGGTTTTCCACCTCCGGCCCGCCCGGTTCTCCCGATCGTTCCGATGAAACAAGCCATTCGTGCCAGCGTCGCTGTCGCCGCGCTCGGCGTCGCCCTTTTTTCGTCGCCGCACACCGCGCGCGCGGACGGCGACGACACCGCACTCACCAACCTTGTCGCGCTCGCGTCGCAGCGGCTCGCACTTGCCGAACCCGTCGCGCGATGGAAATGGGCAAACCACAAGGCGATCGAGGACCGGCCGCGCGAAGCGGCATTGCTCGCATCGATGGAGAAGCGTGCCGCACAGTCCGGCGTGGATCCGGCATTCGCACGCATATTCTTCGAGGACCAGATCGCCGCGAGCAAGGACGTGCAGAACGCGCTGTTTGCAGCGTGGCGCGCCACGCGCCCGCCGGAGGGCGCGCCGCCGGACCTCGCGACCAGCACGCGGCCGGCGCTCGACCAGCTCACGCAAAAGATGCTGGTCGGCCTCGCGCAAGTCGCACCGCTGCGCGACGCACCCGATTGCCAGGCGCGGCTCGCACGCAGCATCGCAAATTGGAGGACGCTTACCCGCTACGACCCCACCCAGACGCAGGCGCTCGGCATCGCACTGTCGCACGTCTGCTCTGCCGGCGGCGCCAGCGCGATCGGCTGATGGCGCACGGCCGTTGCGCTGCGGCCGGCGGTGCTCAGTCGGCAGGCGTGAGTGCCGCTAGCGGAATCAGTTGCAGGCCGCGCGCGAGATGCGTCTGCAGCAGGCGGTGAGTATGCGGTTCGAAGGCGCCGTCCGCACCATCAGCCACGAGTTGCGCGGCCGCATCGAGCGATTCGGCCGCACCGAGATAGCGCCAGCCATCGATTACGTGAAACAGGCGACGCTCGTCACCCGCCTCGAACGCGACCGGGCCGTCGAACGGCCAAGGCGCATTGCCGGCACGGGCGTTTTCGGCTGCGGAACGCCGGTTGTATGACGGCCGCAGGCGAGCGATCCACTGCGCTTCCGCGAGCATTGCGCCGAGTTCGTTGCCGGTCTCCCGCCATTCGACACGTCGCACCTGCTGCGCAATACGCATTTCCTTCGACGAGCGCCGCTCGCCGGTCAGCAGCGCGCGCAATCGCTGCCGCACGCGCACGCTGCGGCCGACGTACAGCGCTTCGTCGCTCTCCCCGAACAGCGCGTACGCGCCGCATCCTGCCGGTGCGGTATCGAGCCACGCTTCGGTCATGCCGCCCGCGAGACGGAAGTGGCGCGTCGTGCGCGCGATCTGGTCGCGCAGACGCTCGATCGGCACGATCTCGTGCAGTTTCCGCCAGAACTGCCAAAGAAGATCGGCATCCGCGAGCGCCCGGTGGCGGGCGGCAGGAACGAGACCGTGGCGTTCGATCAGCGCATCGAGTCCGTGTCGCGCCTCCCGCGGAAACAGCGCCCGCGACAGCCGCACCGTGCACAGTACGTCCGGATTGAACGCGAAGCCGGCCCGCTCGAATTCGGCACGCAGGAAGCCCCGATCGAAGCTCGCGTTGTGCGCGACGAACAACTTGCCGTCGAGTCGTTCGAACAGCACGGGCGCGAGCGAAGCGAACGACGGCGCGTCGCGCACCATCTCATCGGAAATGCCGGTCAGTTGCTGGATGAACGGTGGAATCGATTGCCCCGGATTGACCAGCGTCGTCCATGTCGATACGCCGAGCGGGCTGATTTCGACCACGCCGATTTCCGTGATGCGATGCTCGGAGGACGAGCCTCCGGTGGTTTCGAGGTCGACGAAGACGAGCGGCTGTTCGCAGGCGGGATCGGACGGACGGAAATCGGACATGAAAAGGCGGGAGAAACGATGCTTCCGTGAGTATGCACCGGCAGGCATGTTCGCGACCAGTCCGAAACGGGTCCGATTTGCCGGTTACGGGTTTTCGTGCCCCGGAAAACAAAAAGCCCCCGCGATGCGGGGGCCGGACGTGATCGGCAATGCGTGGCGCGTCAGACCGCCTGGATATTCGCTGCCTGCTTGCCTTTCGGCCCGATTTTCACGTCGAAGGAAACGCGCTGGTTTTCCTTCAGCGTTTTGAAGCCGTCCATCCGGATTTCGGAAAAGTGCGCAAACAAATCTTCGCCACCATTGTCGGACGTAATAAAACCGAAACCTTTAGCATCGTTAAACCATTTTACGATACCGGTATCCATACCTTCGTTCCCCACTCGTTTAGATCAAAAAAGCTACTGTCTATAGCCGCTTCCCGAAATCCCGCAACGGCGCGCCGATACTCCCCCCAGCGCTCCGCCCGGGGACGGAGTGCTGACTTTATAAATTGGACAATCCGGGTGCGTCAAGGGAATTTTTGGCGCTTTCTTTATCAAAAAAACGTCAATACCACTGGAATCGGTACACCATCGCCTTTTATTAATTGATCCGCATCAAAAACCTGTCAATATTACCGGGACCGAATCGCTCATAATCGAAATCACGAAAAAGCTACCGGGGACAAATCGAGTCGGTAAAATCCTCGGGTTTTTTCCGGATTGCGCAGAACGAGGGACGTTGCGATGCTGGTGCAAGGCAATGGAAGGAGAAGGTCATGTGGCTGGACGGAATCAAACGCTTCGCGAGCCGGCTCGCACGCGTACGCCGCAAGTCCCGCGCGTTGGCCGAGTCCCGAACGCCGTGCGACACCGAATTCGACCCGACCTGGCACGGCGATCATTGGCAGAACCTGCTGGCATCACCGCTCGACGCCCGTCACTACGTGATGGAAGACTGGACGTACACGCCGCCGCAGGCCGAAGCCGACGACGCGCAGCCGACAGGCAAGCGCAAGCGACGCTCGTACACGCAATAGGGAAACCCGGCAGACAGGCAAAAAAAAGCGCGACTGGGAAGTCGCGCCGACAAAGGTTTGGAGATCTTTTCCGTCAACGAAAAAGTCTGCTTCGGAAAGCAGAGATCGCAGTATAGCGAGAGAACATCCTTTCATTATCCATGCTCCACACAAACCTCTATTGCCGTTGTGTCAATAATCGCGCTAGGTCTGCTACCGCCCGCCACGGATTGCCTGTCGCGATCGCGCAACGCACGTGACACCCGCTACGCAGTCCTGAGCACCTTGTCCGCCTGCTGCATTGCCACAAAGCCTTGATGGCCGTGGCTCCCGGCGCATACACTCATTCTTGCGGGATTCAAAATACAGTATTGCCGGAAGCAATTTTCTTCTGCACCCAGGCCGATCCGTACACTGCAAGTGGATTTCCGACGAGGGTGCCGCGCTCCATGCGCACGGCGTCGCCGACCCGTGACGCCGCCGATGCCCGCAGCAGGTTCGATCGACACCATCCTGTTTGGAGACAGATCATGAAAAAACCCCTGATCGTCGCCGCATTGGCCGGCGTGTGTGCCACTGCCGCCCATGCGCAAAGCAGCGTCACGCTGTACGGCCTGATCGATGCCGGCATTACCTATACGAACAACCAGGGTGGTCACAGCGCGTGGCAGGAGACGAGCGGCTCGATCAACGGCAGCCGCTGGGGCCTGCGCGGCACCGAGGATCTCGGCGGCGGACTGAAAGCGATCTTCACGCTGGAAAACGGCTTCGGCATCAACAACGGTACGCTGAAGCAGAACGGCCGGGAATTCGGCCGCCAGGCCTTCGTCGGGCTCGCGCATGAGAGCTACGGCTCGCTCACGCTCGGCCGCCAGTACGACAGCGTCGTCGATTTCCTTGGCCCGTTGTCGCTGACCGGCACTCAATACGGCGGCACGCAGTTCGCGCATCCGTTCGACAACGACAACCTGAACAATTCGTTCCGGATCAACAACTCGGTCAAGTATCAGAGTGCCAATTACGGCGGCCTGAAGTTCGGCGCGCTGTACGGCTTCTCGAATTCCAGCGATTTCTCGAACAACCGCGCATACAGCGTGGGCGCGTCGTACAGCTACATGGGTTTCAACGTCGCGGCCGCGTACATGCAGCTCAACAACAACATCAACGCGCTATCGCTCGCAGCCAGTGACCCCGGCGCGGTGGCCGGCGACTGGACGTTTGCCGCCAGCCGTCAGCGCACATGGGGCGCTGGCCTCAACTACACGTTCGGACCCGCGACGGCCGGCTTCGTGTTCACGCAGACGCGCCTGACCGATTCGGCCAGGATCAGCGCCGGACAGTCCGGCGTGACGGGCGGCATCCCGCTCACCGGCGGCACGCGCTTCAACAATTACGAAGTGAACGGCCGCTACGCGCTGACGCCGGCGTTCTCGCTCGCGGGCTCGTACACGTACACCGACAGCCGCCTCGACGGCCAGACGCCGAGCTGGCACCAGTTCAACCTGCAGGCCGACTATGCGCTGTCGAAACGCACCGACCTGTATCTGCAGGGCGAGTACCAACGCGTCAATGCGGACGGCCTGGCGGTCGGCGCGAACATCAATGGGCTCGGCACCGCATCGTCGACGAACAAGCAGATCGCGGTCACGGCCGGCATGCGCCACCGATTCTGAGCGATCGGTTCCCGCCCAGCCAGGACCACCATGACGAAGCGCCCCACCCGGGGCGCTTCGTCGTTTCAGCGCAGCACTGCGCGGATACACCGCTCCCTGCTCACGCGCTGCCCGATGCCGGATAGCGAACATCGAGCACGTCGATCGGCTGGGGACCGGCCGGCGTCATCAGCGTGACGGTGTCGCCGATCTTCGCCTTGATGAGGGCCCGCGCAACCGGCGAAATCCAGCTGACACAACCGCGATCGAGATCGACCTCGTCAATCCCGACGATCGTGACGGTGTGATCCTCGCCGTCCGGGGTCGCGTAATCGACAGTCGCGCCAAAGAACACCTGGTCGACATTCTCCTGCCGGCTCGCATCGACGACTTCGGCGAGATCGAGCCGCTTCGTCAGGAAGCGGATCCGGCGATCGATCTCGCGCAACCGCCGTTTGCCGTAGATGTAATCGCCATTTTCGGACCGGTCGCCGTTCGACGCGGCCCACGACACCAGTCGCACGACCTCGGGACGCTCGACGTCGATCAGGTTCAGGAGTTCATCCCTGAGCCGCTTGTGGCCGGCCGGGGTGATGTAGTTCTTCGTGCCCGCCGGAATCGCGGGTTGACTCGAGTCGAGATCGTCGTCGTCGCCGTCCGACTCTTTGACAAACGCCTTGTTCATGATGCAGATTCAACACATGGATGACTGATGCATCAAGGGTACACGAACGCGGCCGCCCAAGATCGGGTGACATTTTTTGCGAATAAGGCTTCCCTTTTTATACAACCCTGCTATACTTCCGCTTCTGCGTGCGGCTGTAGCTCAGTTGGATAGAGTACTTGGCTACGAACCAAGGGGTCGTGGGTTCGAATCCTGCCAGCCGCGCCACCTTTTTCGAGGGCCTTCTCAACCGAAGGCCCTTTCAGTTCGATGTTGTAGCGTTTTGTTGTTGCGTGCGGCTGTAGCTCAGTTGGATAGAGTACTTGGCTACGAACCAAGGGGTCGTGGGTTCGAATCCTGCCAGCCGCGCCACCTTTTTGGGGGCCTTCCCATCGCAGAAGGTTCCGACAGTTGAAGTAGTACCGCTTTGCGTGCGGCTGTAGCTCAGTTGGATAGAGTACTTGGCTACGAACCAAGGGGTCGTGGGTTCGAATCCTGCCAGCCGCGCCACCTCAGAAGGGCCTTCCTCCGGGAAGGCCCTTTTTCTTTTCGCGCCCCCTCTCTTCTGCCATCACCCATTCGACTCGAGTCGCGTTGCCACTGCACAACACCGTCCGTCCCGCAGCACAAATGAAAACGGCGACCCATGGCCGCCGTCGTATCGCGCCGCAAACCAACGCGCGGCGTCAGTAATCCTGCCGCTCGCGCTCGATGCGCATGCCGCCGTCGTGACGCGCATGCACGCTGTCGTCGGTCGAGCGCTCGCGCATGATGCGCATCACGTCGGGATTGGTCCGCACGCGCCGCATCACGTTCGCGAGATGCACGCGATCGCTGACCTGGATCACAAACCGCAGCACCGTCGATTCGTGCGTCAGATCCTCGTCCATCGCAATGTGAACGATGTTCGCGTCGGCCGACGTGATGTCCGCCGCAACGCGCGCGAAGATGCCCTTCGTGTTCTTCACGAGCGCCTTCACCGCGACATCGAACAGGCGACCCGGCTGCGGCGCCCACTCGACGTCGATCCAGCGGCCCGGATCGCGGCGATGGATGCGCTGCGCGACCCGGCAATCGGTCGTATGAATCGCCATCCCGAGGCCGATGCCGATATAGCCCATGATCGCATCGCCCGGAATCGGTCGGCAGCACGCCGACAGTTGCACGGACATCCCTTCGGTGCCGGTGATCACGACCGGCGGCGCATTGTGCGCGGGATGCCGCTCGGACTTCGGCAGATCGTCGTCCGCATCGCGGCCGCTCATCAGCACCTCGATGCGCTTGGCCATCACCGCGGCGACACGGCGGCCGAGCCCGATGTCCGCGAAGATTTCCTGGCGGCTCTTGTTGCCCGTCCACTGGACGAGCTTCTCCCACACCTCCGGCGCGACATCGGCGAGCGCGAGGCCGTAACCCTTCAGGCTCTGGTCGACGAGCCGCTCGCCGAGCTGCACCGACTCGTTCAGGCGCATCGTCTTCAGGTAGTGACGAATCGCCGAACGCGCCTTGCCCGTGCGCACGAAGCCCAGCCACGCGGGGTTCGGCTTCGAGTACGGCGCGGTGATCACCTCGACGATGTCGCCGCTCTTCAGCTCGGTACGCAGCGGCAGCAACTCGTTGTTGATCTTCACGGCCACGCACTGATTGCCGAGATCGCTGTGGATCGAATACGCGAAATCGAGCGCCGTCGCGCCGCGCGGCAGCGCCATGATCTTCGACTTCGGCGTGAACACGTAGACCGCATCCGGGAACAGGTCGATCTTCACGTGCTCGAGGAATTCGCTCGAATCGCCCGCTTCGCTCTGGATGTCGAGCAGCGACTTCAGCCACTGATGCGCGCGCTTCTGCACGTCGTTCAGATCCGCGCCGCCGTTCTTGTACAGCCAGTGCGCGGCCACGCCGGCCTCGGCGATCTCGTGCATCTTGCGCGTGCGCACCTGGAACTCGATCGGTGCGCCGAACGGGCCGACGAGCGTCGTGTGCAGCGACTGATAGCCGTTGATCTTCGGGATCGCGATGTAGTCCTTGAACTTGCCGGGCACGGGCTTGTACAGCGCGTGCAACGCGCCGATGCACGTGTAGCAGTCGAGCGGATTCTCGACGACGACGCGAAAGCCGTACACGTCGAGCACCTGCGAGAACGACAGCTGCTTGTCGCGCATCTTGCGATAGATGCTGTAGATCGTCTTTTCGCGGCCCGTAATCTCGGCGTCGAGCTTCGCGTCGCCCATCGCGCGCTGAGCGGCCTCGAGGATCTTGCCGATCACTTCGCGGCGGTTGCCGCGCGCGGCCTTCACGGCCTTCTCGAGCGTCGCGTAGCGATGCGGGTTGAAGTTCGCGAAGCTCATGTCCTGCAGCTCGCGATAGGTGTTGTTCAACCCGAGGCGGTGCGCGATCGGCGCGTAGATGTCGAGCGTCTCGCGCGCGACGCGACGGCGCTTTTCCATCGGCACCGCGCCGAGTGTGCGCATGTTGTGCAGACGGTCGGCGAGCTTGACGAGAATGACGCGCACGTCGCGCGCCATCGCGAGCAGCATCTTGCGGAAGTTTTCAGCCTGCGCTTCCTCGCGGCTGCGGAACTCCATCTTGTCGAGCTTCGACAGGCCGTCGACCAGTTCGGCGACTTTCGGGCCGAACCGTTCGGCCAGCTCGCTCTTGGTCACGCCCTGGTCTTCCATTACGTCGTGCAGGAGCGCGGCCATCACGGCTTGCGCGTCGAGCTTCCAGCCGGCGCAGATTTCGGCGACGGCGACGGGATGGGTGATGTAGGGTTCGCCGCTCTGGCGATATTGACCGAGGTGGGCTTCGTCGCTGAAGTGGAACGCCGCCTTGACCTCTTTGATTTCTTCCGGAGGGAGATACTCGGCAAGCGCGGCCGTCAGTTTCGCGATCGAAACGACGCCGTGCTTGCGCGGCTGCTCCGGCGTGGCGGTCGGCCCGAACAGATGCCGGAAGGACTGTTCGAGGACCGCGTCGATGTACTGGCGCGCAGGCGACTGGGCCGTGGCTTCGGTGGTCGAATCCGCGGAGGCGGACGATGGGGTGGTGCTCATATTCGCCTCCAGGTCGAGTCGTTGCGCGCGTGGACTACATGGCTGGAACGGGCCGGATGCGCGTTACACCGGCACCTTCTTCAGCATCTCGACGCCGACCTGGCCGGCAGCGATCTCGCGCAGCGCGACGACGGTCGGCTTGTCGCGGCTCTCGATCTTCGGCGTATGGCCTTGCGCGAGCTGCCGCGCGCGGTAAGTGGCGGCGAGCGCCAGTTCGAAGCGGTTGGGGATTTGCTTCAGGCAGTCTTCGACGGTAATGCGAGCCATGTTGGTAATTCCTTCTGAATATAGTCCCTATTCTACCTTATGTCCCTCTGCCCCCGCGTCATTCCGCGTGGGGCAAATGGATGCCGAGCTCGATGAACAGCTCGGCATGTCGCGCGTACTGCGAAGCAAAGCGCAGGCGCGTCGCCGCGACGATGCATTCGAGTTCGGCCAGTGCACGATCGAAATTCTCGTTGATCACGACGTATTCCGCTTCGGACGCATGCGCCATCTCGCTGCCCGCGGCGAGCAGGCGTCGCGTGATCACGTTCGGCTCGTCCTGGCCGCGCTTCTTCAGGCGTTCCTCGAGCGCGTCGAGCGACGGCGGCAGAATGAAGATGCCGACCGCGTTGCGGAACTGCTTCTTCACCTGCTGCGCGCCCTGCCAGTCGATCTCGAGCAGCACGTCGTGGCCGCTCATCATCTGCTCCTCGATCCAGACGCGCGACGTGCCGTAATAGTTGCCGTGCACTTCCGCACTTTCGAGGAATTCGTGCGCGGCATGGCGCGCGCGGAAATCCTCGACCGTCGTGAAGTGGTAGTGCTGGCCGTCCTGCTCGCCCGGGCGCGGCTTGCGCGTCGTGTACGAAATCGACAGGCAGATGTCGCTGTCCTTCGACAGCAGCGCGTTCACGAGCGTCGACTTGCCGGCGCCCGACGGCGCGATGACCATGAACAGGTTGCCGGGATAGACGCCGCCGTGCAGCGCATGCGACGCGTGGCCGTCGTGAGTGGGTTGGGTCATGTTGCGTTACTCCAGGTTTTGCACTTGCTCACGCATCTGCTCGATCAACAGCTTGAGCGCCATCGACGCGTCGGCCAGTTCCTTCGCCGCCGCCTTCGAGCCGAGCGTGTTTGCTTCTCGATTCAGTTCCTGCATCATGAAGTCGAGACGCTTGCCGACGCGGCCGCCCTTCTCGATCACGTGACGCGTTTCGTTCAGGTGCGCGGTGAGTCGCGACAGTTCTTCCGCGATGTCGATCCGGATGCCGTACATCGTCACTTCCTGACGAATGCGTTCCGCGGCTTCCTCGCGCGTGACGATCGGCGCGCTGCCTTCGGGCGCCGCGAGGCCGAGCGCTTCCTGCATCCGCTCGACGATCTTCTGCTGATGCTTCGCGATCAGTTCCGGCACGAGCGGCGTGATGCGCGCGACGATCGCCTCCATTTCGGTGACGTTCGACAGCAGCATCGTCGCCAGCTGCGCGCCTTCGCGCGAACGCACGACGACGAGCTCGCCGATCGCTTCCTTGCCGCACGCGAGCACCGCGTCGCGGATCGCTTCCGCCGACACGCCGCTTTCGGCGAGCACGCCCGGCCAGCGCAGGATCTCGCCCGCGCGCAGGCGGCCGACGCCCGGGAACGAATCGAGCACCGAGCGCTCGAGCTCCGCCAGCTGGCCGAGCGCCGTCTGGTTCAGCGCACCGGCACCGATGCTCTGCTCGCCGCGCTGCAGGTTGATGCGCACGTCGACCTTGCCGCGCGACAGCTTGTTCATCAGCATTTCGCGCAGCGCGGGCTCGCACGCGCGCACGTCGTCCGGCATGCGGAAATTCAGGTCGAGGAAGCGCGAGTTCACGGTGCGCAGTTCGACCGACACGCTGGTGCCGCCGTTGCCGGTAGCCGTGGCGAGTTCGCGCGTCGCGCTCGCATAGCCCGTCATGCTGTAGATCATGGTTCGTCTCGCCGTCTGGGTGCCCTTGTCGGGCGGGGAATATGTCGAGGCGCCCGGCGCATTGCAAGGCGCGGGGCGGGAAGCGCGCATTATCCCATTTTTGCGCGCCACCCCGCCGGGCAAGGCGGCCGTTCGGCGCTAAAATCGGGGTTTCCTCTTCCGTCCACGATTCCCCCATGACGTCTTCCCTGTCCCGCCCGAGCGGCCGCCGCGCCGACGAACTGCGCAAGGTCGCCCTCACGCGCCATTACACGAAACACGCCGAAGGCTCGGTACTCGTCGAATTCGGCGATACCAAGGTGATCTGCACCGCGAGCGTCGCCGAACGCGTGCCCGAATTCCTGCGCGATCGCGGCCAGGGCTGGCTGACGGCCGAATACGGAATGCTGCCGCGCGCGACGCACACGCGCAGCGACCGTGAAGCCGCGCGCGGCAAGCAGACGGGCCGTACGCAGGAAATTCAGCGCCTGATCGGCCGCGCGCTGCGCGCGGTGTTCGATCTCGAAGCGCTCGGCCCGCGCACGATCCACATCGACTGCGACGTGATCCAGGCCGACGGCGGCACGCGCACGGCCAGCATCACCGGCGCGTTCGTCGCCGCGCACGACGCCGTGTCGAAGCTGATCGCGGCCGGCAAGCTCGCGCGCTCGCCGATCACCGACCACGTCGCCGCGATTTCGGTCGGCGTGTACGAAGGCGCGCCCGTGCTCGACCTCGACTACGCGGAAGATTCGCGCTGCGACACCGACATGAACGTCGTGATGACGGGCGCCGGCGGCTTCGTCGAAGTCCAGGGCACCGCCGAAGGGGTGCCGTTCTCGCGGGACGAAATGAACGCGCTGCTCGACCTCGCGCAAAGCGGAATCGGCCAACTCGTGCAGTTGCAGAAAGACGTGCTGGGCGCGAGCCATGTCTGACGATCGCACCCCCGCGCCGCTTTCGCGCATCGTGCTCGCGTCGAACAACGCCGGCAAGCTGCGCGAGTTCACCGCGCTGTTCTCGACGGTCGGCATCGAGATCGTGCCGCAGGGCGAGCTGGCCGTGCCGGAAGCGGAAGAACCGTTCGGTACGTTCATCGAGAACGCACTGACGAAAGCGCGCCACGCGTCGCGGCTCACCAGCCTGCCGGCGATCGCCGACGATTCGGGCCTGTGCGTGCGCGCGCTGCGCGGCGCGCCGGGCGTGTATTCGGCCCGCTACGCGCAGCGTGCGGGCCGCGACAAGGGCGACGCGGCGAACAATGCGTACCTCGTCGAGCAGCTGCGCGGCGTCCACGACCGGCGCGCATACTATTGCTGCGTGCTCGCGCTGGTGCGCCACGCGGACGATCCCGAGCCGCTGTTCGCCGAAGGACGCTGGGAGGGCGAGATCATCGACACGCCGCGCGGCGAGCACGGATTCGGCTACGACCCGCATTTCCACCTGCCGTCGCTCGGCGCGACGGCGGCCGAACTCGAGCCGGCCGTGAAGAACACGCACAGCCATCGCGCGCTCGCATTGAAGGCGTTGCTCGCGCGGCTCGCGGAGGAACCGGCATGATCGACTTCGTCACGCATTCGCAACCGGAGGCCGCATGAGCCAGGCGGCGGAAACCGGCGCGCGCGTCGTCGCGACCTTCACGTCGCCCGGGCAGGTACGGCTCACGTCGCTGCCGCCGCTCGCGGTATACGTGCATTTTCCGTGGTGCGTGCGCAAGTGCCCGTACTGCGATTTCAACTCGCACGAGTGGAAAGGCGAGCGGTTTCCGGAAACCGAGTACCTCGATGCGCTGCGTGCGGATCTCGAACAGGCGCTGCCGCTCGTCTGGGGCCGGCAGGTGCATACGGTGTTCATCGGCGGCGGCACGCCGAGCCTGCTGTCCGCGGCCGGTCTCGACCGTCTGCTGTCCGACGTGCGCGCACTGCTGCCGCTCGATGCCGACGCCGAGATCACGCTCGAGGCGAACCCGGGGACGTTCGAAGCCGCGAAGTTCGCGCAGTTCCGCGCGAGCGGCGTGAATCGCCTGTCGGTCGGCATCCAGAGCTTCAACGAAGGCCATCTCAAAGCGCTCGGCCGCATTCACGACACCGCGCAGGCGCGCGCGGCCGTCGAGATCGCCGCGAAGACGTTCGACAACTTCAACCTCGACCTGATGTTCGCGCTGCCGAACCAGACGCTCGACGAATGCCGGGCCGACATCGAGACTGCGCTGTCGTTCGCGCCGCCGCATCTGTCGCTGTATCACCTGACGCTCGAACCGAACACGCTGTTCGCGAAGTTTCCGCCCGCGGTGCCCGACGACGACGCGTCAGCCGACATGCAGGAATGGATCCATGCGCGCACGGCCGAGGCCGGTTACGACCGCTACGAAGTGTCCGCGTACGCGAAGCCGAATCATCAGTGCAAGCACAACCTTAACTACTGGCGCTTCGGCGACTATCTCGGCATCGGCGCGGGCGCACACACGAAGCTGTCGTTCCCGAACCGGATCCTGCGACAGGCACGCTACAAGCATCCGGCCACCTTCATCGAACAGGCGATGGCCGGCACGCCCGTGCAGGAAGAGCGTGAAGTCGGTGCGCGCGACCTGCCGTTCGAGTTCATGCTGAACACGCTGCGGCTCGTCGAGGGCTTCCCCGTGCACAGCTTTGCCGAGCGCACGGGTTTGCCGATCAGCACGATCGAGCCGGCACTCAAGGAAGCAGAGCAGCGCGGATTGATCACGCGCGACTTTGCGCAGATTGCGCCGACGCCGCTGGGTCAACGATTCCTCAACGACCTGCAGGAATTGTTCCTGCGCGACGATTGAAGCGGAACGGCGCGGCATTTCGGTTACAATGCCGCCTCGTGTGGAAGCGTGGCCGAGCGGTTTAAGGCACCGGTCTTGAAAACCGGCGACGGGAAACTGTCCGTGAGTTCGAATCTCACCGCTTCCGCCAGGAAGTTCGCCAAACCCCGTCCATTCTTCGAATGACGGGGTTTTTGTTTGTCCGCCGCGCACGGTACGTGCCCAGCGGGCCGACGCATCTCGCCCGATGCCGTTACAATCCGGCGCTCCGAATCGCGAAACGGGAAACCACGTCATGAAGCCCTTCATCGCCTCGTCGCTCGTCGCCCTGCTGGCTGCCGTCGGCACGCACGCCGCGGCCGCCGATTCCGCCTCCGGCACCGACGGGCAAACACCGTCGTGCGCGATCGCGTACGTGAAGGGCGTCGGCGGCTCGCCGCGCAGCCTGCGCGAATACCTCGCGAGCCCGACGCCGTACAACTACCTGAAGGAAAACGAGATCCAGTGCAAGGTGTCGGATGACGGGCGCGCATCGAACTGCATCGGCGTGACCTATATCCGCAACGAGCAGGTCAGCGTGTACGACGATTCCGATCCGGCGACGCTGACGGTCGTCGCGCCCGTGGAACTCGAGCACGGCCAGAAGTATCCCGTGATCCTCGTGGTGCAGCGCAAGGACGCGCGCTGCACGCGGTAACGCGTGATACATGCGCGCCCGCCGTGGCCACCGACGCCGCGCGCGAGCCTCACAAGCCGTGCCGCCATCGCCTAGAATTCGATCAGCACGGCGACACGACCGCCGCCGCGACTCGATGCCCCGCGCACCATCCGTGCGTGCGGCACACGGAGACCGCCATGACAGAACTGTCGACAGCGACGGATCACGTCGATTACGAAGGCTTCGAGATCCATGTGGTGCCGGGCCTCGCTCCCGGCAGCGACACGCGTTACACCTACACCGGATATGTCTGCCATCCTGGCGTGAATCCCGCGCTGCCCGATCATGCTGTGCCCTTCCACGCGGACGGCGAGGAAAGCTTCGCGAGCGTCGACGAAGCGGTTCAGGAAGGCGTGCATATCGGCAAGACCATTATCGACGGCACGCATCCGGACCTGTCCGTTCTGTCGCTCGTGACGCACGGCTACTGAGCGGGCCGCTCGGGCCACGCCAACCGCCGCTGCGTGCGGCGCAGGTACGCATGTCGCGCCCGCGCGGTCACATGTCACGTCACATCACATCACGACAGGTGCCGGTGGGGCCGCCGATCGCCATCATCTGCGAATCGCCACGTCGCGCTTCGCGCACTATGCGTTTGTCCCGATAACAGGTCGCGCCCGGACGCCTATCATTTTTTTATAGTCACCCTCCGGCACGCCCCCATGTCCCCTCTTCCCCACCCGGGCGCGAGCCGGCTGCGTGTTGCCGCGCTGCTCGCCGCCTCGTTGCTTGCCGCCTGCACGATCACGCCGCCGCCGTCGCTGCGCTCGGTGCTGACGATCCCGTCCGTCACCCGCAGCGCGAATCGCGACCAGTACCGCGTGGAAGTCGCGCGGTGCGTCGCCGAGCACAATCCGTCCGGCGTCTCGCACGGGACGCCGCAGGCGATGCTGCGCTCGCTCGTCGTCGTCGCGTTCACCGTCGATGGCAGCGGCCGCCTCGTCAACGCATCCGTCTATCGCAGCAACGGCGACAGCGAAGCGGAAGGGCTCGCGCTCGCATCGCTGCGCCGTTCGGCACCGCTGCCGCCGCCACCGTCGAAACTGCTGGACGGCAACGGCCGGATCGAGATGATGGAAGGCTGGCTGTTCAACGACGACGGGCGTTTCCAGCTGCAAAGCACCGCATCCGCACAGGCGCAATCGCTCGATTGAGTCTGCACCCGCCCGCGATTGTCGCTATGTCGCGGCGCTGGCTATAATTTTCCGCAATCGCGCGGCCACCCTCCCGCGCGCGCGTTCGCGCGCCGCACCCGGCATGCGAACCGACCATGCCGGCACAGGGCGGCGGCGACCTGCCCGTCTGTCTCGTCGACCGGCGAGTGACGTCCGCGCCACGACGCGCGTCCACGTCGCTACCGCATCATCCGCCCGGCTGCGCTCTCCCGGCAGGCGTCCACCTGCCGGCTCGACGCACGCTCGGTCGAATGCCCCAACGACAAAACGGAGACATCCATGTCCGCATCTCCCCCGGCCGTTGCACATGCAACCGGTTCGGCCGGCGCCGTCAGCCACCGGCGCATCGTGTTCGCGAGCTTCATCGGCACCGCGATCGAGTTCTACGACTTCTACGTCTACGCGACCGCCGCGGCACTCGTCATCGGCCCCGTGTTCTTTCCGCACGGTTCCGCGACCGCACAGGCGCTGTCCGCATTCGTCACGTTCGGCATCGCATTCATCGCGCGACCGATCGGCTCGTTCCTGTTCGGTCACTTCGGCGACCGCATCGGCCGCAAGTCGACGCTCGTCGCGTCCCTGCTCGTCATGGGCGTGTCCACCACCGCGATCGGCTTCGTGCCCGGCTACGACGCGATCGGCGCACTCGCGCCAGTGCTGCTCTGCGTGCTGCGTTTCGGCCAGGGCATCGGCCTCGGTGGCGAATGGGGCGGCGCGGCGCTGCTCGCGACCGAGCACGCGCCACAAGGCAAGCGCGGCTGGTTCGGGATGTTCCCGCAGCTCGGCCCGTCGGTCGGCTTCCTGATGTCGAACGGGCTGTTCTTCGCGCTCGCGCTGTCGCTGTCCGACGAACAATTCCGCAGCTGGGGCTGGCGCATCCCGTTCCTCGTCAGCGCGGTGCTCGTCGCACTCGGCCTGTACGTGCGGCTGAAGATCACCGAGACACCGGCGTTCCAGGCCGCACTCGAGCGCAACGAACGTGTGCGCGTGCCGGTCGCGACGCTCGTCTCGCAACACTGGCAGCCCACGTTGCTCGGCGCGCTCGCGATGGTGGTCTGCTACACGCTGTTCTACATCTCGACGGTGTTCTCGCTGTCGTACGGCGTGTCGACGCTGCATATTCCGCGCCAGAGCTTCCTCGGCCTGCTTTGCTTCGCTGTCGTGTTCATGGGGCTCGCGACACCGCTGTCGGCGTGGGCGTCGGATCGCTTCGGCCGCAAGCCGGTGCTGGTCGCCGGCGCGATCGCCGCACTGCTCTCGGGCTTCGCGATGGAGCCGCTGCTCGGCAGCGGCTCGATGCCGCTCGTCGCGCTGTTCCTGACGCTCGAGCTGTTCCTGATGGGGGTGACGTTCGCGCCGATGGGCGCGCTGCTGCCCGAGTTGTTCCCGACCAACGTCCGCTATACGGGCGCGGGCGTCGCGTACAACCTCGGGGGGATCCTCGGCGCGTCGATCGCGCCGTACATCGCACAGTTGCTCGCCGCACGCGGCGGCCTGTCGTGGGTCGGCGGCTACGTGTCGGTCGCGGCGGCGATCAGCCTGATCGGCGTGCTGCTGATGCGCGAAACCCGCGACGCATCGCTCCTCTGAGCGTCCGGGGCGCCCCGGGTTGTGCGGCGGCCGGCGCTGCCTATACTCGATCCGGGGGCGCGCCCGCGCGTCCCCGGATCCCTCCCCGAAGGAGCCGCCGCGATGAACATCCACCTCGGCAATGCCGACCTCGTCATGATCCTGGCGCTCGCGCTGGGTAGCGCCCTGCTGCTCGCGGCACGCTTCCGGCCAAAAACGTGGCGCGGCCTCCTGTTCGAGGCGCTGCTCGCCAACCTGGCCGCCATCGCTGCGGTAGTCACGGTCGAAGCGCTGCTCGCCTGACCCTGCCGGGCGCCTTCGCTGGGCCCGTTCAAGCCGATAGCGGGCCTGTCCGCGCGCTAGGCCGTCAGCCGCTCGCGCTGCGCGCCATAGGCCGGCCCGACCGCATCGATCGCATCGAGCGCCTGCGCCACCGAGGGCGGCACGCCAGGCTCGCCGATCGACAGTGCATTCGGTGCGCCGCCGATGCCGCAATGGTGGCGCGAGGTCGCAACGAAAATCATCACGGTCGGCCGCTGCAGCGCGTGCGCCATGTGCACGAACCCGGTATCGACCCCCACCACGAGCGCAGCCCGGCCGATGGCCGCGCCCAGTTCGCGCACTGACATCGCCGGCAGCACGATCGCGCCTGGCGCACGGGCGGCTATGTGCTGCGCATCGTCGTGTTCGGCGGCCGATCCCCAGGGCAACAGCACACGCACGCCGCGCGCCATCATCCGGATGGCCAGCGCGGCCCAATCATCGGTCGGCCATTTCTTGTCCGGATTTGAAGTCGCGTGGAACAGCAGCATGAACGGCGCGCCGTCGGTCACGGCGGGCGGCAGGCTCGCGTCCTGCGGCGGGACGATCCCGTACGCGGCGATGCCTTCGGGCACATAGCCCAGCGCCTCGCCCGCGCTCACCCGCATCCCGTGCCATGCATCGCAATCCGGCCGTGGGCCGAAGCGATGCGAGTACGCGAAGCGGGCGCCCGTCTCGCCGAGATCCCGCGTCTGATAGCCGACGCGGCGTGCGGCGCGCGCGAGCGCCGAGATGATCGCGCTCTTGTAGACGCCGTGCAGGTCGATGACGGCATCGTAGCGATGCGCGCGCAGCGCGCCGATCGACGCGGAGATCGCCTTCAGGTCGCCGCCGTTGCGGAGCTTCTTGAACCGCCTCAGCGGCGCGCAGAGCACGTGGCTCACGCCGGGGTGCCAGCGCACGACCTCCGCGCAAGATTCGTCCACGGCCCAGTCGACCTGCACGCCCGGAAAGGCGCGATGAAGGTCCGCGACAACGGGCAGCGTCTGGACGACGTCGCCGAGCGACGTCACTTTCACGATGAGGATACGTTTCACGTTCGGTGTGAGGAATGGCTGGCCATTTCGCCATGCTAACGATGCTTGTGGCGCGCAAACATTACGCCGACATTACATTTGCAACAAAATGCGACGCTTTTGTGAGTATTTGTCGAGCCCCGGACACATCCGGTTCTTTTTATAATGGTTCCTTTGCCTTCCCGGCCCGCTGCCGATGCCCCGCCCCGCCCTTCCCGCCCTGTTTCCCGCCCTCACCCGCCGCTCGCTGCGAATCTGGCGCCAGTACGGCGTATTCTGGCTCGGCGCGATCGCCGTCGGCCTCGCGGCCGTGCTGTACGCGCGACTGATCGACTGGGGCTACGATACCTTCCGCACGATGCGCGAGCACGCCGCGTGGCTGCCGCTGGTGCTGACGCCGTCGATCGCCGCGGCGTCGGCATGGCTCACGCGTCGCTTCTTCCGCGGCGCCGAGGGCAGCGGGATCCCGCAGGTCATTGCGACACTGCATGCGAGCCCGAGCGCATTCGGCGCGCGGCTGCTAACGCTGCGCATCTTGTTCGGGAAGGTCCTGCTCTCGTTCCTGGGGATCCTCGGCGGCTTCACGATCGGCCGGGAAGGCCCGACCGTGCAGGTCGGCGCGGCGCTGATGTTCAACCTGCGGCGCTTCTACCCGCGCTCGAATGCGCAGATCGAACGGCAACTCGTGCTCGCCGGCGCAGCGGCGGGCCTGTCGGCCGCATTCAATACACCGCTCGCCGGGATCGTGTTCGCGATCGAGGAGCTGACCCGCAGCTTCTCCGCCCGCGCCAGCGGCGTGCTGATCACCGCGATCATCCTCGCCGGTGTCGTCGCATTGGGCCTGAACGGCAACTACACATACTTCGGCACGATCGACGCCGGTCAGCATTTTCCGAAGATGCTTGCCGTCGCCGTGCTCGTCACGGCGATCGTCACCGGCATCGCGGGCGGCCTTTTCAGTTGGCTGCTGCTCAATACGGGCCGCTGGCTGCCCGCGCGCCTGCTCGGCCTGTATCGCGAGCGCCCGATCGCGTTCGCGGCGCTGTGCGGCTTCGTGATCGCGGTCGTCGGCCTCGTGTCGGGCGGGACGACGTTCGGCAGCGGCTATGCCGAGGCGCGCGGCCTGCTCGACGGCCATGAACGGCTGTCGGTGCTTTATCCGTTCCTGAAGATGGTGTCGATGGTCGCGTCGTACCTGCCGGGCATCCCGGGCGGGATCTTCGCGCCTTCGCTGTCGATCGGCGCCGGGTTCGGCAACCTGCTGCATCTCGTGTTCGGCGACATGAGCCTGCCGATGCTGATCGCGCTCGCGATGGTCGGCTACCTCGCGGCGGTCACGCAGTCGCCGATCACGTCGTTCGTGATCGTGATGGAGATGATCAACGGTCACGCGCTCGTGATTTCGCTGATGGCGACCGCACTGGTGTCGAGCCGCATGGCGCGCTTCTTCGCGCCGCCGCTCTACGAAACACTTGCCGAGCGCTATCTCGCGCCGCCCGCGACCACCGCCGAACCCGCCGTGGCACCCGCTGCCACGGCCAGTGTCGTGGAGCCGCAGGATGCGGCCGCCGCACCCGCCGATCCGCTCGACACGCTGCGCGAGCAGGACGGTGGCGAGCCGGAGGCCCCGGCAGCCGGCAACGTCGCCATGCACACGTCGGCGGCGCCGCACGAGCACGGCCCGTCCGCATCCGGTGCGAGCGGCCCGGCGCGGACGGACCCGCGCGATCCTCAGTAGATGACCACCGGCGCCGGCCGATAGTAAACGGGCCGGGCCGGCACGACGATACAGCCGGCGAGCGTGATCGCGACGAGCGCGATGGCAATGGCGGTTCGTTTCATCGCATGCCTCCCCGTCAGGCCCAGTGGCCGCGAGTCCAGAACCAGTTCGGGCCACGCTGGTCCCAGTGACCCGGCACCCAGTGCATGCCGATGCGCTCGGTTTCCCAGTGGCCGCCGATCCACACGTAGCGGCCATGGTCCCAGCGCCAGTGCCCACGCTCCCACACATAGCCGACGCGTGCGTCGGGTACGACTTCGTAGCGCACGGGCGGCGGCGCATTCGGTGCGACGACGACGATTTCCTCGACCGGCGTGGCCACCGGTTCGGCGACGACCATCCGCCCCGACTGCACCATCATCGGCGCACCGACGAGGATTTCGTCCGCGTGTGCGGCAAACGGCGCGGCGATGGCTGACAGGCCCGCGGCGAACAGCGCGAGCGAAACGATACGACGTCGAACGGTAGAGACAGCCATTACAACCTCCTGATTGACAAATGACGCGAGCGTATTCGTTCAATGCGGGAGGTCGACCAACGGCCGACAGACGCCGTGTTACGGCGAGCCCGAAAGTGCAACAGGGCGTAAGACGCGCACGACGGCATGCGCCGCCGTGCGGGGAGACCGACAAAAGTCAGGCTTGCGGGATCTCGATCTTCACTTCGAGGACTTCGAGATCGTCCTGGCGCTCGAGGCTCACGCGAATGTCATCGTTCGAAATATGGACGTATTTCGAGATGACCGCGACCAGCTCCTTCTGCAGCGCCGGCAGATAATCGGCCGGCGGCCGGCCGCCGACCCGCTCGTGCGCGATGATGAGCTGCAGGCGCTCCTTCGCGACCGATGCGGACTTCTTCTTCTCGCCGAGGAGAAACGAAAGGATGGACATGGGCGGCCTCCGTTACTTGCTGCCGAAGAGGCGCTGCAGCAGGCCCGGCTTCTGGTAATCGGTGAAGCGCAGCGGCTTGTCCTCGCCGAGGAAGCGAGCGACGACGTCCTTGTACGCTTCCGCAACGTCGGTGCCGTCGATATGCACTGCCGGCAAACCCTGGTTCGATGCGTGCAGCACGGCTTCCGATTCCGGCACCACGCCGATCAGCTTGATGCGCAGGATCTCGCTGATGTCCTCGAGCGACAGCATTTCGCCTTCGCTCACGCGCTTCGGGCTGTAGCGCGTGATCAGCAGGTGCTCCTTGATCGGCTCCTTGCCTTCGGTCGCGCGCTTCGTCTTCGACGACAGGATGCCGAGAATGCGATCCGAGTCGCGCACCGACGACACTTCCGGGTTCGTGACGATCAGCGCTTCGTCCGCGAAATACATCGCGTGCAGCGCGCCCGCCTCGATACCGGCCGGCGAATCGCAGACGATGTATTCGAAGTCCATCGCGACCAGGTCGTTCAGCACCTTCTCGACGCCGTCCCGCGTGAGCGCATCCTTGTCGCGCGTCTGCGACGCCGGCAGGATGAACAGGTTCTCGCACTTCTTGTCCTTGATCAGCGCCTGGTTCAGGTTCGCTTCGCCCTGGATCACGTTGACGAGGTCGTACACCACGCGACGCTCGCAGCCCATGATGAGATCGAGGTTGCGCAGGCCGACGTCGAAGTCGATCACGGCCGTCTTGTGGCCGCGCAGCGCGAGGCCGGACGCGAAGCTCGCGCTGGTCGTCGTCTTGCCCACGCCGCCCTTGCCCGAAGTCACCACGATGATTTTTGCCATTTACCCAATACCCTGTGTTCGTCAATGAGAGCCGATCGATCCGGAGCGCGCCGCGTGAATCACGTCAGGCGCAGCGGTTCGATCATCAGTTTTTCCTCTTCGAGCCGGATCTGCACCGATTTGCCCAGTATGTCGGCAGGCAACGGGTTCTCGGTCGTTCGATAGATACCCGCGATCGAAATCAGTTCCGGCTCCAGACACGTGCAGAAAATGCGCGCATCGTGATTGCCGTGCACGCCCGCGAGTGCGCGGCCGCGCAACGGCGCGTAGATGTGGATATTGCCTTCCGCGATGATCTCGGCGCCGTGACTGACCGGCGCCAGCACCACGAGGTCTCCTTTCGCGTAAATCTGCTGCCCCGAACGCAGCGGCCGATCGATCACCAGCGTCTGGCCACCCGCCGAAACCGGCGTCGGTGCAGTCTCCGGCGCCGGTTCGGCCGCCACGGCAGCGGCCGCGGCAACGACAGGCGCCGGCTCCGCTTCCTCGGCCGGCTTCGCAGCCGACACGCGGCGGTCGCGCGCCTCGAGCAACGGCAGGCCGGCTTCCCCCGCCCAGCCCTGCGTGGCGAGCGCGACGACGCCCACCGGGCGCATCCGCACGTCGTTCAGCATCTGGCGAATGTCGTCAAGCGCGACGCGTTCGCCGTCCGCGAGGCGGCGGACGTCGATCGCGACGACATCATCGGCGAAAAACTCGGGAGTCGCTTCGAAGCGCTTGACCAGTTCGGCACGCAACGCATCGAGATCGGTCGTCTTCACGGTGAACAGCAACGTATCGACCGATCCGCTGCGCAGCTCGAAGAATGGCGATTTTTTAAGCGACATGGACACTCTGCAAAAATTTTTTGCGTATTTTACAGGCGTCCACGCGTGCGGCCATTATTTTTGGGGAACCGGGGGATGACGATCGCAGCGAGCGCGCGACCGGCGGGCGGGCAGTCGGACGGGCGGCCGGGCCTTCATCGCGCCGTGCGGCCCGCGCATTCATGCGTCAGGGCGTGTTGAAGTGCGACACGAACAACGACTTCATCGCGCCGGGCATCCGCGCGATCGGCGCATGCTCGCCCGTGTTGCCGAAACCCGCGCGTTCGTAAAAACGGATCGCGTTGCGGTTCGCATCGGCGATCCATGCGTAGACGTCCTGCGCACCGCGTTCCGCCAACCACGCTGTGGCGGTTTCGAGCAACAGCACGCCACCGCGCAAGTGGCGGACCGCGTGGGCGACCCACAGCTCGCTGACGAACGCGCGCCGCTCGGGCGTGTTGTCGAAATATGCGCCGATCATGCCGGCCGGATGGCCCTCGGTATACAGCAGGAAAGTCGTCGACTCGTCGGATGTGGCGCGCAGCGCGGCAACGGCCGCCGCCGCGTCGGAATCGACGTTCAGCAATTCGGCCTCCGGCGCTTCACCGGGCGCGTAGGGCTCGCGCAGCGATGCGGCGCGGAGTTCGCGATACACGCGGCCCTGATCGGCAGCGATACGACGAACGGTCAAGGTCGAACTCATGCAGGCACAGCCCCCTTCGGACAGCAAGGTATTAGCTTCAACCGAAAGCGGGGCATGAGTCAAATCGTAATTTTCAAACGGCAGCGCCGATCGAAAGGCAACCGACGTCGCGGGCACGCCGGTGTGCAGGTGCAGCATCGATGCGCCGACGCGCGACAACGCATGCTCGCCGAATGGCGAGATCGGAGGCCTCGCCTCGCTCGCCTTGTCATGCATGGCGTTCATGCGGCTAGTGTCCGGCATTTCCTCGCCGAGGCCGTAATGATTCGTTACATACGTATGCGAAAGAACCGCACGATCGGGCGTCGTCGCGCCACGGCTGCTGCATCGCAACATTCGTTGCGGACCTCACCTCTGGATGCACGCGAGCGTCACGCCAGGCATTCATCCGACAAGAACGCAGGCCGCACAAGCGGATCGGCCCAAGTCCGCCTGTTTCAATCGCCCCGTGCCGGCCCTTCCCGGCCGGCGGCATGTACCCGTCCATCGTTTGGAGTCGCACGCCTAGCGCCAGGGTTTGGAAAGCATGCGCGACGGTCGTATAACTGGCACAACCGGACGACCGATCCGGCACCGCGGACACGCGACGATTCGAACGACGACAAACGCGTCACACGGCCGCCCCCCCGCACACGCGGGAGCCGGCCTCTACAAGGAGGGAGACAATGGCAATGACCGACGCATCGGCCTCGGGCTGGTCGGATGGCAAACGTTATCTGTGGCTGCTCGGCGCGGTGACGATCACGCTGCCGATCCTCTCGGCCCAGCTCGCGCTGTCGACGGGCCTTCATGTGTTCTGGTGGTTCGGACCGCTGTTCGCGTTCGGCGTGATCCCGGTCCTCGACACGCTGATCGGCGATGACCGCGACAATCCGCCCGAAACCGTCGTCCCGCGCCTCGAACGCGAGCGCTACTACCGCTACATCGTCTATCTCGCGACGCTGGTCGAATACATCGCGTTCTTCATGTGCGTGTGGATCGTTGGCACACATGCGCTCGCGTGGTACGACTACATCGGCTTCGCGCTGTCGCTCGGCGCCGCGACGGGCATCTCGATCAACACCGCGCACGAACTCGGGCACAAGACCAACCGCTTCGAGCGCTGGCTCGCGAAAGTCACGCTCGCGCCGGTCGCGTACGGGCACTTCTTCGTCGAACACAACCGCGGCCATCACGTGCGCGTCGCGACGGCCGAGGATCCGGCGAGCGCGCGCTACGGCGAATCGTTCTGGGCATTCCTGCCGCGCACTGTGACGGGCAGCATCCACTCGGCGTGGCGGCTCGAGACGGCGCGCCTCGAACGGCTCGGGCGTTCGCCATGGACGTGGCGTAACGAGGTGCTGCACGCGTGGGCGATGACCGTCGTCGTATGGGGCATCGCGATCGCGATGGCCGGCAAGGTCGTGATTCCGTTCCTCGTGATCCAGGCCGTGTACGGCGCGTCGCTGCTCGAAGTCGTCAACTATGTCGAGCACTACGGGCTCGGCCGCCGCAAGCTGCCGAGCGGCCGCTACGAACGCTGCACGCCGCAGCATTCGTGGAACAGCAATCACGTCGTCACCAACCTGTTCCTGTATCAGTTGCAGCGACACGCCGACCATCACGCGAACCCGACGCGTTCGTACCAGGCGCTGCGCCACTTCGACGACTCGCCGCAACTGCCGGCCGGCTACGCGACGATGATCCTGTTCGCGTATGTGCCGCCGCTCTGGTATCGCGTGATGAATCCGCGTGTCGTCGCGCATTACGGCGGCAACATGGCGCAGTCGAACATCAAGCCGTCGATCCGCGCTCGCGTGCTCGCGCAGTATTCGGCTGCGGCGTGACACAGCACGGCGCGGTCGCGGTCGCGGTCGCGGTCGCGGTCGGCAATATCGTCACGCGGCCTGCGGCAGCCTGAACACGGCGACCGCGTGTCGCAACGCGCTCGCCTGTTCCGCCAGCGCCTGCGTCGCGGCCGACGCCTGTTCGACGAGCGCCGCGTTGCGCTGTGTCGCTTCGTCCATCTGCGTGACCGCCACGTTCACCTGCTGGATGCCGCCGCTCTGCTCCTGCGATGCGGACGAAATCTCACCGACGATCGACGTGACCCGTTGCACCGCGCCGACGATCTCGTGGATCGATTCGCCCGCGCGCGCGATCAGCACGGCGCCCTCGTCGACCCGCTGCGTCGATTGCTCGATCAGCGCCTTGATCTCCTTCGCGGCGGCCGCGCTGCGCTGCGCGAGCGTGCGCACCTCCGACGCGACGACCGCGAAGCCGCGCCCCTGTTCGCCCGCGCGCGCCGCCTCGACGGCCGCGTTCAGCGCGAGGATATTGGTCTGGAACGCGATGCTGTCGATGACCGCGATGATCTCGCCGACCTTCGCCGAGCTGGAGGCAATCCCGTTCATCGTGTCGACGGCGTCGGTCATCACGCCGCCGCCCGCGGCCGCGATGTCCGATGCGTCCCGCGCCAACTGCGCCGCGTGCTGCGCGTGCTCGGCCGACTGGCGCACGATGCCCGTCAGTTCAGTCATGCTTGCCGCGGTTTCCTCGATCGACGCAGCCTGCGCCTCGGTGCGCGACGACAGGTCGTGATTGCCCGCCGCGATCTGCGCGCTGGCGGTCGCGACAGCTTCGGCATGCGTGCGCACCTCGAGCACGACACCCGACAGGCTCGCCTGCATCGTCCGCAACGCGCGCAGCAGATCGGCGATCTCGTCGCGGCCGGCCGCGTCGACGTCGCGCGTCAGATCGCCGCCGGCCACGGCCTGCGCGCACGCCACTGCGCGATCGAGCGGGCGCAGGATCGCGCGGCTGAACAGGAACGCGCCGATCATCGCGATGCCGAGCACGATCAGCATCAGCACGACGCTCGCCGCGGTGGCATGACTTGCATCGCGGCTCGCTTGCGCCGACACGGTGGCGCTCTCGTCGGCAATCGCCTTGGCCGCGCGCTCGAGCAGCGCGGCGGGCACACGGTCGACACCCGCGACGGCCGCATCCCCGGCCGTCGGATCGAAACCGGCGGCCTTGAATGCATCGAACCCGCGCCGGTAGCCGTCACCCATCGCCGCATGCGCGCGCATGAACTGCTCGACCAGCGTACGGCTCTCGCCGGGCGGCAACTGGTTCACGAGTTGCGCGGCGAGCGTATCGACCGTGCGCTCGCGCGTCTGGAATGCCTGCCAGTACTTGTCGAGCTTGTCGGGCTGCTTGCCGCGCAGCAGCGTGTCCTTCCATTCCTGGACCTGCAGCTTGAACTGCACGAGCGTCGCCGACACGAGCCGTTCGTCGGCGACACGCGTCTGCACGTCGTTCGCGAACGTGTCGATCGAGCGGTTGAGGATGCGGATACCGTACAGCGCGCCGCAGAACATCAGCAGCAACGCGAGGGCGAATGCGAGGGGAATCTTGTAGCTCAGCTTCATGGGACCTTGAATCGACGGGAAACGGCGACCGCGCAAAAGGCGCTTGCCGCCGCCCACTGTTAACGGCGCGCGAAGCGAAGGCTGAAGCAAGACGAAGGCAGCGGGAATCCGGCGGAGACGGCACCGCAAGCAGTTGCGGCATGCCGCCGCGATATGCGAATCGGGCACATGGTGCGGGACGGCTTGCGCCGCCACCCAGCGGCGCAGGTCAGGCCAATGGAAACCGAGCATCGAAGCGAACGAGATGGCTTTCGCTCGACGGCGGGGGCAATCGCCACGCAAAGATTCGAGCATGGCGACGGCCGCGCTGCGCGTTGTGAGCGGTGCCACGCTCAGTCGCGCGCGACCAAAACGAAAAACCCCGTGATCCTTGCGAATCACGGGGCTTCGTATTTTGGCGGAGAGGGTGGGATTCGAACCCACGGTACGGGGAAACCGTACGCCTGATTTCGAGTCAGGTACATTCGACCACTCTGCCACCTCTCCTTCCTTGCTGCTTCATTTCCCGGCTGGTCGTGTCCGGGAAAGAAAAGATTATAGAACGATCTCTTTAAAACTCACAAGCCCTTTTTGCAAATTTTTTTGCGGAGGCTTGAAGACCGATCGCGGAGCGATCTCACGACGCCTGCGCAGGCGCTTCGATTCGCTCCATGCCACCCATGTATGGACGCAGTGCCTCCGGCACCGTGACCGAACCGTCGGCATTCTGGTAGTTCTCCAGCACGGCAACGAGCGTGCGGCCGACCGCGAGGCCGGAACCGTTCAGCGTATGCACGAGTTCCGGCTTGCCCTGCGCGTTGCGGAAACGTGCCTGCATGCGGCGCGCCTGGAACGCCTCGGTGTTCGAGCAGCTCGAGATCTCGCGATAGGTGTTCTGCGCGGGCAGCCATACTTCGAGGTCGAACGTCTTCGCGGCCGAAAAGCCCATGTCCCCCGTGCAAAGCGTGATCACGCGGTACGGCAGGCCGAGCTTTTGCAGGATCGCTTCCGCGTGGCCGACCATCTCGTCGAGCGCCGCGTACGATGCGTCCGGTGCGACGACCTGCACCATCTCGACCTTGTCGAACTGATGCTGGCGGATCATCCCGCGCGTGTCGCGGCCGTACGAACCGGCTTCCGAACGGAAGCACGGCGAATGCGCGGTCAGCTTGATCGGCAACGCGGTGCCTTCGACGATCGATTCGCGCACAGTGTTGGTCAGCGAAATTTCGGACGTCGAGATCAGGTACTGCGTGATCGTGTTTTCGGCACCGCCCTTCTCGACGCGGAACATGTCGTCGGCGAACTTCGGCAGTTGGCCCGTGCCGTACAGGATTTCAGGGTTCACGATGTACGGCGTGTACGTCTCGCTGTAGCCGTGCTGCAGCGTGTGCGTGTCGATCATGAACTGCGCGAGCGCGCGATGCAGCCGTGCGATCGGCCCGCGCAGCATCGTGAAGCGCGCGCCGGCGAGCTTCGCGCCGGTTTCGAAATCGAGGCCGAGCGGCGTGCCGACGTCGACGTGATCCTTCACCTCGAAGTCGAACTCGCGCGGCGTGCCCCAGCGGCGCACTTCGACGTTGTCGGCCTCGTCCTTGCCGACCGGCACGCTTTCGTGCGCGATGTTCGGCATGCCCAGCATCAGGTCGGACAGGCGCGTCTGGATCTCGCCGAGCTTGGCCTCCGACGCCTTCATCTCGTCGCCGATCCCGCCGACTTCGGCCATGACGGCCGACGTGTCCTCGCCCTTCCCCTTCATCGCGCCGATCTGCTTTGACAGGCTGTTGCGGCGCGCCTGGAGCTCTTCGGTACGGGTCTGGATCGCACGGCGTTCCGCTTCGAGCGCGGAGAACGCAGCGACGTCGAGGGTGTAGCCGCGATCGGCGAGGCGCTTCGCGACGCCGTCGAGGTCTTTGCGCAGCAACTGGATGTCGAGCATGGGAGGACTTGGAAAATCGTTGTGTAAGACGGGAATTCTAACGCACCGCGAGGCCGCCACGGCACTGGCCGGATGGACAGCGGCGCAAACGCGCGACGGACATGGCAGTATCGCATTGCCGACCCCCGCGTCGGCACTCGCCAAAGCGCGTCGCGCGGCCTCGTTGCGCGGCGACGCGACAACCGCCGCAGGCACGCCACACGCCCGCCCTTCTCACCGCCACGATCCGAGGGAACACGATGGCCATCGAACTGGACAAGGATGTCCGCGACCGCGCGATCGCGTCGCTGCAACGCTATTTCACAGAAAACATGGACGAGCCGATCGGCAACATCCAGGCAGGCGCGCTGCTGCACTTCTTCGTCGAGGAAATCGCGCCGGCAATCTACAACCTCGCGATTGCCGACGCACAGGAGCGCCTGCACGCACGGGTCGCCGAACTCGACATCGACTGCCACGCGGAGCCGTTCGAGTACTGGAAGAAGCAGCCGGGCCGCAGGCGTTGACCCGCCGCAGGCGGCGAACGGCCGGTCAGTCGTTCTTGCCGGCCTCGCGGTCGAGTTCACGCAGCCACGCGAGCTTGTCGGCGATCTTCGATTCGAGCCCGCGCGGCACCGGCTTGTACCAGCGCGGCTCGCGCATCCCTTCCGGCAGGTACGATTCGCCGGCCGCATAGGCATTCGGCTCGTCGTGCGCGTAGCGATATGCGTGACCGTAGCCGAGCTCCTTCATCAGCTTGGTCGGCGCATTGCGCAGATGCACGGGGACCTCGCGCGACTTGTCCTGCTTCACGAACGCCATCGCCTGGTTGAACGCGTTGTAGCCCGCGTTGCTCTTCGCCGCGCACGCGAGATAGATCACTGCCTGCCCGAGCGCCAGCTCGCCTTCGGGCGAGCCGAGCCGCTCGTACGTCTCGGCCGCGTCGTTCGCCACCTGCAGCGCACGCGGGTCGGCGAGGCCGATGTCTTCCCACGCCATCCGCACGATCCGCCGCGCGAGATATTTCGGATCCGCGCCGCCGTCGATCATCCGGCAGAACCAGTACAGCGCGCCGTCCGGGCTCGAACCGCGCACCGACTTGTGCAGCGCCGAGATCTGATCGTAGAAATTGTCGCCACCCTTGTCGAAGCGCCGCGCGTTCAGCGTCATCGCGCTGCTGACGAAATCGGCGTCGATGGTCGTGACCCCGGCGGACGATGCGGCCGTCTGCGCCTGCTCGAGCAGGTTCAGGAAGCGCCGCGCGTCGCCGTCCGCGTAACCGACGAGCGTATCGACCGCCTTGTCGTCGAACGCGAGGCCGTCGAGCGCGATTTCCTGCGCGCGCCTGAGCAACTGACGCATCTCGTCGTCGTTCAGCGACTGCAGCACATACACCTGCGCCCGCGACAGCAGCGCCGAGTTGACTTCGAAGCTCGGATTCTCGGTCGTCGCTCCAATGAAGGTCACGAGTCCCGACTCGACGAACGGCAGCAGCGCATCCTGCTGCCCCTTGTTGAAGCGGTGGATTTCGTCGACGAACAGGATCGTATGGCGGCCGGTGCGGTTCAGCGTGTCCTTCGCCTGCTCCATCGACTCGCGGATGTCCTTCACGCCGCCGAGCACCGCCGACAGCGCGATGAACTCGCAGTCGAACGCGAGCGCGGTCAGGCGCGCGAGCGTCGTCTTGCCGACGCCGGGCGGCCCCCACAGGATCATCGAATGCGGCTTGCCGGACTCGAACGCGAGCCGCAGCGGTTTGCCTTCGCCCAGCAGATGCGTCTGGCCGATTACCTCGGCGAGCGTCTTCGGCCGCAGCGCCTCGGCGAGCGGCCGGCGCGGCTCGACTTGAAACAGGTCGGACATGAACCCTCGCTCCAGATCAAACGATGGCGGCCGAACCGGCCGCCGGACCCGACATTATGACAGCCGCACGACGGCACCGCCGGTGCAGGCCGCCACAGCCCGGCCCGGTGCCCGCGTCCGGTGCCCACGCCCCAAACAACACGGGCCTGCCGTCGCCGGCAGGCCCGTGTCGGGAAAACGATGCGGTGCAGATCAGCCGGTGATCACGTCCGCGCCCTTCGGCACGACGAACTTGAACGCGTCGCTCTTCAGCGGCGGGTTCGTCTGGATGTTCGTGAAGGTGAGCAGCGTGACGTTGCCAAACACGTCGTGCAGTTCCATCGCGGCGAGCGTGCCGTTGCGGAAGCCGATGCCGATCCGCTGGAATTGCGTGTCCTGCGCCTTCGGCAACATCTCCAGCCACTCGATGCCGCCCTTCTCGCCGGCATCGCGCAGCGTGTAGTTCTTGTCCAGATCGTTGCTGCCGAACAGGATCGCGGCCGGACTTGCGCCCAGCGCGCCGTTCAGCTTGCGCTCGGTGACCTGGTTCAGGTCGCGGTCGTACACGTAGAGCTTGTCTCCGTCGGCCTGCAGCACCTGCTGGTACGGCTTCTGGTACGTCCAGATGAACTTCCCCGGACGCGAGAACACGAACGTGCCGCTCGAGTTGTCGTTCGGCTTCGGCGCGGCCTGTGCGGCGCTCGCGCCCTTGGCCGGCGCCTTGACGATCTGCTGCGTGAAATCGCCTTTCGCCGAACGCACTTGCGACACGAAGGCCTTCAGTTGCTCGGTGCCGCCCGCGAACGCATGCGTCGCCGCGAGCATCAGCGATGCACCGGCGAACGCCGCGCCGAGCCAGCGCCGCGTCGAACGAAGGGAAGGAACGAACGAAAGTTGCTGCATGTTGCGGTTTTCTCCCTGGGTGGCCGGCGCTGCGGGCGCCGCGGACTTATTCCGCGTCGCGCGCCGGCACAAGAATTTCGCGGTTGCCGCTCGACGACATCGCCGACACGAGCCCCGACTGTTCCATCTGTTCAAGCAGCCGCGCCGCGCGGTTGTAGCCGATCCGCAAATGGCGCTGTACGAGCGAAATCGACGCGCGGCGGTTCTTGATCACGATCTCGACGGCCTGATCGTATAGCGGATCAGACTCGCCGCCGCCTTCACCGGTTCCCGCGCCGGCCGAACCCTCGTCGCCGTCGGCGGTGCCGCCCTCGAGCAGCCCTTCGACGTAGTTCGGCTCGCCCTGCTCCTTGAGCTTCTCGACGACGCGATGCACTTCGTCGTCGGCGACGAACGCGCCGTGCACGCGCACCGGCAAGCCGGTGCCGGGCGGCAGGTACAGCATGTCGCCCATCCCGAGCAGCGATTCGGCGCCCATCTGGTCGAGAATCGTGCGCGAGTCGATCTTCGACGACACCTGGAACGCAATCCGCGTCGGCACGTTCGCCTTGATCAGGCCGGTGATCACGTCGACGGACGGACGCTGCGTCGCGAGGATCAGGTGGATGCCGGCCGCGCGCGCCTTCTGCGCGATCCGCGCGATCAATTCCTCGACCTTCTTGCCGACGACCATCATCAGGTCGGCCAGTTCGTCGATCACGACGACGATGTTCGGCAGGCGGCCGAGCGGTTCGGGATCGTCCGGCGTCAGGCTGAACGGATTCGGAATCTTTTCCTCACGCTTCGCCGCGTCGTCGATCTTGTTGTTGTAGCCCGCAAGGTTGCGCACGCCGAGCTTGCTCATCAGCTTGTAGCGGCGCTCCATCTCCGCGACCGTCCAGTTCAGCGCATGGCCGGCCTGGCGCATGTCGGTGACGACCGGGCACAGCAGGTGCGGAATACCTTCGTAGACGCTCATTTCGAGCATCTTCGGATCGATCAGGATCAGGCGCACCTGCTCGGCGGTGGCCTTGTAGAGCAGCGACAGGATCATCGCGTTGATCCCGACCGACTTGCCCGAACCGGTGGTGCCGGCGACCAGCAGGTGCGGCATCTTCGCGAGATCCGCGCACACCGGCTTGCCGCCGATGTCCTTGCCGAGGCTCAAGGTCAGCGCCGACGACGCGGCCGCATAGACTTCCGAACCGATGATCTCGGACAGGTGGACCGTCTGGCGGCGCTGGTTCGGCAGCTCGAGCGCCATGTAGTTCTTGCCCGGGATCGTCTCGACCACGCGGATCGACACGAGCGACAGCGAGCGCGCGAGATCCTTCGCGAGGTTGACGATCTGGCTGCCCTTCACGCCGGTGGCCGGCTCGATTTCGTAGCGCGTGACGACCGGGCCCGGATACGCGGCGACAACGCTCGCCTCGACACCGAAGTCCTTCAGCTTCTTCTCGATCAGGCGCGACGTGAATTCCAGCGTATCGGCGGAAATCGCTTCCTGCGTCTTCGGCGCGGGATCGAGCAGCGACACCGGCGGCAGCGTCGAATCGCCCGGCAGGTCGGTAAACAGCGGCACCTGGCGCTCGCGCTCGACGCGCTCGGACTTCGCCGGCGTGACGACCGGCGGCACGATCGTCACGGGCTCGTGATCCTCGATGCGCACGCGTTCCTCTTCGACCTTCCCTTCGCGGCGCACGGCCGCGGCCTCGCCGAGCTTGCGGTCGCGTTCGGCCTCGCGGCGCAGCTTCGCGACGTTGACGGCGGACAGGATCGCACCGCCGACGCGCTCGGCGACCGACAGCCACGAGAAGCGGAAATACAGCGACAGGCCGATCGCGAGCAGGATCAGGAGCAGCAGCGTGCCGCCGGTGAAGCCGAACGCATGCGACATCGCGCCCGCCACGGCCTCGCCGATCACACCGCCCGGCGCGCGCGGCAGCTGCACCTTCAGCGACCACATCCGCAACGCCTCGATGCCGTCGCACGCCAGCACGACGAGCACGAACGCGAAGATCTCGGTGAGCCAGCCGATCGGCCGCTCGGGCTCGTCGACGACCGCCTCGTGACGCGTGATGCGCCGGTAGTTGACCGCGATGCGCCGTCCAAGCGGCACGATCAGCCAGTAGGCCGACAGGCCGAACAGCAGCAGGATGATGTCGGCCGTCCATGCGCCGACGCGGCCGGCCCAGTTCGAGATGTGGTCCACCTGCGCGGCGTGCGTCCAGCTCGGATCGCGCCGGCTGTAGCTCAACAGGGCCATCACCAGAAAAGCGCAGAGCGCGACCTGGAGAATCCAGCGGATCTCCGTGAGGAGCTTCGACATCCGGTGCGGCAACGCCTGTGCCTGGGCGGAATAAGGAGCTTTTGCCATGAATCCGTATAAAGAGGACGGGCCGCGCGCCCGCCTGTCGTTCGATCGCGCTTATTGTAAACGCTGCACCGGGCCGCCAAGTGTAAATGACGGTTACATAAGAGGGCCGGGGCGCCCGAAGCGATCGCGGCAATGCTATCGCCCCGATTGAAACTCTCGTTCGGCAGCGCAGCAACGGGGCCTTTATAATGCGCGTCTGATACCCATCTATGACGGCATCCCGGTCAACCCAGACCGTCCGGCGAGCCTTACCCCGCCCGCCGCGGCCGCCTTTTACGGATTCGCACATGTCCACGCCCAAACACGCCAAAGTCCTGATTCTCGGTTCCGGCCCCGCCGGCTACACGGCTGCCGTCTATGCGGCACGCGCCAACCTGTCCCCGGTGCTGATCACCGGCATCGCGCAGGGCGGCCAGCTGATGACCACGACCGACGTCGAAAACTGGCCGGCGGACGCGAAGGGCGTGCAAGGCCCGGAACTGATGGCACGCTTCCAGGAGCACGCCGAGCGCTTCAACACCGAAATCGTATTCGACCACATCCATACCGCGAAACTGCACGAAAAGCCGATCCGGCTGATCGGCGACTCGGGCGAATACACGTGTGACTCGCTGATCATTGCGACCGGCGCGTCCGCGCAGTATCTCGGCCTGGCTTCCGAGGAAGCGTTCATGGGCAAGGGCGTGTCGGCCTGCGCGACCTGCGACGGCTTCTTCTATCGCAACCAGGAAGTCGCGGTGATCGGCGGCGGCAACACGGCCGTCGAGGAAGCGCTCTACCTGACGGGCATCGCGAAGAAGGTCACCGTGATCCACCGCCGCGACAAGTTCCGCGCCGAGCCGATCCTGATCGACCGCCTGCTGGAGAAGGAAAAGGAAGGCGTCGTCGACATCAAGTGGGATCACGTGCTCGATGAAGTGACGGGCGAGGATTCGGGCGTCACGGGCCTGCGCATCAAGAACGTGAAGACCGGCGAAACGCAGGATCTCAACGTGCAGGGCGTGTTCGTCGCGATCGGCCACAAGCCGAACACCGACCTGTTCCAGGGCCAGCTCGAGATGAAGGACGGTTACATCCTGACAAAGAGCGGCCTGCAGGGCAACGCGACGTCGACGAGCGTGCCGGGCGTGTTCGCCGCCGGCGACGTGCAGGACAACGTGTATCGCCAGGCAATCACGAGCGCCGGCACGGGCTGCATGGCCGCGCTCGACGCGCAGCGCTACCTCGAAAGCCTGCACGACAAGAAGTAAGCTCAAGCCTTCGTGCTCCGGGCGCTACAATGGCGTCCGCTGCCGCGAAGCGGGCTTGACCGGAAAGCCGCTGCCGCCGTGCAGCGGCTTTTTTGTGCCCGCGCGTTCGAACGCGCCTGCCCGGTTACCGAATCATGGCGAAGAACCAGCCCCATCCGAGCGATCCCGCGAAGCGGCAGATCGCCGCCCGTCCCGCGAACCCGGCGCCCGCCGCGCCGCCGCCCGCACCCGACGCCGCCGTCCTGCGCGGCCAGGGCCTGGCCGGCCTCGGCGCATTGCGCAAGTCGCTGCAAGGCGAAGCCGACCGCCGCGAGCGCACCCGCGTCGAAACCGCGAAGGCCGCCCGCCAGGCGGAAGCCGACGCGAACCTGTTCCGCAACGAAATCGGCGCG
This sequence comes from Burkholderia diffusa, assembly GCF_001718315.1. Taxonomy (NCBI): domain Bacteria; kingdom Pseudomonadati; phylum Pseudomonadota; class Betaproteobacteria; order Burkholderiales; family Burkholderiaceae; genus Burkholderia; species Burkholderia diffusa. The sequence goes on along the minus strand of NZ_CP013362.1, from coordinate 951,968 downwards.
ATCCAGCCGCTGAACGCACCGCCGCGTGCGAAGTCCGGCCGCACGCCGCCCGATCCGGTGCCAAAGCAGACGCAGCGCGACGAGGAGGACGTGCTGAATGCGACGCTGTCCGACGAATTCGATCCCGAGACGCTGCTCGACAGCGACGAATCGCTGTACTACCACCGTCCGGGCATCAGCCGTGATGTCGTACGCAAGCTGAGGAGCGGCGCATGGATCGTGCAGGCGCAGCTCGACCTGCACGGGATGCGGCGCGACGAAGCGCGCGACGCACTCGCGGAGTTCATCCGCGAGGCCGGCAAGAAGGGGCTGCGCTGCCTGCGCGTGATTCACGGCAAGGGGCTCGGCTCGATCGGCAAGGAGCCCGTACTGAAGGGCAAGGTGCGCGCGTGGCTCGTGCAGAAGGAAGAGGTGATCGCGTTCTGCGAGGCGCGCAGCCACGACGGCGGCGCGGGCGCGGTGCTCGTGCTGTTGCAGCCGCTCGCGGCGCCCGCCGACCGGGGGCCGCGTGCCGCATCCTAGGCTGACGCTCGCGATCGCGGTACTGGAGGCGATCGCGACGCTGGCGTTCGCGATCTCGGGCTTCATCGAGGCACGCAAGAACCGGCTCGATTCGGTCGGCACGTTCGTCGTCGCGCTCGCCACCGCGTTCGGCGGCGGCACGCTGCGCGACATCCTGCTCGAGCGCCGGCCGTTCTACTGGGTCGTGCACGACGACTACGTAATCGCGATCTTCGTGCTCGCGCTGTTTGCGCCGTTCGTGCTGCGGATGCTGTCGCGGCTATCGGCCGAGCGGCTGCTGCTGGTCGCCGACGCAATCGGGCTCGGCATCTTCAGCATTTCCGGCACTGCGATCGCGCTCGATGCCGAGATGCCGCGCTTCATCGCGGTGATGATGGGTGTGATCACGGGCGTGGTCGGTGGGATCATCCGCGACGTGCTGTGCAACGACATCCCGCTGATCCTGCGCGATTCGCGGCCGTACGCGACCTGCGCGTTCATCGGCTGCTGGTTCTACCTGCTGCTAGCGTGGCTGCAGTTCGATTCGGTGTATAGCGTGCTGCTCGCGACCGGTTTCATCCTCGTCGCGCGGCTCGCGACGTACAAGTTCGACGTGCGGTTGCCGCACTGAAGCGACCGCGCTGCCCTGCGGCCTCGCCGGCATTCCAAAACGAAAGGGGCCGTTCATCTACACGGCCCCTTCTCTTTCGTTCAGCGCTTACTCCGCGTCACGCGATCCGCTCTTCCGACGCCGGATCGAACAACACGGCCTTCGATACGTCGAACAGCAGCGACTGCGTCTGCCCCGGCTGCGGATTCGCGGCCGGATGCACGCGGCTCACGATCCGCTTGCCGTTGACCTGCGCGAACACGTGCGTGTCCGGCCCGGTCGGCTCCGTCACGTCGACGCGCACATCGATCGGCTGCAGCTGCGACGTCTCGCCGTGGTGCGCGTTGCGCACGTCGGTGATGCGCTCCGGGCGCAGGCCGAGAATCACCTCCCGGCCGACGTGGCCGTTCATCCGCTTCGCGTCGAACGGCAGGTTCAGCGCGCCACGCGCGAGCCCCGTGTCGATCTCGAGCGCGATCCCGTTGCCCTGCTCGACCAGCTTGCCATTGATGAAATTCATCGGCGGCGCGCCGATGAAGCCCGCGACGAACAGGTTCGACGGCGAATCGTAGATTTCCTGCGGCGCGCCGAACTGCTGAACCACGCCGTCCTTCATCACCGCGATCCGGTCGCCGAGCGTCATCGCCTCGATCTGGTCGTGCGTCACGTACACGATCGTCGTGCCGAGGCGCTGGTGCAGCAGCTTGATTTCCGCGCGCATCTCGATGCGCAGCTTCGCGTCGAGGTTCGACAGCGGTTCGTCGAACAGGAACAGCGACGGATCGCGCGCGAGCGCCCGGCCCATCGCGACGCGCTGGCGCTGGCCGCCCGACAGCTGGCCCGGCTTGCGGTCGAGCAGATGCTGGATCTGCAGCATCGCCGACACGCGCTCGACGATCTGCTGCTGCTCGCTCTTCGGCACCTTGCGGATGTTCAGGCCGAACGAGATGTTCTCGCGCACCGTCATCGACGGATACAGCGCGTATGACTGGAACACCATCGCGATGTCGCGATCCTTCGGCGACAGGTTGTTCACCACCTTGCCGTCGATGCAGATCTCGCCGCTCGTCACGGTCTCGAGGCCGGCGATCATGTTGAGCAGCGTCGATTTCCCGCAGCCCGATCCGCCGACCAGGATCAGGAACTGTCCGTCCTCGATCTCGATGTCGACACCCTTCAGGACCGGCACCCCGTTCGGGTAGGTCTTGTACACGTCACGGATGGAAAGGCTTGCCATGCTGTGAATCCTCTGTCTCGTCTCGCGCGGCGCACTGCGGCGCCGCGTCGGGTTCGTTTCGATGCGCCGCGCGTCGTGCGCGGCCGGTTCGTCGTATCGGATGAAACCGCGCTTACCCCTTCACCGCGCCCGCCGTCAGCCCGCGCACGAAGTAGCGGCCGGCAACCACGTAGACGAGCAGCGTCGGCAGCGCGGCGATGATGGCGCCCGCCATGTCGACGTTGTATTCCTTCACGCCCGTCGACGTGTTGACGAGGTTGTTCAGCGCGACCGTGATCGGCATCGAATCGACGCCGGAGAACACGATCCCGAACAGGAAGTCGTTCCAGATCTGCGTGAATTGCCAGATCAGGCACACCATGAAGATCGGCAGCGACACGGGCAGCAGGATCTTCGTGAAGATCGTGAAGAAACCCGCGCCGTCGATGCGCGCGGCCTTCACGAGCTCGGCCGGCACGCTCACGTAGAAGTTGCGGAAGAACATCGTCGTGAACGCGATCCCGTACACGACGTGCACGAACACGAGGCCCGGAATCGTGTTGGCGAGGCCGAGCATCCCCTGCAGGCGCGCCATCGGCAGCAGAATCACCTGGAACGGAATGAAGCAGCCGACCAGCATCATCGTGAACAGCGCATCCGCGCCGCGAAAGCGCCAGTGCGTGAGCACGTAGCCGTTGAACGCGCCGATCAGCGACGAGATCAGCACGGCCGGAATCACCATCTGCAGCGAGTTCAGGAAGAACGGCTTCATGCCGTCGCAGCGCACGCCGGTACACGCACCGCTCCAAGCCTTCACCCACGGATCGACGGTCCAGTGCGTCGGCGGCGTCAGCAGGTTGCCGGTGCGCAGCTGGTCGAGATCCTTGAAGGACGTCGACAGCATCACGTAGATCGGGAACAGGAAATACAGCGCGAACAGGATCAGCGCCGCATAGATCACTGCCCGGCTGATCGTCATCTTAGGCTGCATTGCGGGTGCTCCTCGATTCCATATACATCAGCGGCACCAGCACCGCGACCACGGTCGCGAGCATCATCACCGACGACGCCGCGCCGAGCCCGAGCTGGCCGCGGTTGAACGAAAACGTGTACATGAACATGGCCGGCAACGACGACGACGTGCCGGGGCCGCCCGCCGTCAACGCGACCACCAGGTCGAAGGTCTTGATCGTGATGTGGCAGAGAATCAGCAGCACCGAGAAGAACACCGGTCGCATGCTCGGGATCACGATCTTGCGGTAGATGGTCGGCAGCGTCGCACCGTCGACCTGCGCGGCCTTGAAGATCTCGGCATCGACGCCGCGCAACCCGGCGAGGAACAGCGCCATCACGAAGCCGGTCGACTGCCACACGGCGGCGATCACGATACAGAAGATCGCCTTGTCCGGATCGTCGAGCCAGCCGAACGAAAAACTCGTCCAGCCCCAGTCGTGCATTACCTTCTCCAGGCCGAGGCCCGGGTTCAGGATCCACTGCCATGCGGTGCCCGTGACGATGAACGACAACGCCATCGGATACAGGAAGATCGCACGCAGCGCGCCTTCGTTGCGGATCCGCTGGTCGAGCAGGATCGCGAGGAACAGCCCGAGCGCGACGCAGATCGCGATGAACGGAATCCCGAACCAGCCGAGGTTCGCGGCGGAGGTCCACCACACGTCGTTCTGGAACAGGTCCGTGTAACGGCCGAAGCCGTCGAATTCGTAGTTCGGCAACAGCCGCGAGTTGGTCAGCGACAGATAGCCGGTAATCAGGATGAAGCCGTAGATGAACACCACGGCGATCGCGAGGCTCGGCGCGAGCACGAGCTTCGGGATCCAGCGATCGGCGAAGGCCGACATCGGCGATGTGCGCCGTGCGGCGGCAGCGCCGGATCCGTTTCCGCTAAGAGGGGCAGCCACTTGATTCGACTCCTGGAACGAGGGTGACGCAGGCCGGGCCGGCGCCGGGTACGGCACGGGCCCGCGGGCGCGCCCGTTTGCTGCACTTGCAAAAACGCCCGGCCGGCGAAGCGTTTCCGGCCGGGCGCCTGTCGCGCTTTACTTCACCTTCGCGGCTTTCGCGAGCGCGGCGACCGCGCTCTTCGAATCCTGCTGCGAGTTCATGAACTTCGTCACGACGTCGGTGATCGCGCCGGCCGTTGCGTCGCCCTGCGCCATCCCGTGCGCGAGCGACGGCACGAAGCCACCCGACTTGATCGCGGTCTGCTCGTCGGCGTACGACTTCTTCGCGCAGTCGTCGAACTTGTCCATCTTCACGCCGAGGCGCACCGGCACCGAGCCCTTCAGCAGGCTGAACTGCTCCTGGAAGCCCGGCGTCATGATCGTCTTCGCCAGTGCGATCTGGCCGGGCGTCGCATCCTTCTGGCCCTTCTGCTGGAAGAACACGAACGAGTCGACGTTGAACGTGTACGAGTTCGCGGTGCCCGGCACCGGCGCGCAGATGTAGTCCTTGCCCGCCTTCTTGCCGGCGTTCTCGAACTCGCCCTTCGCCCAGTCGCCCATGAACTGCATGCCGGCCTTGCCGTTGATGACCATCGCGGTCGCCAGGTTCCAGTCGCGGCCGTTGCGGCCGGTATCGAAGTAGCCCTGGATCTTGCGCACCGTGTCGAACACGGACAGCATCTGCGGCGACGTCAGCGTCGCCTGGTCGAGATCGACCAGCGCCTTCTTGTAGAACGCCGGGCCCTGCGACAGCACGACGTCTTCCCACAGCGTCAGGTCCTGCCACGGCTGGCCGCCCATCGCGACCGGCTGGATGCCCGCGGCCTTCAGCTTGTCGGCCACCGCGAAGAATTCGGGCCAGGTGGTCGGCACCTTCGCGCCGACCTTGTCGAGCGCGGCCTTGTTGATATAGAGCCAGTTCACGCGGTGCACCGAGAACGGCGCGGCGACGGTGTGGCCCTTGTACTTGATGATCTTGTCGATTTCCGGCGGCAGGTTCTGCTTCCAGTCGCCGGCGGCGGAATCGATGTTGACGAGCACGCCCTGGTCGGCCCAGTCCTGGATCAGCGGGCCCTTGATCTGCGCGGCCGACGGAGCGTCGCCGCTGATCACCTTGGTCTTCAGCGCGGTCATCGCCGCGGCGCCGGCGCCGCCCGCGACCGCGAAGTCCTTCCACACGTAGCCCTGCTTCTGCATGTCGTCCTTCAGCACGCCGACGGCCTTCGACTCGCCGCCCGACGTCCACCAGTGCAGCACGGTTACATTCTCGGCCGCCTGCGCCGCCACGGCGCCTGCCATCAGACCTGCGGCGCAGAGCGCGCCCATGATCGAGCGAACTTTCATTACTTATCTCCTCCAGACTGAATCAACTCGTTAAGTTCCCCGACGGGGAACCGGCTTCTTGATAAACGACGGGGAAATCGAGCCGCGGGACGCATGCAGCGTACGGGCCGATGACCGGCCGGGCTCTTACAGAAAGCGTGAATCGAGATTCAACGGCGTGTCTCCTCTTTGTGTTTCTGGCCCGCCGCGATGCCGCGGCGCAAGCCCGGGGGCGACGGCGCGCGGACGATGCGCACCGTCAATGTCCGATAACATTCGGCACAAGGCGTTCCCGAAGGCGAAGCTCGCGCAGTTCGTCGACCGCACTTCTTTTTTTCTTCACCCAGGTGCTACCCCTTGCGGCGGATTGTAGTTAAACTACAATTCAGTGTCAAAAATATTTTTATCGCACTACGGATCGCTTCCCAGCACCCCAACCGGCGGAGACACATGCATACCGATTCCAGCTTTACCTTCGTACTTTTCGGCGGCACCGGCGACCTGTCGATGCGCAAGATCCTGCCCGCGCTGTTCGAAGCGCACCGCGGCAGCATGCTCGCGGAAAGCGGCCGGATCGTTGCCGTCGCGCGGCACGAATCGGATCGGGCCGGCTATCTCGAGTGGGTCGACACGCACGTGAAGCCGCACGCGGTGAAGGCGGCCGGCAAGGCCTTCGACGAAACCGCGTGGAAATCCTTCCTCGAACGCATCGAATATGTGAAGCTCGACCTCGGTCGCGCGGAGGACTACGTCGTGCTGCGCGACGCGGTCGCGCAGTTGCCCGGCATTCGCGTGTTCTATCTCGCGACGGGGCCGTCGCTGTTCGTGCCGATCTGCAAAGCGCTCGCGTCGGTAGGCCTGAACGAAGGCGCGCGCATCGTGCTCGAGAAGCCGCTCGGCTACGATCTGCGCTCGTCGAACGCGATCAACGACGCGGTCGGCGAGATCTTCGCGGAAGACCAGATCTATCGGATCGACCACTACCTCGGGAAGGAGCCGGTGCAGAACCTGCTCGCGCTGCGCTTCGGCAATGCGCTGTTCGAGCCGCTGTGGCGCCGCGAATGGGTCGAGAGCATCCAGATCACGATCGCCGAGGAGCTCGGCGTCGAGGCGCGCGGCGATTTCTACGACAATACGGGCGCGCTGCGCGACATGGTGCAGAACCACCTGCTGCAACTGCTGTCGATCGTCGCCATGGAGCCGCCGCATTCGATGGACTCCGACTCGGTGCGCGACGAGAAGCTGCGCGTGCTGCGCGCGCTGAAGCCCGTCGATTCGCGCGACATCGGCAAGGTCGCGGTGCGCGGCCAGTATCATGCGGGCGTGATCAAGGGCGTGCAGGTGCCGGCCTACGCAACCGAGCCGGGCGTGAAGCCGGACAGCGCGACCGAAACCTTCGTCGCGCTGAAGGTCGAGATCGAGAACTGGCGCTGGGCCGGCGTGCCGTTCTTCCTGCGCACCGGCAAGCGTCTCGCCGATCGCGTCGCGGAGATCGTCGTCAACTTCCGGCCGGTGCCGCACTCGGCTCTCGGGCCGACCGCGCTGCGCGCCGGCTCGAACCGCCTCGTGATCCGGCTGCAGCCGAACGAGACGATTCGCCTGTACTGCCTCGCGAAGCAGCCCGGCGAAGGGATGAATCTCGCGAGCGTGCACCTCGACCTCGCGTTCGACCGGTTCTTCAAGGAAGGGCAGATGGAGGCGTACCAGCGCCTGTTGCTCGACGTGATCAACGGCCGCCTCGCCCTGTTCGTGCGTCGCGACGAGCAGGAAGCCGCGTGGCGCTGGGTCGAGCCGATCCTGAACGAATGGGCCCGCTCGCTGAAGCCGCCGAAGCCGTATGCGGCCGGCACGTGGGGACCGGCCGCGGCGAGCGCGATGCTCGCGCAGCACGGCACCTGCTGGCTCGAAGAAGAAAACTGATGCAAGCCGTCGTCGTGCGCGCAAGCGCGCGGCAACGTGCCCCATGATTCGCACGAATTGAACAGACAAAGCAGTCCGGAGGAGATGTGATCGAGATCCACGCTTTCGACACCCAGGAAGCGCAAAGCGAAGCGCTCGCGCGCGCCGTCGGCGACGCGCTGCGCGCCGCGCTCGGCGGCGCCGCGCGCCCGACGCTCGCGGTGTCCGGCGGCACGAGCCCGCGCCCGTTCCTGCAAACACTGTCGCACGCGGCGCTCGACTGGGCCGGCGTCGACGTCACGCTGGTCGACGACCGCTGGGTGCCGGAAGACGATGCGGCCAGCAACGCGCACCTCGTGCGCGACACGCTGCTGCAGCACGCGGCGGCTCCTGCCCGCTTCCTGCCGCTCGTCGACACGCGCGTGTCGCTCGACGCGCACGTCGCCGCGCTCAACGCGAACGCCGACTACCGCGTACCGAACGTCGCCGTGCTCGGCATGGGCGAGGACGGCCACACCGCGTCGATCTTCGCGGACGCGCCCGAATGGGACCACGCGATCGCGACACCCGAGCGCTTCGTCGCCGTGCATCCCGGCGCCGCGCCGCATGCGCGTGTGAGCTTCTCGCTCGATGCGCTCAAGCGCGTCGACCGGTTGTTCCTGCTGATCGCGGGCGAACGCAAACGCGCGGTGCTTGACGCGGCGGCCGCATCGCTGCAGAAGAACGCGATTTCCCAACTGGCCAACGACAAGGGGACCAAGCTCGATGTCTACTGGTGCGCAAAGTAAGGCCGTCGTCGCGGGCCAGCATGCCGACGGCCCGCGCCTGCTCGCGGACGTCGGCGGCACCAACGCGCGTTTCGCGCTGGAAACCGGCCCCGGCGAGATCACGCAGATCCGCGTGTACCCCGGCGCCGACTATCCGACGCTTACCGACGCGATCCGCAAGTATCTGAAGGACGTGAAGATCAGCCGCGTGAACCACGCGGCGATCGCGATCGCGAACCCCGTCGACGGCGACCAGGTCACGATGACCAATCACGACTGGAGCTTCTCGATCGAGGCCACGCGGCGCGCGCTCGGCTTCGACACGCTGCTCGTCGTGAACGACTTCACCGCGCTCGCGATGGCGCTGCCGGGCCTGACCGATGCGCAGCGCGTGCAGATCGGCGGCGGCACGCGCCGCCAGAACAGCGTGATCGGGCTGCTCGGGCCCGGCACCGGGCTCGGCGTGTCCGGCCTGATCCCCGCGGACGACCGCTGGATCGCGCTCGGCAGCGAAGGCGGTCACGCATCGTTCGCGCCGCAGGACGAGCGCGAGGATCTCGTGCTGCAGTACGCGCGCAAGAAGTTTCCGCACGTGTCGTTCGAACGCGTGTGCGCGGGCCCCGGCATCGAGGTCATCTATCGCGCGCTCGCCGCGCGCGACAAGAAGCGCGTGGCCGCGACCGTCGACACGGCGGACATCGTCGAGCGCGCGCACGCGGGCGACGATCTCGCGCTCGAGGCGGTCGAATGCTTCTGCGGCATCCTCGGCTCGTTCGCCGGCAGCCTCGCGCTGACGCTCGGCGCGCTCGGCGGCGTGTACATCGGCGGCGGCGTCGCGCTGAAGCTCGGCGAACTGTTCACGCGCTCGTCGTTCCGCGCGCGCTTCGAGGCGAAGGGCCGCTTCGCGCATTATCTGCAGAACATCCCGACCTACCTGATCACCGCCGAATATCCGGCGTTCCTCGGCGTGTCGGCGATCCTCGCGGAACAGTTGTCGAACCGCTCGGGCGGCGCATCGTCGGCCGTGTTCGAGCGGATCCGTCAGATGCGCGACGCGCTGACGCCGGCCGAGCGCCGCGTCGCCGATCTCGCGCTGAATCATCCGCGCTCGATCATCAACGACCCGATCGTCGACATCGCACGCAAGGCGGACGTGAGCCAGCCGACGGTGATTCGCTTCTGCCGCTCGCTCGGCTGTCAGGGGCTGTCGGATTTCAAGCTGAAGCTCGCGACCGGCCTCACCGGCACGATTCCGATGAGCCACAGCCAGGTGCATCTCGGCGACACGGCCACCGACTTCGGCGCGAAGGTGCTCGACAACACGGTGTCCGCGATCCTGCAGTTGCGCGAACACCTGAATTTCGAGCACGTCGAGAACGCGATCGAGATCCTGAACGGCGCGCGTCGCATCGAGTTCTACGGGCTCGGCAACTCGAACATCGTCGCGCAGGACGCGCATTACAAGTTCTTCCGCTTCGGGATTCCGACGATCGCGTACGGCGACCTGTACATGCAGGCCGCATCGGCCGCGCTGCTCGGCAAGGGCGACGTGATCGTCGCGGTGTCGAAATCGGGACGCGCGCCGGAATTGCTCCGCGTGCTCGACGTCGCGATGCAGGCCGGCGCGAAGGTGATCGCGATCACGTCGAGCAACACGCCGCTGGCGAAGCGCGCGACCGTCGCGCTCGAGACCGATCACATCGAGATGCGCGAATCGCAGTTGTCGATGATCTCGCGAATCCTGCATCTGCTGATGATCGACATCCTCGCCGTCGGCGTCGCGATCCGTCGCGCGTCCACCAACGGCGAGCTGCCGGAGGCCGTCGCGCAGGCGCGCGCACGAGCGAGCGACGACGAGACGGCCGACGTGCTCGACTGGCTGAGCCACGGCGCGTCGCCGGCGGCGAAGGACGTCGCGCGGGACTGACACCCGACACGGCACGTCGGCGCCTGGTTTCCGCCCGCCCCTAAAAAAACGCCACCGACGCACATCGCGCGGTGGCGTTTTTTCATCCCGCGGCGGGGGCTGCTGCCGCCGCGCCGCCTCAGGCGCCCGCTTTCACCGGCCGGCCATGCCAGCGCAGCACGAGGGAGCGACCGACGAAACACAGCACGCCGGTGACGCCGATCGTCACGCCCATCGCGAACGGCGTGCCGTCCGCGAGTGCGCCGATCGCGACGCTCGCGAGTGCGCCGAGCGCGAGCTGCATCGCGCCGAACACGGCCGCCGACGCGCCCGCGTTGTGCGGATAGCGATGCATCAGGTCGGTCGTGCAGTTCGCGGACAGGATCCCCACCACGCCGACCACGAAGAACAGGCACACGACGATCGACCACAACCCGCCCCACCCGGTCAGTGCGACGAGCGCGACCGCGAGCGACGCGATGCAGCTCACCAGCGACGCGGCCGCGATGATCCGAAGCGAGCCGATGCGGCCGACGAGCCGCGTGTTCGTGAAGTTGCCGATCATGATGCCGACCACGTTCAGGCCAAACAGCAGCCCGTAGTGCTGCGGCGACACGTGGAAGTACTCGATGTACACGAACGGCGTCGCGGTGATGTACGAGAACATCGACGCGAACGCCATCCCGCCGCACAGCATGTGGCCCCACGCGACCGGATCGGACAGGATGCGCCCGTACGACGCGAACGATGCGAGCACGGCCGCGCTCTTGCGCCGCTCCTTCGGCCAGGTTTCCGGCACGCGCAGGTACGCGGTCGCCGCGCACACCGCGCCGAACACGGCCAGCACGACGAACACGCCGCGCCAACCCGAGAAGCGCAGGATCTGCCCGCCGATCAGCGGCGCGAGCAGCGGCCCGACCGCCGTGACGATCGCCACCATCGACAGCACCTTCGCCGCATCGGCCGGCTCGTGCGCGTCGCGCGCGATCGCACGCGACAGCACCGACGCCGCGCCCGCGCCGAGCGCCTGCAGGAACCGCACGAGGATCAGCATGTCGATCGAGTTCGACACGAAGCAGCCGACGCTCGCGAGCGTGAACAGCGCGATGCCGCCGAGCAGCACGGGCCGGCGGCCCCATGTGTCGGACAGCGGGCCATACAGCAGCATGCCGATCGAGAAGCCGGCCATGAAGCTCGTCAGCGTGCGCTGCGCGGCGCCGGGGCTCACGGAAAAGCCGGCGGCGATCGACGGCAGGCTCGGCAGGTACATGTCGGTGGCGATCGGCCCGCAAGCGGCGAGCGCGCCGAGCAACAGGATCAGCCGGGCATCGGGCCGGCGCCGGACAACGTGGGACATGGGTATCCGGAATGGAGGCCCGCGCGCATCCGGGCGCGCGTGGCGGTGAAGACGGGGGGCCGCGCCGCGGACGGCGCTCAGGCCCATGATTGTACGCGCAACTTTTTGGCGAGCCGTCGGCCAGGCGCCGCGCACGGCCGTGCGGCCGATCACCGCCGATGTCCCGGGAGGCAGCACGAGGCCGCGCCCGGATTCGATTAAGCTTGCGGCTCCACGCTTCTCTTGTCCGACCCAATCGACGCACGACCGAACCGATGACCGCTTTCCTGCTGATCTGGAGCCCCAAGAAATGGCCGTGGCCCGAGCTGCCCGACGTCGCCGCGCGCGTGAAGGCCGGCGACGCCGTGCATGACGTGTGGGGCTGCGGCTTCGCGCGCGGCATCCTGCCGGGCGATCGCGTGTTCCTGCACCGCGTCGCGAAGGAGCCGAAGGGCGTGTTCGGCTCGGGCTACGTGACGCGCGCGCCGTACGAGGTGCCCGACCCGGCGACGAAGCGCGGCTACCGGCTGTGCATCGATTTCGTCTACGACTGGCTGGTCGACGCCCACCAGGACGTCGTGATCCCGCGCGACGCGCTGCGCGTGCATCCATACTCGGTGCAGACCTGGGACGCGCAGTCCTCCGGCACGTCGATCAAGCCGATGGTCGAAGGCCCGCTCGAAAAACGCTGGACCGAACTGACCGGCAAGCGCAAACCGCCGCGATAAACGGGCCGGATCGGGCGCAACCGTGCGCGCCGGCCCATCCCGCGCGCGCCGAAAGGCCGCAGACCGCCCGGCGGGCCGGTCATGCGCGTCTCCGGTACAATCGGACGATCGTTCCGCCAGGCGCCGCGGCCCGTGCACAGGCCCCCCGCGCCCTTCTCTCGCAGGTTTCGCACATGTCCAACAATCAGATCCTCTTCGAACGCGCCCAGAAGACCATTCCGGGCGGCGTCAACTCGCCGGTGCGCGCCTTCCGTTCGGTCGGCGGCACGCCGCGTTTCGTGTCGCGCGCGGAGGGCCCGTACTTCTGGGATGCCGACGGCAAGCAATACATCGACTACATCGGCTCGTGGGGCCCGATGATCGTCGGCCACGTTCATCCGGAAGTGCTGTCGGCCGTGCAGAACGTGCTTGCCGACGGCTTCTCGTTCGGCGCGCCGACCGAGGCGGAAATCGAGATCGCCGAGGAAATCTGCAAGCTCGTGCCGTCGATCGAGCAGGTGCGGATGGTGTCGAGCGGCACCGAGGCCACGATGAGCGCGCTGCGTCTCGCGCGCGGTTTCACGGGCCGCAGCCGCATCGTCAAGTTCGAGGGCTGCTACCACGGCCACGCGGACAGCCTGCTGGTCAAGGCCGGCTCGGGCCTGCTGACGTTCGGCAACCCGACGTCGGCCGGCGTGCCCGCCGACATCGCGAAACACACGACCGTCCTCGAATACAACAACGTCTCCGCGCTCGAAGAGGCGTTCGGTGCGTTCGGCGACGAGATCGCCGCGGTAATCGTCGAGCCCGTCGCGGGCAACATGAATCTCGTGCGCGGCACGCCCGAATTCCTGAACGCACTGCGCGCGCTGTGCACGAAGCACGGCGCCGTGCTGATCTTCGACGAGGTGATGTGCGGTTTCCGCGTCGCGCTGGGCGGCGCGCAGGCGTACTACGGGATCGCGGCCGACCTCACCTGCCTCGGCAAGGTGATCGGCGGCGGGATGCCGGCCGCCGCGTTCGGCGGCCGCCGCGACATCATGGCCCACCTCGCGCCGCTCGGTGGCGTGTACCAGGCCGGCACGCTGTCGGGCAACCCGATCGCGGTCGCCGCGGGCCTGAAGACGCTGCAACTGATCCAGGCGCCCGGCTTCTACGACGCGCTCACCGCGCAGACGAAGCGCCTCGCCGACGGCCTCGCGGCCGAAGCGCGCGCGGCCGGCGTGCCGTTCGCGGCCGACTCGATCGGCGCGATGTTCGGCCTGTACTTCGCCGAGCGCGTGCCGGCCAGCTTCGCGGAAGTCACGCAGAGCAACATCGAGCGCTTCAACCGCTTCTTCCACCTGATGCTCGACGAAGGCGTGTATTTCGCACCGTCCGCGTACGAGGCCGGCTTCGTGTCGAGCACGCACGACGACGCGGTGATCGACGCGACGCTCGCGGCCGCGCGCCGCGCATTCGCGGCCCTCGCCGCCTGACCGGGGTCCGCACGCATGTTCTCGGATACCGATTTCGCCCACATGCAGCGCGCGCTGACGCTCGCGGCGCGCGGCATGTATACGACCGCGCCGAACCCGCGCGTCGGCTGCGTGATCGTCAAGGACGGCGACGTGATCGGCGAAGGCTTCACGCAGCCGGCCGGCCAGGACCACGCGGAAGTGCAGGCGCTGAAGGACGCGCGCGCGCGCGGCCATGACGTCGCCGGCTCCACCGTGTACGTGACGCTCGAGCCGTGCAGCCACTTCGGCCGCACGCCGCCGTGCGCGAACGCGCTGATCGACGCGCGCGTCGCGAAGGTCGTCGCGGCGATGGAGGACCCGAACCCGCAGGTGTCGGGGCGCGGCCTCGGGATGCTGCGCGACGCGGGCATCGACGTGCGCTGCGGGCTGCTCGCGAACGAAGCGGGCGAACTGAACATCGGCTTCGTGTCGCGGATGACGCGCGGCCGCCCGTGGGTGCGGATGAAGACGGCCGCATCGCTGGATGCACGCACCGCGCTGCCGTCCGGCGAAAGCCAATGGATCACCGGTGAGGCCGCGCGCCTCGACGGCCACGCATGGCGCGCGCGCGCGTGCGCGATCCTCACCGGCATCGGCACCGTGCGCGAGGACAATCCGCTCTTGACCGTGCGCGGCATCGACACGCCGCGCCAGCCGCAGCGCGTGCTGGTCGACAGCCGCCTCGACCTGCCGCTTGATGCGCGCCTGCTCGAAGGCGCGCCGCTGCTGATCTTCTGCGGCCGGCTCGATGCCGCCGGCGAAGTGCGCGCGAACGTGCTGAAGTCGCGCGGCGCGGAAATCGTGCCGCTCGCGAATGCGCACGGCAAGGTCGACCTGCCCGCGATGCTCGCGGCGCTCGGCGCGCGCGGCGTCAACGAGTTGCACGTCGAGGCCGGCCACAAGCTGAACGGCTCGCTGTTGCGCGAGCAATGCGTCGACGAGTTGCTGGTCTATCTCGCACCGAGCCTGCTCGGCAGCGACGCGGCCGGCATGTTCGACCTCGCCGCGCCCGCGAGCCTCGACGACCGGACGCGACTCGCGTTCCACAGCGTCGAGCGGATCGGCGACGATCTGCGGATCCTGGCGCGCATCGCGCCGCCCGCCGCCACACTTTGAACGGAGTCGTCACGATGTTTACCGGAATTGTCGCGGCCGTCGGCCGCATCGAGGCGATCACCCCGCTCGGCGCATCGCCCGACGCCGGCGTGCGGCTGACCGTGCAGGCCGGCGGGCTCGACCTGGCCGATGTCGCGCTCGGCGACAGCATCGCGATCCAGGGCGCGTGCATGACGGTGATCGAAAAGACCGACACCGGGTTCGACGTCGACGTGTCGCGCGAAAGCCTGAACCGCACGGTCGGCCTCGCGCAGCCCGGCGAAGTGAACCTCGAGAAGGCGCTGCGCGCGCATGACCGCCTCGGCGGGCACATCGTATCGGGCCACGTCGACGGCCTCGGCTCCGTCACGCGCTTTGCGCCGATCGGCGAATCGCACGAGTTGCGGATCGTCGCGCCGCGCGAGCTCGGCCGCTATCTCGCATACAAGGGTTCGATCACGGTCAACGGCGTGAGCCTGACCGTCAACTCGGTCGACGATCGCGCCGACGGCTGCGAGTTCTCGATCAACCTGATCCCGCATTCGGTCGAGGTCACGACGCTGCGTCACCTGAAGGCCGGCGACAAGGTCAATCTCGAGATCGACATGATTGCGCGGTATGTGGAGCGGATGATGTCGGCATCGCAGGGCGTGCATCAGGACTGATCAGGCGGTTCCGCCCGCCGGACGGGAAATGGCGGCCGGCGGGGCGGCCCGGCGCCTGGCCTGATGGCCAACGACGCGCACGGGTCATCCCGTCGCGCTAAGATGCAACGGCAGCGTTTTCGGCGCCGCGGCGCACGGTGCGCCGCATACCGGCTGCCCCCTTTTCCTCCAGGAGTCGTCCCCATGTCCATCTCGATGTATCAGGCTTCGCTGCCTGTCCTGATCCGCGGCCTCACCAACCTGCAGCACATCCTCGGCAAGGCCCAGGCGCACGCGGCCGAGAAGCAGATCGACCCGTCGGTGTTCATCGGCGCACGGCTCTATCCGGACATGCTGCCGCTCGTCCGCCAGGTGTATATCGCGACCGACACGGCCAAGGGCTGCGCGGCGCGCCTCGCCGGCGTCGACATCCCGAGCTATCCCGACGTCGAGCAGACGTTCGACGAACTGCACGCGCGCATCCAGAAGACGATCGACTATCTGAAAGGCTTCGATGCAGCACAGATCGACGGCAGCGAGGCGCGTCAGATCGTGCTGAAGATGCGCGTCGGCCCGATCGAGTTCACCGGCCAGTCGTATCTGCTGAACTTCGTGCTGCCCAACTTCTTCTTCCACGTGACGACGGCTTACGACATCCTGCGCCACAGCGGCGTCGAGCTCGGCAAGCTCGACTACCTCGGCGGCCGTAACGAGCAAGCGTGACGCACGGCCGTGCCGCGGCCGGCCTGCGGCAGCCCGTCTTCGGGCCCGCCGCGGCGGGCCCGGACGGGCCCGTCCCGACGGCCGGCCGCACCGCTTTCCGGGGCGCTCGCCAGCGGCGCGCGGCCAGTGCCAGCCGAAACGCAGTCCGGCTGGCGTAAAATACGCACTTTCCTCTTTCTCGCCCCCTTATGACGCTCGCCTCCACGCTCGACATCATCGCGGAGTTGAAAGCCGGCCGGATGGTGATCCTGGTCGACGAAGAAGACCGCGAAAACGAAGGCGACCTCGTGATCGCCGCCGAATTCGTCACGCCGGAAGCGATCAACTTCATGGCCAAGTACGGCCGCGGCCTGATTTGTCTGACGTTGACGCAGGAACGCTGCAAGCAGTTGCACCTGCCGCTAATGACCTACCGCAACGGCACGCAGTACGGCACCGCGTTCACGGTCAGCATCGAAGCGGCCGAAGGCGTGACGACCGGCATCTCGGCCGCCGACCGCGCGCACACGATCGCCACGGCGGTCGCGCACGACGTGCGCCCCGAGCACATCGTGCAGCCGGGCCACGTGTTCCCGATCATGGCGCAGCCGGGCGGCGTGCTCGTGCGCGCCGGCCATACCGAGGCGGGCTGCGACTTCACCGCGCTCGCCGGGCTCACGCCGGCCGCGGTGATCTGCGAGGTCATCAAGGACGACGGCACGATGGCGCGCCTGCCCGACCTGCTCGAGTTCGCGAAGGAACACGATCTGAAGATCGGCACGATCGCCGACCTGATCCAGTACCGCAGCCGCACCGAATCGATCATCGAGCGGATCGCCGAGCGCACGATGCAGACCGCGCACGGCACGTTCCGCGCGGTGTTGTACCGCGACCAGCCGAGCGGCTCCCCGCACATCGCGCTGGTGCGCGGCACGCCGTCGCCCGACGTCGATACGCCGGTGCGCGTGCACGAGCCGCTGTCGGTCCTCGATCTGCTCGAGACGAGCATCTCGACGCACTCGTGGACGCTCGACGCGGCAATGCGCGACATCGCGGAACGCGACCTCGGCGTGATCGTGCTGCTCAACTGCGGCGACACGAAGGAACATCTGATCGACGTCTTCAAGGCGTTCGACGAGGAAGAAAGGGCCGCTGCGCTGAAGCGCCGGCCGGTCGATTTCAAGACGTTCGGCATCGGCGCACAGATCCTGCGCGACGTCGGCGTCGGCAAGATGCAGGTGCTGTCGAATCCGCGCAAGCTGGGCAGCATGTCCGGCTACGGCCTCGAAGTCACGGGCTTCATTCCGATGCCCGGCGGCGAAGCCAAGTCCTGCCCGGCGTCCCACGCGTAACCCGCCACGACGCTTTCGCCCTATAACCGTTCATCCACACCACGGACCAGATCATGGAAATCGGACAATACCAACCGAATCTCGAAGGCGACGGCCTGCGTATCGGCATCGTGCAATCCCGCTTCAACGAACCCGTCTGCAACGGCCTTGCCGATGCATGCGTCGAGGAACTCGAGCGCCTCGGCGTCTCCGGTGAAGACGTGCTGCTCGTGTCGGTGCCCGGCGCGCTGGAAATCCCGCTCGCGCTGCAGAAGCTCGCGGAAAGCGGCCAGTTCGACGCACTGATCGCGCTCGGCGCGGTCATCCGCGGCGAGACGTACCACTTCGAACTCGTGTCGAACGAAAGCGGCGCGGGCATCACCCGCATCGGCCTCGACTTCAACCTGCCGATCGCCAACGCGGTCCTCACGACTGAAAACGACGAGCAGGCCGTCGCGCGCATGACCGAAAAGGGTCGTGACGCCGCACGCGTCGCGGTCGAGATGGCGAACCTGACGATGGCGCTCGACCAGCTCGGCGACGACGAGGACGAAGAAGAAGACGAAGACGACGAAGAGGAGCGCGCATGAAGAAGAGCGCCCGCCGACAATCGCGCGAGCTGGCGACGCAGGGCCTGTATCAGTGGCTGCTGTCGAACGCGGCCTCCGGCGAGATCGACGCGCAACTGCGCGGCGCGCTCGGTTACGACAAGGCTGACAAGGAGCTGCTCGACGCGATCCTGCACGGCGTGATTCGCGAGCATGCGACGCTCGTCGAAGCCATCACGCCGTCACTGGACCGTCCGATCGACCAGCTGTCGCCGGTCGAACGCGCCGTGCTGCTGATCGCGACGTTCGAGCTCACGCATCATGTCGAAACGCCGTACCGCGTGATCATCAACGAAGCGGTCGAACTCGCCAAGACGTTCGGCGGCTCCGACGGCTACAAGTACGTCAACGGCGTGCTCGACAAGCTCGCCGCGAAGCTGCGCCCCGCCGAAACGCAGGCGCGCCGCAACGGCTGATTCCGCAGGCAGACGGGCGCGCAAGCGCCCGTTTTTCGTTCTCCCTCCCCTCCCCGCTTCGCCCAACCGATGAATACCACCGCCGATTCGCTCATCACGCTCGCCGCACGCGTCGACGCGATCCAGCCCTTCTACGTGATGGAATTGATGAAGGAGGCACAGCGGCTCGAGTCCTCCGGGCGCGATGTTATCCACATGGGTATCGGCGAACCGGATTTCACCGCGCCGGAGCCCGTCGTCGAGGCGGCGGCCGCCGCGTTGCGCCGCGGCGTCACGCAGTACACGAGTGCCCTCGGCATCGCGCCGCTGCGCGAAGCGATCGCCGCGCACTATGCGCGCGCCTACGGCCTCACGATCAGCCCCGAGCGGATCGTCGTGACGGCCGGCGCGTCCGCCGCGCTGCTGCTCGCGTGCCTCGCGCTCGTCGGCCGTGACGACGAGGTGCTGATGCCCGATCCGTCGTATCCGTGCAACCGGCACTTCGTCGCGGCGGCCGAGGGCCGGCCGGTGCTCGTGCCAAGTGGCCCGGAAGCGCGCTTCCAGCTCACCGCGGACGACGTCCGCACGCGCTGGGGCAGCCGCACGCGCGGCGTGCTGCTCGCGTCGCCGTCGAACCCGACCGGCACGTCGCTCGAGCCGGACGAGTTGAAGCGGATCGTCGAAGCCGTGCGCGTACGCGGCGGCTTCACGATCGTCGACGAAATCTACCAGGGGCTCAGCTACGACGCGGCGCCCGTGTCGGCACTGTCGTTCGGCGACGATGTCGTCACCGTGAACAGCTTCTCGAAGTACTTCAGCATGACCGGCTGGCGGCTCGGCTGGCTCGTCGTGCCACCCGCGCTCGTCGGCACCTTCGAAAAGCTGTCGCAGAACCTGTTCATCTGCCCGTCCGCGCTCGCGCAGCATGCGGCTCTCGCGTGCTTCGAACCGGCGGCGCTCGACATCTACGAGGCGCGCCGCCTCGAATTCAAGCGCCGCCGCGACTTCATCGCGCCAGCGCTCGAGAAGCTCGGCTTCACGGTGCCCGTGATGCCGGACGGCGCGTTCTACGTGTATGCGCACTGCGGCGGCGTCGCCCATCCCGCGGCCGGCGACAGCGCGGCGCTCACGCACGCGATGCTGCATGACGCGGGTGTCGTGCTGGTGCCAGGCATGGATTTCGGCGTGCATGCGCCGCGCGACCATATCCGGCTGTCCTATGCGACCGCCTACTCGCGCCTCGAAGAGGCCGTCGAGCGGCTCGCGGTACTGTTCGGCCGGCACTGAGCGCGAATCCGCCTTCCCGGCCGGCACGCCGGCCTCCGCGCAAAAAAGAAAAGGCACCCGAATCGGGTGCCTTTTTGCTGGAGCCTGGCCGGAACCGCGGAACGTTACGCGCCGAGTTCCGAGTGGTCGCCGTGCGGCTGCTTCGCGGTGTCGACGCTCGCGTCGTCCTGCTGCGGTGCGCCCTTCGG
This sequence comes from Burkholderia diffusa, assembly GCF_001718315.1. Taxonomy (NCBI): domain Bacteria; kingdom Pseudomonadati; phylum Pseudomonadota; class Betaproteobacteria; order Burkholderiales; family Burkholderiaceae; genus Burkholderia; species Burkholderia diffusa. Next base: position 931,993 of record NZ_CP013362.1, on the reverse strand, counting down.
CGCGGCAGTCGCCTTCGCGGTGATCGGCTGCGCGCCGTCGAGCGTCGCATGCACGCGCTTGGCGCCGCCGGCTGCCGCCGTCACGGCTGCGGTCACGATCGGCTTCGACGGCTGCGCCGGCGCTTGCGGCGCATTGACCGGGACGCTGCGGCCATGAGCGACGTCGCGCAGGCGGCCGCGCTCGGCCATGACCTTCGAGCCGTAGGCTGTGTCGTCCGGGTTGGTCGAGCCGTTGTACAGGCGCAGGCCGTTCGCGAGCGAGCCGCCGCGGGCGATGCAGTCCTTCAGCACGAGCGCGCCGACCTGCAGGTTCGCGAGCGGTTGCAGCGCGGTGTCGGTCCCGCCGAAATATTCGAACTTGTCGGAATGAACCTTCGACATGACCTGCATCAGGCCTTGCGCGCCGACGCCGCTTTCCGCGTACGGGTTGAAGCCCGATTCGATCGCCATCACGGACAGCAGCAGCAGCGGATCGAGGCCGACGTCGCGGCCGGTCTGGAACGCAGCCTTGACGAGCTGGCCGAGCGGCTCCTGCGCGACCCGGTAACGGCGCGACAGGTAGGTCGCGACGAGCGCCTGTTCGCGGTTCGACGCGAGTGCACGATCGTCGCGCGCATCGGCCGGGACCCGCTGGGTCGGGATCAGTTTGGCCAGCGCGACAGGCGACGGGCCGTTACGGGCCGGATCGGACGCATCGTTCTGCGCGGCTGTTTCGGGTACGACGTCGAGGCCGACGGCGAGCGCATCCGTTTCGGGCGCGTCTTCCTGCTGCGGCTGCGCGCCAGCGGGCGCGAAGTTGGGCAGCGGATGACCGGTCAGCAGACGGGCCGGACCGGCCTGCACGGCCGCGGATACGACCGGCATCAGCTTCGCGGCGAGGTTCCCTCGCACGGTCGGCAGCAACCACAGGGCAAGCGCGACCGCGACAGCGAGACAGCCGACAACGCTGAATAGATGGTGACTGACACGCGTCCCGCGACGCAGCATGTTGCGCACGATTTGTGCATGCTGCTCACTGGGACGCCACGATAACCAAGCGTTCATTCAGATCATCTCCCATGAACATGACTCGTGCGGCTCGCTCAGCTCGATGGCGAGACGGAAAACGCGCCGCGGAATCACGACGCCGCGCGCCTTGGTTGGGACGCGCAAGCATCGGGGAAACGGTATAAGTACCGTTCGAGGCCACGGTGTAAGAGGGCCGGCACCTTCGCACATCGGGCGAGGCGGGCATACGCGGTGGCACCCACGCAAAAAACCAGCGTCTGGTGGCGCTGGCTGGGACTACGACAAAGGCCGTCGAATACGCCGTGCAGGTTTCGGCGGACGGTGACGCGCTGCGTCAAAGATCGGTGATTGGCGGCTCGAAGCCTTTTACCCTGCAACCAATGTGAGCGGATTCTAGCAGGGTTTTATAGATCGTCAACACTATAAAACCTTGAAATTATAACAAAAAGTAATTTTGAATCACCCTTCAGATCGCGAGCCCCCTGCCGTAAGGGTTCCGCGCGCGGTCGACTTTTTTCTGAACCGGGCGTGCGAGCCGCCGCCCGGGTAAAATCGTCGGTCGATTCGGGGTCGCAGCCGGCCGCTGCACCCGCCCATCGCTGCCCGCATTGCGGGTAGCCCGGACCTTCTTCATGAAATACAAAGACTTACGCGATTTCATCCAGCGCCTCGAGGCGCTCGGCGAACTACGGCGCGTCACGCAGCCCGTATCGCCCGTGCTCGAAATGACCGAACTGTGCGACCGCGTGCTACGCGCCGGCGGCCCGGCGCTGCTGTTCGACGCGCCGCCCGGCCATACGTTCCCGGTGCTCGGCAACCTGTTCGGCACGCCGCGCCGCGTGGCGCTCGGCATGGGTGTCGATGCGGGCGACGACGCCGCGCTCGGCTCGCTCCGTGACCTCGGGCGGCTGCTGTCGGCGTTGAAGGAGCCGGATCCGCCCAAGAGCCTGAAGGACGCCGGCAAGCTGCTGTCGCTCGCGAAGGCCGTATGGGACATGGCGCCGAAATCTGTCTCGTCGCCGCCGTGCCAGGAAATCGTCTGGGAAGGCGCCGACGTCGACCTGAACAAGCTGCCGATCCAGACCTGCTGGCCCGGCGACGCGGGGCCGCTCGTCACGTGGGGCCTCACGGTCACGCGCGGGCCGAACAAACCGCGCCAGAACCTCGGCATCTACCGCCAGCAGTTGATCGGCCGCAACAAGCTGATCATGCGCTGGCTCGCGCATCGCGGCGGAGCGCTGGACTTCCGCGAATTCGCGCTGAAGAACCCCGGCAAGCCGTATCCGGTCGCGGTCGTGCTCGGCGCCGATCCGGCCACGACGCTCGGCGCGGTGACGCCGGTGCCCGATTCGCTGTCCGAATATCAGTTCGCCGGCCTGCTGCGCGGCAGCCGCACCGAGCTCGCGAAGTGCCTGACACCCGGCGTCGACACGCTGCAGGTGCCCGCCCGCGCGGAGATCGTGCTCGAGGGCTTCATCCATCCGCAGGAAGGCACGCCCGCCCCTGGCCCGGCCGGCGCACCGCCGCGGCCGGCCGGCAACGCGGCGGCCGCATACGAGCACGCGCTCGAAGGCCCGTACGGCGACCATACCGGCTACTACAACGAGCAGGAGTGGTTTCCGGTGTTCACCGTCGAGCGGATCACGATGCGCCGCGACGCGATCTATCACTCGACCTACACGGGCAAACCGCCCGACGAGCCGGCCGTGCTCGGCGTCGCGCTCAACGAGGTGTTCGTGCCGCTGCTGCAGAAGCAGTTCACCGAGATCACCGATTTCTACCTGCCGCCGGAAGGCTGCAGCTACCGGATGGCCATCGTCCAGATGAAGAAGAGCTACGCGGGCCATGCGAAGCGCGTGATGTTCGGCGTGTGGAGCTTCCTGCGGCAGTTCATGTATACGAAGTTCATCGTGGTCGTCGACGAGGACGTGAACATCCGCGACTGGAACGAGGTGATCTGGGCGATCACGACGCGCGTCGACCCGGTGCGCGACACCGTGATGGTCGATAGCACGCCGATCGACTATCTCGATTTCGCGTCGCCCGTCGCGGGCCTCGGCTCGAAGATGGGGCTCGACGCGACCAACAAGTGGCCCGGCGAGACGAATCGCGAATGGGGTCGCCCGATCGAGATGGATGCGGCCGTGAAGGCGCGCGTCGACCGTCTCTGGCACGAAATCGGACTCTAGGTCCACGCCTGAACGCACCCGACAAGAACGATGATGAGCTTCCCCCCTGCCTCGATGCTGTCCGACGGGTTCTTCCTGTCGCTGTCGCTGTGTCTCGACATCGGCCTCGTCAACGTCGCGATGCTGTCGCTGACGCTGTCGCACGGCTTCCGGCCGGGATTCTGGCTCGGCGTCGGCTCGTGCGTCGGCGATCTCGTCTACGCGGCGCTCGCGCTCGCGGGCATGGCCGTGTTGCTGCAATTCGAGGCCGTGCGCTGGATCGTCTGGATCGGCGGCGGTGCGGTGCTGCTGTTCCTCACGTGGAAGATGACGCGTGAAGCCCTCGCGCCAGCCGGCGGCGCCAACGACGGCACGGCCGACGACCCGCCGCAGCCGCGTGCGAGCGCGCGGCGCAGCTTCGTGCGCGGGATGCTGCTTGCGATGTCGTCGCCGAGCGCGATTCTGTGGTTCGCGGCCGTCGGCGGCGCGCTGATTGCGAAAGCCGGCGCGACCACGCCGGCGACGGCGTCGGTATTCCTGTCCGGCTTCTTCCTCGGCGGCCTCGCGTGGACGCTCTTCATGTGCACACTCGCGAGCCAGGGCCGCAAGCGCGCGGGCGCGGGGATGATGCGCGCGTGTCACGTCGCGTCGGCGCTGCTGTTCGCGTATTTCTCGTACAGCGTGATCGTCGGCGGCTACCGCGACCTGATTGCCCACGCGGCGTGACCGTCGCACGCCGGGACGCGGCGCGCCCCAAATGAAAAACGGCGCAACGCCCGTAAAGGACGTTGCGCCGTTTTGCCGCGCGGTCAGGCCGCCGCGCGGAATGCGTCAACGACGCCAGCCGTGGTGACCCCACCCGCCGTAGCCGTGGCGCCAGTACGGACGGCCGTAGTAGCCGCCATAACCGCCGACGACCACGGCCGGCGGTGCATAGTAGGCGGGCGCCGGTGCGTAATACACGGGTGGAGGTGGTGCGTAGTACACGGGCGGCGGCGGCGCATACACGGGATACGCTGGTGCGACCGGAATACCGATGCCGACCCCGATCGACACGTGAGCCTGCGCGGCGCTTGCGGTACCGAGGGCCAGCGCGGCGGCGGCGATGAACGGAATGAGCTTTTTCACTTCGATTCTCCTGCTGGAGCGGTAATTTGTGCGCTCCTGTCGGCAACGGCGGGCATGCACGTCGCATGGATGCAATGTAGCGAAAACCCGGCCCTCGCGTGTCGCGCATTTGTTGCAAATTGCAATTCCGCTCGGCTGCGGCCGCCGTGCGGCACGGCCGCGCGGATTGGCGCTCTTCCTTGTGGATCCCGCGATTCCGTCCGACCAGCGAAATCGCGACCTGCCGGCCGGTCAGTCTTACCGAATCCGGCAAGCGCGGCGCGTACGCTTCCGTAATCAACGATTACAAATTCGAGACAAGTCGCCGACAAATCAGGCGGGACATCGCCGTCGCACGATTAAGGGCCGGATTCAACCATTCTTCGACGGGGCGAACCGCCGCGCGTGTTTGACAGTCGCCCGAACGCCACCGTCCAGGCCGCCCCGGCTGGGTACCGCCACCGCCCATTCGCGACCGCCGCGCCATTCCTGCGATACTGGCGACTGCTCCATTTTCGCTTCACGACCCGCCATGTCTCTCCCCGACATTCCCCGCCTCGGCTTCATCGGCGCCGGCCGCCTGGCGCGCTGCCTCGCCTTGCGTTTCGCCGCGGCCGGCTTTCCGGTCGTCGCGATCGCGAGCCGCACGTCGGAATCGGCCACGGGACTCGCGGCGCGCATCGACGGCTGCCGGGCAGTCGACACGCCGCAGCAGGTCGTCGACGCCGCCGACCTCATCTTCCTGACCGTGCCCGACGACCATCTCGCGTCGACCGCCGCGGCGTTGCGGTTTGACGCGACGCGCGCGACGGGCCAGGCGCTCGTTCACTGCAGCGGCGCGTCGGCGGTCGAACTGCTCGACCCGGCAAAGCACCAAGGCGCCGCCACGGGCGGCTTCCATCCGCTCTACCTGTTCGGCGGCACGGACGCCGACCTCACCCGCATCGACGGCTGCTCGGTCACGCTCGAAGCCGACGGCGCGCTGCACGCGACGCTGCTGCGGCTTGCTGCCGCACTCGGGTGCCACCCGCTGTCGATTCCGGCCGGCGGCCGAATGCTGTATCACGCGGCCGCCCATTACGCGGCGAGCTTCGCGCTGTGCGGACTGTCGGAAGCGGTCGAGCTGTGGCGCGGCCTTGGCTTCGACGAGGATGCCGCGTTGCGCGCGCTGCTGCCGATGCTCGCCGGCACGATCGAGACCGCGCGCGACAGGGGCCTCGCGAACGCGCTGGCCGGCCCCGTCTCGCGCGGCGACACCGGCATCGTCGAACGCCAGCTCGCGCTGCTCGAGGCGCGCGGCGGCGACCACGCGACGCTGTATGCGCTGATGACACGCCGCGCGGTCGCGCTCGCGGCGAAGCGCGCGGCGCCGCCGTCCGCGCTGCCGGCGCTTGCGCAGGCCGTCGAAACGTCACTCGAGCGCACGACCGGACACCCCTCCCCGCCGCGAGACGAGGCGTGATAAGGTGTCGGCCGATGCGCCGCCATCCGGCGTTGGCGGCCGCACGCTACTCGACTGTATAAAAAGGATGCCAACGATGTTCGGCGAGATCGCCCGTTTTCTGCTCAATACCGTCTTCACGCTGTTCGGCGCCGCACTGATCCTGCGCGTCTGGATGCAGGCCGTCCGCGTGCCGCCGTACAACCCCGTCACGCAGGCCGTGCTGCAGGCGACCAACTGGCTCGTGCTGCCGCTGCGCCGCGTGATCGCGGGCGTGCGCGGCATCGACTGGGCAAGCGTCGTCGCCGCTGTCCTCACCGCGCTCGTCTATGTGGTGCTGATGGTCGTGATGGCCGGCCTGGATCCGGCCTCGGTGATCGCGACACTCGTCGTGGTCGCGCTGCTCACCGTCGTGAAGTGGGCGCTCAATCTCGTGATCTGGATGACGATCCTGATGGCGCTGCTGTCGTGGCTCAATCCGCGCTCGCCGGCTATGCCGATCCTCTACCAGCTCACCGCGCCGTTCCTGAACCCGCTGCGCCGCGTGATCCCGAACCTTGGCGGCATCGACCTGTCGCCGATCCTGCTGTTCGTGATCGTGCAGGTGCTGCTGATGATCGTCACGCGCGCTGCCGTGTCGCTGACGATGTTCGGCATCTGACGTGTTGCTACGCCGCCGGCCCCTGCGCCGGCGGCGCCTCGAGCGTGTCGATCACCCCGAAGCGCGCCGGAATCATCGCGTAGCACACGCGCACTTTCTCGCGCGCCACCTGCTCGATCAGCCGCTGGGCCTCGTCCTCGGTGACGATGAACTCGACCTCGATCGTGAGCGAACCCTGCAGCTCGAAAAAGCGATCCTCGTGCAGCACGCGATGCCGGCCGAAGCCGGCCATCGCACGAAACGCGGAACCGCCCGCGACGCCCATCCGGTTTCCCTCCTCGAGCAACCACTCCCACAGCGGCTTCCAGTGCAGCCGGTGCTGCTCGTGCACATAGAAGCGCAAGAAGACCCTGTCCATCGCGTCCTCCCGATGCCGGCGCGCTCAGGCCGTCGCGAACCACGCGCGCGCGGTCCACATGCCGAGCGCCGTCAGCGTGAACGATCCAGTCAAGTGTAGGGCAGCCACCGCGAACGCCCATCCCAATTCGCCCTGCACCGCGTGCGTCATTACTTCGACCGAATAGGTCGAGAAGGTCGTGAGGCCGCCGAGGAAGCCGGTGATCACGAACAGCCGCCACTCGGGCGGCAGCCCGACGCGGGAGGTAAACGCGACGGCCGCGATGCCGATCACGTAACCGCCGATCAGGTTCGCGGCGAGCGTGCCGAGCGGCACGGCGGGAAAGAACGCGTTGAGCGCAAGGCTCAGGAACCAGCGCAGCAATGCGCCAAGCCCGGCGCCGACGAAGATCGCGACGATCGAATAGAACAAGGGAGCTCCTCGCTGACGAAGCCGCATGGCGAATGCGACCTACGCCGAACTGTATGCGCAATCGCGCCGCGACGGCAACGCCGGCCGGCACCCCGGTGCGCACCGGATGGTGTCGCGCCGGAATCATGCATTTCATTATTTCCACGCGCCGCCGAGTTGGACATTTTCCGATGCATTACGCAGGACATTACAAATCGCCAGAAACGAATTCATTATTCATCAGATTTTCCCGAAGTCGAAAAATCAGCCTCGCGCTCACACCAATCATGCAAGCCATGCGTCATGGGCATTCCGCATGTTTTCCCTAATCCAGACATTCCCGAATCTGGCCGATATTCCATGCAATTCATTCGATCGATTTCGTAAAATTATTTCGCCCCCACTCCATCGACATGGAGACTCGAAAAATGATCAATTACCGCCTGTCATCCATGTTGATTCCGGCACTGTGCATGACGCTGCTCGCGTCGAGCGTCGCGCTCGCGGCGGACAACGGCCCGCCGTCCTACGTCGAAGGCACCCGCGCGCCGAAAGGCTATGCGCGCCCGCCGTTCCATACGAAACAGCGCGCAAGCACGGCCACGGTAGCCGGCCTCACACCCGCGCTCGTCCGCCATGCGTACGGATTCGATTCGATCGCCAACCAGGGCGACGGGATGGTCGTCGCGATCGTCGACGCGTACGACGATCCGAAGATCGAAGCCGATCTCGGCGTGTTCAGCAGCGCGTTCTCGCTGCCGGCCTGCACTTCATCGAACGGCTGTTTCACGAAGGTGTACGCGCGCGGCGCACGACCCAAGACGGACGCGGGCTGGTCGCTCGAGATGTCGCTCGACGTCGAATGGGTGCATGCGATCGCGCCGAAGGCGAAGATCGTGCTCGTCGAGGCCGCGTCGGCCAGCTTCAACGACCTGATGGCCGCGGTCGACGTCGCGGTCAAGCGCGGCGCATCGGTCGTGTCGATGAGCTTCGGCGGCAACGAGTTCAGCAGCGAGACCGGCTTCGACAGCCACTTCAACGTATCGGGGGTCACGTTCGTCGCGTCGTCCGGCGACAGCGGCACCGGCACCGAGTACCCGGCTGCGTCGCCGTACGTGGTGGCGGTAGGCGGCACGACGTTGTCCACCGACGCGTCCGGCGCCTATGTCAGCGAGGCCGCGTGGAGCGGCAGCGGCGGCGGCGTCAGTTCGATCGAGGCCGAGCCGGCCGGGCAGACCGGCTGGCCCGTGCCGGTGGCCGGCAAGCGCGGCGTGCCCGACGTCAGCTACGATGCGAATCCGTCCAGCGGCTTCGCGGTGTACGACTCGGTCACCTATCAGGGGCAGGCCGGCTGGTTCCAGGTCGGCGGCACGAGCGCGGGCGCGCCGCAATGGTCGGCGCTCGTCGCGATCGCGAATTCGTTGCGTACGGCAGCCGGCAAACACGCGCTGAGCGGCACCTACGACACGCTCTATACGGTCGGGAAAAACGCGTACGGCAGCGACTACCACGACGTGACGACCGGATCCAACGGCACTTGCGGCAGCATCTGCAATGCGGCGGGCGGCTACGACTACGTGACGGGCCTCGGCTCCCCGATCGCGCCGGCGCTCGTCCAGGCGCTCGTCGCCCAGCCGTGATCGCGGGGCCGCGGCCGGCCGATTCGTGCCGCGCCGCTCAGCCGCCGTGCCATGCGCGATCGAGTGCGGCGAGCGTCGCGAGCGCGCCGCCCTTCAGCCCAATCACGTCCGCGCGGCGGGCATGCGCTTCGCGTGCGTTGATGCGGATCACGTCCGCACCGAGCCGTTCGCTCGAGAGACGCACGGTCGGAATCGCCGTGCCCGCGCCGATCTCGACGACAGTCACCCATCCCGCTTGCGCGATCCAGTCCTGCAGGGCCCGCTCCTGCGCGTCGTAGCGTTCGCCGAGCCAGCCGTTGTCGCCGAACATCAGGATGTTCGGCCGCGCGAGGCCGCCGCAACGCGGGCAGCGCGGCATCTCGCCGACCAGCCGGCACGCGGCCGCGTCGACGTCGGGCACGAACGGCGCGGCGTCCCACGTGTCGTCCGAGCACGGGCGCAGGCACTGCATCGAATGAATCGACCCGTGAATCTCGACGATACGCGCCGCGTCGAAACCGGCCTTCTGGAACTGGCCGTCGACATTGCTCGTCAGCACGAAGCCGCCGTTCGGCATCGCGTTCATCCAGCGCCGCAGGATCGCGAAGCCCGCGTGCGGCACCGTCTGCCGGTAGAGTCCGAGACGGTGGCCGTAAAAGCCCCACGCAAGCTGCGGATGCGCGCGGAACGCCTGCGGGGAGGCGATCTCGTGGAATTCGAAACGTTCGTGGCGCAGCGCCGGATACGCGCGCCAAAAGCCGTCCGTGCCACGGAAATCGGGCAACCCCGAATCGACGCCGATGCCGGCGCCGGCCGTCACGAGCAACGCATCGGCGCGCGCGAGCGCCTCGACGGCGGACGCGACCAGATGGGCCGGCAATGATGCGGCATCGGCGCTGGAATCGGTGGAACCGGTGGAGTCGAACGAGTCGGAAATCGGCATGATGAAGCAGCGGGAGCGTCGAACGGAGCGCGAATGGCGTCGCGCGATCATACGCCGGTTCGGGCGCCGCGCCGCCGTTATCACGCGGTCGCGGTGTGCCCGCCCGCAGGTTCCCGCAGCGCGACGTACTGCAGCAGCATGATCGTCTTCGCGTCGACGATCTCGCCACGCTCGACGGCATCCAGCGCCGCGTGCAGCGGCATCTCGACGACCTCGAGATCCTCGCCCTCTTCCGCGATGCCGCCGCCATCGCCGGTGCGCAGCGACGCATCGTATTCGCCGACGAAGAAATGCAGCTTTTCCGTCACCGAGCCCGGACTCATGAACGCCTCGAACACCTTGCGCACGCCACGCACGCGATAGCCGGTTTCCTCTTCGGCCTCCGCGCGGATGCGAGCGTCGGGCGTCGCGTCGTCGAGCAGCCCGGCCGCGGCTTCGAGCAGCATCCCGTCGTGCCCGTTGACGAACGCCGGCATCCGGAACTGCCGCGTGAGCAGCACGTCGCCCGTCGCCGCGTTGCGCAGCAGGATGGTCGCGCCGTTGCCGCGGTCGTACGTTTCGCGGCTCAGGCGCTGCCACGTGCCGTCGCGGCGCTGGAAATCGAACGTTACCTTCTTCAGCACATACCAGTCATCGGACAGCACCGTCGTATCGACGATGCGGACGCGGTCCCGCGTTGCAGCCATGATGGTCTCCCATTCGACAAGTGACGGCGCTCATGGTAACGTGCAGATTCGTGCAATTTCAAGAAATTTCGTGCAAATCCGATGCTGACGACCCAACGCAAGAAGGCGATTCTCGACGCGCTCGCCCGCGACGGCCAGGTGCTGGCCGTAGAGCTGAGCGCGCAATTCGGCGTGTCCGAGGACACGATCCGGCGCGACCTGCGCGAGCTGGCGGCCGAGGGCCTGCTGCAGCGCGTGCACGGCGGCGCGCTGCCCGCGTCGCCGGCGCTCGCGTCGTTCGCGCAGCGCGAGACGCTCGAAACGGCGGAAAAGCGGCGTATCGCGCGCCGGGCCGCGCAAATGATCTCGCCCGGGCAGGTCGTGATCGTCGACGGCGGCACGACGTCGGCGCTGCTCGTCGGCCAATTGCCGCCCGACCTGCGCGCAACGATCGTCACGCACAGCCCGAGCGTCGCCGTCGCGTTGGCCGCGCATCCGTCGATCGATGTGATCCTGATCGGCGGACGGCTGTACAAGCATTCGATCGTCGCGGTGGGCGCCGCGGCGATGGAAGGCATCTCGCGCATCCACGCGGACCTGTATTTCATGGGCGTGACCGGCGTTCACCCGGTCGCGGGTCTGAGCACCGGCGATTTCGAGGAAGCGGCGATCAAGCGCGCGCTGGCCGGACGCGCCGGCGAGACGGTCGTGCTGGCTTCGCAATCCAAACTGCGAGCGGCGTCGCAATTCGTGATCGGCGAGCTCGCGCTCGCGCAAGCGATCGTGGTCGAACAGGAAACCGATGCAGCGCTGACCGAGCCGATCGAGGCGGCGGGCGTGACCGTCGTGCGCGCGTAGCCGGGCGACGGCTTCGATGCCTGCACGTCGGCAGGGCGGCACCGACATCGCCGCCGGCGCGATGTCAGCGTGCTGACAGGCGCCGCTTGCTACGATGGACGATTGCCCACCCGCCGCGTCCCGTTCGTACGATGCCGCCCTCCCCCACACCGCCCCCCTCCGCGCCGCCCGACGGCGCTGCTCCACCGCCCGGCGTCCTCGCACTGTTCGTCGCATTCGCGCAGATCGGCCTGACCAGCTTCGGCGGCGGGCTGAGCGGGCGCATGATGCGCGACTTCGTACACGAGCGGCGCTGGCTCGACGAGGAAGCGTTCCTCAACGGCCTTGCGCTGTCGCAGGCGCTGCCGGGTGTCAACGTGAAGAACCTCGCGATCTGGATCGGCTACCGGCTGGCCGGATGGCGCGGCGCGGTGGCAGGCTTCACCGGCATCATCGCGCCGCCGGCCGTGCTGATCGTGCTGTTCGGCGTCGCGTTCTCGACGCTGACGCGCTTTACGTTCACGCACGTCGCGCTCGCGGGCGCGGCCGCCGCGGCGATCGGGCTGTCGATCTCGATGGCGATCACCGCGGTGCGACGTCTGCCGCGCCGCGCGCTGCCGTTCTCGGTGGCGGCGCTCACGTTCATGTCGGTGGCGGTACTGCACTGGCCGCTCGTATGGACCGTGCTGATCGGCGGCACGCTGAGCGTCGCGCTCGAATATCGCCGCGCGGCCGCCCCCACCGTCGGACGCGACGAACGATGACGGCCTCATCGCGCTACGCCGCCCTGTTCGGTGTATTCGCGCCGCTGTCGATCGCGACGATCGGCGGCGGTCAGGCGATCATCGCCGACATCCAGCGGCAGGTCGTCGACGTGCATCACTGGATGACGGCCACGCAGTTCGTGAACGACTTCGCAATCGCTCGAATGGCGCCGGGCCCCGGCTCGCTGCTCGCGACGCTGATCGGCTGGCAGGTGGCGGGCTTCTGGGGCGCGGTCATCGCGACGCTTGCGCTGTTCGGGCCGACCGCGTTCCTGATCTACGGCATCGCACATCTGTGGCGGCGCCACCAGGGCGCACGTTGGCAGGTCGCGCTCGAGGCCGGTCTGCGCCCGGTCGCGGCCGGCATGATCCTCGCGTCGGTCTGGGTGCTGCTGCAGGCGCTCGACGGCGGCTGGCCCGCGCGGGCGATCGCGGTCGCGTCGACGGTGTGCGTGATGGTCACGCGCATCCACGCGCTATTGCTGATCGTCTTCGGCGCGGTGCTGCTGGTCGGCGTGCACGCGATCGGGTGACGGCGGCTTGCCTACGGCGCACAGGCCTGCCGCACGGGGGGCGACCGCGCGCTCGCGTAGTTCGTCGCGGCGATGATGCTCGAGTTCATGGCCCGCTTTGCACTCGGCGCGCGCTGAAAGTCGTCCGCGCCGTTCACAGGCCGGCCACCGCGCGAAACGCACGGCACGCATCGGCATGAAGCTCGAAGCCGATGCCCTGCGCCTGCGGCACGGCCGCGTAGCCGTCATCGACCGATTCGCCGTCCGCCAACCCGTTGAACGGACGGAACGCGAACGGACTGACTTCGGCTCCGCGTGGCCCCAGCGTCGACACGTCGTGCAGCGAGAACGGATGACCGCCGTGCGGCCAGAACGCATCGCGGCGCCATCCGTTCGACACGAAATGATCGACGATCTGCAGGTAGCCCGGCAGGCCGTAGCAATGCACCGGATCGAACACGAGGACGTCGCAGTCCGGGCGCAGGCCGCCGTAGCGTTCGAGCAGCTTCGCTTCGGCGAGCAGGCTCGACGCCATCGCAACGCCACGCGCCGTGAGGTCACGTAACTCGATCGGAATCGCCCGAATCGCGCCGTACCGCATCGATGTGCGGATGAATTCTGCGTCATGCGCGAGGCGGGCCGCGCGGGTCGACGCCGCCATCGCGCCCCACTGGCACGGCCGCGAATTAGATGGACATCCGACGTGAGGCGCGTATGATGAATTTTGTCCGAGCCTGCGTTACTCAACTCGCCGCTCGCCCCGCCGTCTGCCCTCTCATTGCGTCGCGCCGTTACCCGCGCGCATTGCTGCCTTTTTCACCCCACCCGTCACGCCGCGCCGCGGTGATACCGGTTGGATGCGTTCGTCCATGGGATTTATCGCGGACGAACCCAGGAGTTCATCATGAGCATGCATCTCTATCGCGGCTTCGAAATCTATCCGCTGATCTACCCGCACATTCCATCGCAGAACGGCAATCCGCACAACTACGCCGGCGGCTTCGACGCGGCCGTGAAAATCTGCCTGCGCGGCACCACCGACACGCTGACCCGCAGCGAAACATTCCGGCTGCTCGAGAACGCGCCGTTCGAATCGGCGGGCGAAGCGCGTCGGGCGTCCGTTCGCTACGCGGAGGAGATCATCGATGGCAATCGCGGCGAGCAGCCGCTCTTCGCCGATTCCCATTGACGATTCATGCCGCGGCGTCACCACGACGGCACCCTGATTCGGACGACGAAATGATCATCGACGAACTCCTCCGCCTGATCGAACGGCGCGAAATCTCCGTGACCGACGCGGTCCCGCACGACGCCCTCGCCGGTTCCGCGTTGCGTCATCAACCCGAGTTGCAGATGTTCGCCGCCGTGCGCGCACTGTCGATTCGTGCCGGATATTCCGAATTCGAATCCGACGAGATCGCGAGTGCCGTGATGACCCGACTCGGCTAGTTTCCTCCACGCATATCTTGAAACAGGACCTACATGACGACGATCATCCTCAAGCCCAACGAACCTGTCGATGTCGCGCTCCGGCGCTTCCGGCGAAACATCGAGAAGACGGGCCTGATCCGCGAACTGCGCAGTCGCACTGGCTATGAAAAGCCGACCACCGAGCGCAAGCGCAAGAAAGCCAGCGCCGTCGCGAGACAGCGCCTGCGCGCGAAACGCATGCTGCCGCCTCGCAAGCTCTATTAGGAGAACGTCGTGTACCAGCCGACCGTCGAGGCCCCTCCATTCTTCCCGTTGACGAAATGCGAGGTCGATTTCGATCGACAGAACGATGCGATCACGCTTCTGCCGAGCTTCTACGCGTTCGGCTGCGAGTACACCAGTCGCGGCCTCCTGATCGGTCGAGACGATGCATTCAGATTGATTGCCGCGATCGAAAAGGCCCTGAGCATCGAGCAGTGAGCGTCGCGCCGACGTTGTCGAATCGCGTCGTGCCGGACAACGCTGCGCGGACGCGCGACCACGCTCGGCGCGTTATTTTCGGGGTGGAGCGAGTTTTATCGAGCCGGAATCCTCTGATTGCGATTTCGGCTGAAAGCCCTGCTCGTCGGCACGGGTACAGGTGCGTTTCAACGCATCGGTTCAACCGGTGCTGGTGCGCGAGTCGAACCGACAGACCCGCTCACGCGAAGACGAAATACTTGCGCACCGTCTCCACCACTTCCCACGTTCCTTTCATGCCCGGTTCGATGACGAACACGTCGCCGGCCTTCAGGTGCACCGGCTCCTCGCCTTCCGGCGTGATGATGCAGTAGCCGTCGAGAAAGTGGCAGTACTCCCATTTCTCGTAATTCACCTCGAACTTGCCCGGCGTGCAGATCCAGGTGCCCATGATCTTGCTGCCATCCTTCGACAGGTACGCGTTGAGGTTCACGGTATGCGGATCGCCGCCGATGCGCTTCCACTTGGTCGCGTCGACCACCGGGGTCGGACAGGTTTTGCGCAGAACGGTGATGAAATCGGACATGTCGGCTCCAGACTAACGATCGGGTAAAAGGTCTGTCACGTTAGTTCGAAAGCTGTGCTGGAACTTGTATGCGTCCGACACCGACTCGTCTATTTTCGACACGGCCCGCTTTTCGACACGGCTTGCGCGCGGGCGCCGCCTGCGCATTCCGGTCGGCGTTGCGATGACGGACCGCTTCCGGCCGATCGTGGACGTCCGCTCCCGGCCATCCATTGTTCAACCACCGAGCCCATGCCCTGCTTCGAGACGAGCGGCCAAAAACGCCTCGCTTGCAACATCTGAGCCAAACCCTGTAGAATTACACGTTCTGCGGGCGTCGTATAATGGCCATTACCTCAGCTTCCCAAGCTGATGACGTGGGTTCGATTCCCATCGCCCGCTCCACCTTCGGCTGCTCGGCAGCCTGCGCAAGAGCCGCCTCGTCGAAGGCGGCTTTTTTGTACCATCTGCCAGTTCATCCGGCAGCACCGCTGCGCATGACGGCCCGCGCCCAAACCGAGCCTTTCTCTGTCACCGATGATGCACGACGATCCGAACGAAGCCGGCCTGCCGCCGGACGATGCCGCCCTTCCCGACGAAGCCCCCGACGGCGCCGACGAAGTCAATCCGCTGCACCGCCGCCGCATCCGCAGCTTCGTGACGCGCGCCGGCCGCGTGTCGACCGGCCAGCGCCGCGCGCTCGACGAGCTCGGTCCGCGCTTCGTCGTTCCGTACGCGGCGGAAATCCCGGACTGGGACGCCGTGTTCGGCCGCCGCGCGCCGCGCATCCTGGAGATCGGCTTCGGGATGGGCGCATCGACCGCCGAAATTGCCGCGCACCGTCCGGACGACGACTTCCTCGGCGTCGAAGTGCACGAACCGGGTGTCGGCGCGCTGCTGAAACTGATCGGCGAGCAGGATCTGACGAACATCCGCATCATCCAGCACGACGCGGTCGAGGTGCTCGAGCACATGCTTGCGCCGGAAAGCCTCGACGGCGTGCACATCTTCTTCCCGGATCCGTGGCACAAGGCGCGCCACCACAAGCGCCGGCTGATCCAGCCGCCGCTCGTCGCGCACCTCGCCTCGCGCCTGAAGCCCGGCGCGTACCTGCACTGCGCGACCGACTGGCAAAACTACGCGGAACAGATGCTGGAGGTGCTCGGCGCCGAACCGACGCTCGAAAACACGGCCGCCGACTACGCGCCGCGCCCCGACTACCGCCCCGTCACGAAGTTCGAACGTCGCGGGCTGCGGCTCGGCCACGGCGTGTGGGATCTGGTGTTCCGCAAGCGCGCCGGCTGACCACAACACGCAGGCGCGCAACGCACGCTGCACGCCGCGCAATGACAAACGGCCCGACCGGCATCTGCTGCCGATCGGGCCGTTTTCTATTGGAAGCGCTTTGCCCCCGCCCCGGCGTCACGCCCAGTTCAGCCATCCGCTGTAACCGACCAACAGCACGAACAGGCCGAACGCGATCCGGTACCACGCGAATACGGTGAAGTCGTGCGTCGCGACGAAACGCAGCAGCCAGCGCACGCACACGAACGCGCTGACGAACGCGGCAACGAGCCCGAGCGCGAACAGGCCGAGCGAATCGACCGTAAACGCCTGCCAGTCCTTGGCGGTTTCATAGAGCGTCGCGCCGAAGATGATCGGAATCGCGAGGAAGAACGAGAATTCGGTCGCGACACGCCGCTCGAGGCCGAACAGCATCCCGCCGATGATCGTCGAGCCCGAGCGCGACATGCCCGGCACCAGCGCGAAACATTGCGCGATGCCGACCTTCAGCGCGTCGAGCGGCGTGAGCGCATCGACAGATTGCACGCGCGGCGGCTCGCTGCGTTCGCGCTGCCGCGCCTCGGCCCACAGGATGATCGCGCCGCCGACGACGAGCGCGAACGCGACCGGCACCGGCGAGAACAGCACGGCCTTGATCTTCTTCTCGAACAGCAGGCCGAGCGCGATCGAGGGAATCGTCGCGATCACGACGTTCAGCGTGAAGCGCTGAGCGTCGGGCCGGCTCGGCAGCCCGGACACGATTGACGCGATCCGTTGCCGGTATTCCCAGCAGACCGCGAGGATTGCGCCGAACTGGATCACGACGTCGAAGGTCTTCGCGTGCGGGTCGTTGAAATTCAGGAAGCTGCCCGCGACGATCAGGTGGCCGGTGCTCGACACCGGGAGGAATTCCGTCAGCCCCTCGACGACGCCGAGGATCAATGCCTTGCAGATCAGGATCCAGTCCATCCGTGGCCCAACTCCGAAGTAGTCGAAAGAAAGGGCCGCGTCACCGCCGCGGCCCGCCCGGCCGCGCGCGGTGCGCCGTCACTTTTCGACGATCGCCACGCGTATGCCGTTTGTAAGGATCGTAATTGTACCGGGTTCGTAGGTCACTCCGGCAAATTGCAGCTGCTCGGGCTTGAACGTGTAGATCGGATAGTTGGTCAGCAACTGCGTCGCGAGCAGGCCGGCGGCCGCGCCGACCTGTTGCGCGTACATCTGCGCGTTGCCGTCGAGCACGAGGCTGTCGACGGCCGGCGCCTTCAGCACGACCGAGCGGCTCGGCGCGTCGTAAGCCAGCTGGCCCGACACGGTGAACTTGCCGCTCACCGGTTCGCGCAGGAACGGACTCGCGAAATGCGCGTCGAGCTGCACGGCGACGCGGTTCTGGTCGGGCAGCAGGTTGACGGCCGGATTGGCGAGCGACACGTCGACGACCTGCGCGACCGTCTTCTGGTACGGAAACTTGCGTGCGACGGCTTTCTGCACGTCGCCGCGCGAGAACGTGTAGTGATCGGGGATGAACGGGAACGTCGACGCGCACGCGGCGAGCGATACCGACACGCCGATGGCGCCGGCGCAGGCGGCGAGAAAGCGGCGCCGGCCGGGCGTGCAAGATGCGGTCATGCTGAACAATCTCCTGTATCGGGCGAGGCGGCAGCCGGGTTACCGGCTCGGCCGCAAGCAAGGCCTGGCACCGAAGTTAGTGCTTCGGCGCATGTCGCCGGTTCCATGCGCGTGCCGGTGAACAACGGCGCGGGCAATGCGTCAGCGGGCCGCGCCGGCGCCCGGCGACGGCTGCGTCACGGCTTCGAGGCGCGTCAGCCACGCGAGCGCGTCGTCGCGCGACGCGCCGCACATCTCGGCCGACGGCTGCAGCCCCGAACAGCACGCGGGACGCTCGGGCCGGCCGAAGATCCGGCAGCGCAGGTCATCGCCGAGCTGCACGCAGCGCACGCCGGCCGGCTTGCCGTCGGGCATCCCCGGAATCGGCGAGGAAATCGACGGCGCGATGCAGCACGCGCCGCACCGCTCGCGGCATGCATGCGGCGGCGGGACATCGGCGGGCGCCGGATGGACAGGCATTTCGACGGACACTCGGCTCTCTCACGAACAACGAAAAACGGTGCGGCAACCGGACACAGCGGCCGGCAGCCCACCGCGCATTGTGCCACCGCCGGCTGCGACGTTATTACACAATGCAGCCGGAACGCGCGTTTATATACTCGAAAGCATCTAAAAAGCGCGAGACCATCATGAATTCCGCTTCTGCCGACACACTGTTCCGTCCCGATTTGCTCGCGAAGTACGGCACGAACGGGCCGCGCTATACGTCCTACCCTACCGCGCTGCAGTTCCGCGACGATTTCAACCCGGCCGACTATGTACGCGCCGCAGCCGATCCCGGCGCGTCGTCGAGCGACCTGTCGCTGTACTTCCACATCCCGTTCTGCAATACGGCCTGCTTCTATTGCGGCTGCAACAAGATCGCGACCAACAACCGCCGCCGCGCGCGCCCGTATCTCGATCAACTGAAGCGCGAACTGGCGCTGCAGGCTGCGCTGTTCGACCCCTCGCGCCCGGTCACGCAGCTGCATTGGGGCGGCGGCACGCCGACCTTCCTGTCCGACGACGAAACGGCCGAGCTGATGGTGGCCACCCGCGAACATTTCGCGCTCGCGCCGGACGCCGACGCGGAGTTCTCGATCGAGATCGACCCGCGCACGGTCACGCCCGCGACGCTCGTCCACCTGCGCAACATCGGGTTCAACCGGCTGAGCCTCGGCGTGCAGGACTTCGATCCGGTCGTGCAGCAGGCGATCAACCGGATCCAGCCGCTCGAGATGACGGCCGACCTGCTGTCGGCCGCACGCACGACTGGCTTTCATTCGGTCAGCGTCGACCTGATCTACGGGCTGCCGCATCAGACGGTCGCCGTGTTCGCGCGCACGCTCGAGACGATCATCGAACTCGCGCCCGATCGCCTCTCGGTATTCGGCTACGCGCACATGCCGCACCTGTTCAAGATGCAGCGGCAGATCGACGATGCGACGCTGCCGCCGCCCGCAACGCGCGTCGCGCTGCTCGGCCTCGCAATCGACATGCTGACGCAGGCCGGCTACGTGTACATCGGGATGGATCACTTCGCGCGGCCGACCGACGAACTCGTGCGCGCGCAGCGAAACGGCACGCTGCAGCGCAACTTCCAGGGCTACAGCACGCGCGCGGATACGGATCTGGTCGGCTTCGGCGTGTCGTCGATCGGGAAGGTCGGCGACGTCTACGCGCAGAACGCGAAAGACCTGCCGGCGTACGGCGCCGCGCTCGACGCGGGCCGGTTGCCGATCGCGCGCGGCGTGCGGCTCACGCCCGACGACCGGCTGCGCCGCGACGTGATCACTCAGCTGATGTGCAACCTCGAACTGCCGTTCTCGCATATCGAGGCTGCGCACGGGGTCCGCTTCGCCGATCACTTCGCGCGCGAGCTCGACGCGCTGCGCACGTTCGAGCAGGACGGGCTGCTGACCATCGGCGGCGACCGCCTGACGATCCACCCGGCCGGCCGGATGATCGTGCGCAATATCGCAATGGCGTTCGACGCCTACCTCGGCCAGACGCCGCGGCAACGCTACTCGCGCACCGTCTGACACCGCACGGCCGCATGCGGGCGGCCGGTTTGATAGAGTAACGGGCTCAACGCCCCTGCAAGAACCCGCACGATGCGCACCACCAAAGCAACCAACGCGGTCGAACGCCTGAAGACCCGTTCCGGCAACCCGCAGTTCGCGGCCGTCGCGATGGCGGGCGGCCTGTTCTATCTGGTCGACCGCTCCGGCGGCACCGCCGAGAAGCGCAGCGAGCCGCTGCCGCTCGACGAATTCGTCAGGTTCGTCGACGAATTCGGCCCCAAAAAACCGCGCAAGGCCAGCAAGCTCGACCTCGCATTCGAGGCACAGATCAAGAAGAGCAAGGGGTAAAGGTCTGTTGCAGGCCGTCTGAAGGCTTCGCCGCCGCCCCGTTTGGTACAATCACGAAGTTTCTCTATCCCCGCTGATGGCCGACCTGGCTGCGTGACCACACCATGAATATCGAAAACGCGCGTTTCAACATGATCGAACAACAGATCCGGCCGTGGGATGTGCTGGATCTGGACGTCCTGGGCCTGCTGTCGATCGTCAAGCGTGAAAACTACGTGTTGCCCGAACACCGCGATCTCGCGTTCGCCGACCTCGAGCTGCCGCTGCCCGGCGGCAGCAGCAAGATGCTGTTCCCGCGCGTCGAAGCGCGCGTGCTGCAGGAACTGGCGGTCAAGAAGCACGAAAACGTGCTCGTCATCGGCGCAGGTTCGGGCTACCTGGCCGCACTGTTCGCGCATCGCGCGCAGCACGTGACGGCTGTCGATATCGATCCGGCCATCGCCAAGTTCGCGGCGGACAACCTGCGCAACGACGGCGTGACGAACGCGGAAGTCGTGCTCGGCGACGGCTCGCTCGGCTGGCCCGACAAGGCGCCGTACGACGTGATCTGCGTCGCGGGCGGCCTGCCGGTCGTGCCGCAACAGATGCTCGAACAGCTGAAGATCGGCGGCCGCCTGTCGGCGTTCGTCGGCGGCCGTCCGGTGATGAAGGCGCAGATCATCACGCGTATCGATGACAAGCAGTACCGTGTCGCCGACGTGTTCGAAACCTACGTCAATCACCTCGTCAACGCGATCGAGCCGTCGCGCTTCAAGTTCTGAGCGGCGGAGCTTTCATGCAGATCCTGACACCCGCGATGCTCGCGGAATGGCTTCGCGATCCGGCGCGTCCCGCGCCGGTCGTGCTCGACGTGCGCGAGCCGTGGGAAATCTCGACCGCGCAGATCGCCGGCAGCGTGTCGATCCCGATGCAGCAGATTCCCGCGCGCAGCGAGGAGCTCGACGACGAAGCGGAAATCGTCTGCGTGTGCCATCACGGGATGCGCAGCGCCCAAGTCGCGATGTTCCTCGAATCGCGCGGCTTCACGAAGCTGTACAACCTGCAAGGCGGAATCGACGCGTGGTCGCGCGACGTCGATCCCTCCGTGCCGCGTTACTGACGTTCCCGGCGGCGCATCGCGCGCCGCCATGGCGACCGGCAGCGTTGCAGCCGATCGCTCCGATCCGCCGAACGGGCGCGCATGGCGCGCCCGTTCGCGTTTGGGCTCCCCGTTCCCTCTCCTTCGATTGCTTCGGCGCGCCGGCTATCCGCGGCCGTTCGATGACGAACGACCGCGAGCGCACCCGAGCATCGCACCCGTCGAGCGGATCGCTTCGCCCTTCCCGCCGCACTTCACCTCCCGTGGGCACGTCAACGCCGACATGACGCCACTGGATGCATGCGCATCGATCACGTTCCGCACGCCCGTCAACGAGCGGCGTTCGCGCTCGCACAAGGGCGCGCGCCGTGCACCATTTGCGCCCGCGCGACTGCACCGCAACGGATCGCGGATGCTGCACGACGCGTCACGCGCACCACGCGGACGCCCTGCGCCGCGCCTCACAGGCACGCCCGGCGTGCATCCGAGCGACTGGCACATGCCTTGCGTTAGTTCGATGCCGGCGCCGTCACGGCGCACGCCTGTCCAACACGTCAAGGGGAACTCGATGAAACGTCGCAGCCTGCTGAAGTTCGGTTCGATGGCCGGTGCACTCGCGCTGGCGGGCAAGAGTCCGTTCGCGCACGCGACCGATGCGGGCACGGGCCCGATCAAGGTCGGCATCCTGCATTCGCTGTCGGGCACGATGGCAATCTCCGAAACGTCGCTGAAGGATACGGCGCTGATGACGATCGCCGACATCAACAAGAGCGGCGGTGTGATGGGCCGCAAGCTCGAGCCCGTGGTCGTCGACCCCGCTTCCAACTGGCCGCTGTTCGCGGAGAAGGCGCGCCAGCTGCTCACGCAGGACAAGGTCGCATGCGTGTTCGGCTGCTGGACGTCGGTGTCGCGCAAGTCGGTGCTGCCGGTGTTCGAGGAACTGAACGGCCTGCTCTACTACCCGGTGCAATATGAAGGCGAAGAAATGTCGCGCAACGTGTTCTACACGGGCGCCGCGCCGAACCAGCAGGCGATCCCCGCCGTCGAGTACCTGATGAGCGCGGAAGGCGGCGGCGCGAAGCGCTTCTTCCTGCTCGGCACCGACTACGTGTATCCGCGCACGACCAACAAAATCCTGCGCGCGTTCCTGAAATCGAAGGGCGTAAAGGACGCCGACATTCAGGAGGTCTACACACCGTTCGGCCACAGCGATTACCAGACGATCGTCGCGAACATCAAGAACTTCGCGCAGGGCGGCAAGACGACCGTGATCTCGACGATCAACGGCGACTCGAACGTGCCGTTCTACAAGGAGCTCGGCAACCAGGGAATCAAGGCGACCGACGTGCCGGTGGTCGCGTTCTCGGTCGGCGAGGAAGAGTTGCGCGGGATCGACACGAAGCCGCTCGTCGGCCATCTCGCGGCGTGGAACTACTTCATGTCGGTGAAGAACCCGACGAACACGAAGTTCAAGGACCAGTTCGCCGCGTGGGTGAAGGCGAACAACCTGCCGGGCGGCGCGAAGCGCGTGACCAACGATCCGATGGAAGCGACCTATGTCGGCATCCACATGTGGAAGCAGGCGGTCGAGAAGGCGAAGAGCACCGACGTCGACAAGGTGCG